>CBFGON010000229.1:0-1522 GCA_965650395.1 uncultured Qipengyuania sp. | reverse complement strand
TTGATGTCGGAGACCAGCAATGCCTCGGCCTCGCCTTCGGCCAGCGTATTGAGCCAGCGCATACGAGCGCCAAGTAATGCCTTGACCGCCTTCAGGCGCAACCCGTCGACCACCCGCACGCGTAGGTCGTGCAGGGCCAGGCGGCGGTGGATTTCGGCCAGTGCGCGGATCGTTACCAGCAGCACGAATACGCCCAGCAAGGCAGGGAGCGACAGGGCCGGCAGAGCCAGCCCCCCCGGCAGATCGGGAGCCTTTCCGCCCAGCGCACCCAGCAGGGGAACCAGCAGCACGAAACCCAGCCCCTCGCTTGCCGCCACGATCAGCGTCAACAGGCCCAGCCGGACGAAATTCGACCGCCCGCCGATATCGCGCAAGCTAGAGATCATTGCGGTTCTCGAGATAGCCGATGAAACGCGCCGCCAGCAATGCGCGCGGCAAAGCGAGCATGCGGGGCCAATCCTGCTCCCAGCTGAAATCGGGTGCGTCGGGCCAGTCTTCCAGCAGTTGTGAAAGCCGTTCGATGTCCAGCGACTGACCGAGAAAGGGATGCGTGCGCGCGCCGAGCAAGGCTTGAGCCAGCGTATCACGCTCGCGTGTCAGCCGGGCATGCCAGTCTGCATTGTGCTGCCCGTGCAGCCGGTTGACACGGATGGCATCGGGCACACGCCTGCGCCCCATCAACCGCGCCAGACGCCGGTCGAGACCGTCCCAGGCGAAGGCCCGTGCAGGCAGGCCCATGCAGAATTCGACCAGCGGGCGATAGGTCGTCACATCGCGCTTGCGCAGATTGTAGAGCTGTTCGAATGCCAGATCGATGTCCCGCCCCGGCCCGTCGGCGTCGCGGAAATCGCGCGCGACGGTCTGCTTGCGGGTGAGGTCGCAGGTGAAATCTGCCCATGCCGAGCCTGTCCCTCGCTTCGCCGCCCGCAGGGCCTGCGCGGCGCGCGCGCCCGGTGAAAGCGCAGTGAGCAGGGCGACCATATCGGCGCGGGCCGGGTGGATCTTCCGCCGCAGCCAGCCGCGCCAGCGTGTGGGCAGAAAGGGCAGCACGCTCATGGCGAGCAGCTTGCGCCACATCGGCCTGCTGTCGCCGGGGCGATTGCGCAACAGGCGCACCAGCTGCCTCCATTCGCCCGAAAGCGCGTATTGCGTATAGGCGCAATAGCCGGATTCGCTGAAGGTCATATTGCCGAAATCTGCCGTCAGCAGGCTGTCGCAGCCCAGCGATTGTGCCTTCTCGTACACGCGATGGTACATGGCGACATTGGCGAGGCCGGGTGCGAATGTCTCTCCTGCAGCGAAGATCTCGCGCGCGCGATGATCGAAGGGCGGAATGTCGTTGCTCGCCAGATGCCAGTCGATCTGCGGATGTGCCTGCGCGGCAAGACGCGCCAGATCGCGCTCGTCGCCCATCGTGCCCGGCGCGTCCTGCCGGTTCCATTCACGATCGGGTACGAAGGTGATTGCGGGCAGCCTTGCCCCCGCAAGCAGCGCCCGCACCAGCGACGCGGCGACGAGGGGC
>CBFGON010000228.1:0-1528 GCA_965650395.1 uncultured Qipengyuania sp. | reverse complement strand
CGACGTGCGGATCGACTGGCACAAGGTCATCTTCAACATGCTGACGCTGAAGGGCATTTACGGGCGCGAGATCTTCGAGACCTGGTACAAGATGCAGATGATGATCCAGGGTGGGCTCGACTTAAACCCGATCATCTCGCACCGCCTCCCGGCCGAGAAATTCGAGGAAGGCTTTGCCGCCATGCTTTCGGGCGAAGCGTCCAAAGTCGTCCTGAACTGGGAGGTTTGAGCGCGATGTACGGCAATTATCAGCAGCATCTCCAGGCCCAACTGGACGGCATCCGCGCGGACAATCTTTACAAGGAAGAACGCAAGATCGCCTCGCAGCAATCGGCGCATGTCGTGGTCGACGGGCGCGACGTGATCAATCTGTGCGCCAATAACTACCTCGGCCTCGCCAACCATCCGCGCGTGGTGGAAGCGGCCCACGCCGCGCTCGACGATCGCGGTTTCGGCATGGCTTCGGTGCGGTTTATCTGCGGCACGCAGGACCGGCACAAGGAGCTGGAGGCCAGGCTGTCGAAGTTCCTCGGGATGGAGGACACGATCCTCTACCCTTCGTGCTTCGATGCCAATGGCGGGTTGTTCGAAACCTTGCTCGGTGCGGAAGATGCGGTGATCTCGGACGAGCTCAACCACGCCAGCATCATCGACGGCATCCGCCTCAGCAAAGCGCAGCGCTATCGCTACAAGAACAACGACATGGCCGATCTGGAGGCGCAATTGCAGGCTGCCGATGCGGCGGGTGCGCGCTTCAAGCTGATCACCACCGATGGCGTGTTCTCGATGGACGGGCATATCGCCCAGCTCGACACAATCTGCGATCTGGCCGAACAATATGGCGCGCTGGTCCATTTTGACGATTGCCACGCCACCGGCTTCCTTGGCGCAACCGGGCGCGGCACGCATGAATATCGCGGCTGCATCGACCGGGTGGACATCACCACCGGCACGCTGGGCAAGGCGATGGGCGGGGCGAGCGGCGGCTATACCTCCGCCAAGAAGGAAATCGTCGAAATCCTGCGCCAGCGTTCGCGGCCCTATCTGTTCTCGAACACCGTTGCGCCGCCGGTGGTGGCGGGCAGCCTTGCCGCGCTCGATATCGTGGAAGAAGGCGCGACGCTGGAGAAGCTCAAGACCAACACCCGCCTGTTCCGCAAGGGGCTGGAGGAGCTTGGGTTTGACCTGATCCCCGGTGATCATCCGATCATCCCGATCATGTTCTACGAAGCCGAAAAGGCCAAGAATTTTGCCACCCGCGCGATGGCCGAAGGGGTCTATGTCACCGCCTTCTCCTATCCCGTGGTGCCGCAGGGCAAGGCGCGCATCCGCACGCAGATGTCCTCGGCGCTGAGCGAGGATGATATCGCCTTCACGCTCGAAGCGTTCAAACGGGCGAAGGGCTAGCCGCCGGTCATCGACATGTGACGCGATACGGCGGGGGCGCTGCCCTCGCCGATCGCAAATTCATGGCGCAATGGCTTGATCCGCATGGCGCTGGCCAGGGCTTCATCCAGCCGCGCTTCGC
>CBFGON010000227.1:0-1541 GCA_965650395.1 uncultured Qipengyuania sp. | reverse complement strand
TT
Organism: uncultured Qipengyuania sp.; assembly: GCA_965650395.1. Classification (GTDB taxonomy): domain Bacteria; phylum Pseudomonadota; class Alphaproteobacteria; order Sphingomonadales; family Sphingomonadaceae; genus Qipengyuania. The sequence continues at coordinate 1,539 of CBFGON010000227.1, read as the reverse complement.
CATGCGGCTTTGCGCAATCGGCTTGGCGGGCATGTAACGCAGAAAGGCTCGCTCGTTTCCGACGACCGCTTTCGCTTCGATTTCTCGCATCCCAAACCGCTCAGTGAAGAAGACATTGCGGCGGTGGAAGTTGCTGTGAATGCCGAAATTCGTGCCAATATCGCTGTCGGAACGCGGCTGATGACGCCTGATGATGCCGTCGCGGCGGGCGCCTTGGCATTGTTCGGCGAGAAATACGGAGACGAGGTCCGCGTGCTCTCGATGGGCCGCAAGGGCGGTGAAGGTCGCAGCTATTCGGTCGAACTATGCGGCGGTACCCATGTCGGCGCCACGGGCGATATCGGCCTGTTCAAGATCGTTTCTGAAAGTGCGGTCAGTTCGGGTGTGCGCCGGATCGAAGCTCTGACGGGCGAGGCGGCGCGTCAATGGCTGATCGGGCGCGATGAGGCAGTGCGCACTATCGCCGCGGCGTTGAAGACTTCGCCTGACGACGCGCCAGCCCGTGTTTCGGCACTGGTCGAGGAACGCAAGCGGCTTGAGAAGGAGCTTGCCGACGCCAAACGGGCGCTGGCACTGGGCGGTGGTAAATCCGGAGATGCAGGCTCGGCCGATGAGGATATTGGCGGTGTGACGTTCTCCGGCCAAGTCATTGAAGGTCTGGATCCGCGCGAACTGCGTCCGTTGCTCGACGAAGCGAAGAAGCGAATTGGTTCGGGCGTGGCCGCGATATGCGCAGTCAACGATGGCAAGGGCGCATTTGCGGTGGCCGTGACAGATGACCATACTGAACGCTTCAGTGCGGTCGAGCTGGTTCGTCTGGGAGTAGAGGCGCTTGGCGGAAAGGGCGGCGGGGGCCGTGCTGATATGGCGCAGGGCGGCGGTCCGGACGGTTCAAGGGCTCAGGACGCGATTGCAGCTGTGCGCACGGCAATCGCTGAAGGTTAGGCCTGGCTCGGTTCGGCAGTGCTAGACCGCAGCTTTGGCTTGTAGTCGAGCGCGCCTTCCTTCTCGATGTGAGCCCGAAATTCGTCGCGCTTCTCGTGAATGGATGCGATGACGGGTCCCATCGCGACACCTATGTCGACCAGCACAGCCTCGGTCAGCTGAAGCGTTGCTTCAAGCGTTTCGGGTACAGCGTGGCTCGCCCCTGCGCGATACAGCGCGGCGGCGTGGCCAATATCCCGGGCACGTGCAACAATCAGCAAATCGGGATATTCGCGGCGCAGTTTCGAAACCAGTCTCTGCGCCAGGATCGGCTCATCCATCGTCAGCACCACCGCCAGCGCATTTTCGACGCCCAATCGATGTAGAGCGTCGCCGCGCGCAGCATCGCCATATGTGGCGCGATATCCTTCCCGTTTGGCACTTTCGATCAGGTCAGCATCCGAATCGATTGCCACATAGGGCTTGCCATGCGTGTCGAGCATCTGTGCGACAAGCCGGCCGACACGTCCGGCGCCCACGATGATAACACGTGCTTCACCTTCATCCTCGGGGGGGAGTTGCGGAGATGGCTCGACGCGGCGACCCACATGACGC
>CBFGON010000226.1:0-1586 GCA_965650395.1 uncultured Qipengyuania sp. | reverse complement strand
CGCCGCTAGAACAAATGCCAGCCGAGGCAGTCGTGAAGGACCCGGGCGGCGGCGTGCACGGTCAGGCCCAGCAGGCACAATGACGCCAGCGCGAAGACGGTGAAGCGGTAGGCGACGATATTGACCGTCGACTGGATGAGGCTGTGAACGATGCGAAGCCCGACATACCCCCAGGCCAGCCACAGGTTGATTCCACCGCCCATATCCATCAGCGCAAGTGTCAGCGCGATCGCGTAGAAGATCGTCGGCTGCTCCATCAGGTGGCTGTAATTGTGCGACTTCCACATCACCTCGTCGGGCGCCCTGCCTTCCATATTGGCGCCCCGCGATCCGCGCGGAATTGTCCCTAGGCTGATCCCCATCTTCTTGAAGGCCGCGAAGCGCGTCACCGCCATCCAGGCCATCATCACCAGCGACCAGGCGACCAGCGCCACGACCGGCACGAGAATTGGGCTGTATGTCATGAAACACCCCTCACAAGGTTCAGTCCTGCAGAGGGTGCGTCAGTTCGTTTCGCTTGGCAATCGATTAGGGCTCGTCCGTCCACATATTTGCGGTCTCGTCGAACTTGCGCGCGAGTGCCGGCGGAATGATGTCCGAGAAGTTCCGGCGCCCGACAATCTGCGGGACACGGTTGAGGCAGTCTGTCTTGCCGAGCCTGCAGGCAACGCGATTATGCGCCGTGGCGAGCAAATCGCGCGTGTAGGAACGTTTCCACCACATCAGGAGGTGATTGCGCTCGGCGAGCACGACCGCATTGACAGCCAACGGGTCCTTCACCAGCGCGGGCCAGTTGGTCGTGCATGACCGTTTCCCGTCCCGGTCTACGTCAAGCCGGAGATAAGGCTCCAGAGCCTGTCGGATCCGGGTTCCCCGTTGGCGGGAATAATTGAGTTGCGCGACGGCGTCGGCCTGGGCTGCCATGACCCGGCGCAGCTGCATCCGCAGCTGCGGATCACTGACGATGTTCAGCCTGCCGGAATTGCCGAGTTCTTCATAGCTGGTGTCGTTGAAGCCAAGGCCCGGCAGCGAATCCGCACCGCAGCCGCCGAGGCGATAATCAGCCAGCGCTTGCGGATCGCTTCGCAGCGCGAGCGCCCGCATCAAGGCACGCCGATTGACTGCGTGCAGGCTGATTACCCAGTCATTCTCGCGGATTGCTTCGTCCGTCTCACGCCACATTCTCTCGAGAAACTGCCGTTCCTCGCGCGCCTGTCGCCGGTCCTGCGCCCATTGGTCGATCTGGAAGGCGAGCAGGACGCCCAGCGTGACCACGGCCACCTCGATGGCGATTCCCGCCCAGTCGCGCTCGCGGAAAGCCTGAATTGACCTTTCGAGCCGCGATCCGGCCGTCCCAGCGCGCTGACCTGCCATCCGCCCTCCGGACGAGCAGTCTGCGCGCTTCGTTCAGAAGCCGCAACGATGCAGTTGGCTTGCCCTACTCGAACAGCTTGGCGAAGCGGCGCTTCTCGCGGTTGCGCCAGGCGCCGCGGTGCCAGGCGTCGCTGGCGAGCAGCGGCAGCACCGAGGTCGCCTCGGCGAACACCATCTGCTCCATGGCCGTGTCGACCTTGCCCCAGCTGCAC
>CBFGON010000225.1:0-1632 GCA_965650395.1 uncultured Qipengyuania sp. | reverse complement strand
CGATGCCACTATGGCCGAGCGGATAGCGTGCGCCGATACGCGGGCTCCAGCGCGCGGCTTCAAGCAGCCCAGCATGTTCGCGCTGGGCTTTCCCTTGATTGCCAACCCGGAGCTGAGGGAGGAACGTAACGAAACCATGGATGCGGGTGCGGACTGGAACTCGCGCAATGGGGCGCTGGGCGCTTCGCTGGTTTATTTTCGTGGGGTCTACCGTGATCTGATCGATTTCGATCCCGAACTGTTCACCAACGTCAACCGTGCGCGGGTAGATGTCGAAGGGATCGAATTGGCTTTTCGTGGCGATGCCGGTCCGGTCCGCCTGTCTGGTTCGCTCACTCACATGACCAGCGAGGCAGAAGACGGCGCCACGCTGCGCTACAGGCCCGAATGGACCGGGCGTTTCGCTGCACAATGGTCGCCAGTCGCGCGTGTCGGTTTGCGGCTGGATGCTGCCTTCTCCGGCGCATTCAACGATTCATCGGTGCCAACCGGCTTTGTCAGGCAGGATGGCTACGCGACCCTCGGTGCCGGGATACGCTTCGAAGTGGCTGGCAATATTGGCCTGGATCTGGCCCTCACCAACCTGACGGGGGAGGATTATTTCCGGACAGTTGGGATGCCTGAACCCGGACGCCGCCTGTTCGCGACGATCTCGTACGGTATCTGAGCGGGCTGCTCGGGCAGAGGACTCAGTGCGTCAGCCTTCGCCGCATGCGGTAGCGGCCGTTCTCGAACTGCTGGAAATACTGGTGCACTTCGGGGTGCGAGATCGGGCCACCGCGTGAATCGCCAATCAGGTTCTGCTGGCTGACATAAGCGACGTAATCGCTCTCGTCGCTTTCTGCGAGAAGGTGATAAAACGGCTGGTTGCGGTCAGGCCGGATATCCTCGGGGATCGCCTGATACCATTCGTCGCTATTGGCGAACACCGGATCGATATCGAAGATCACCCCGCGGAAATCGAACACCCGGTGGCGCACTACATCGCCGATGGTGAAGCGAGTGCGGATACGGCGCGGCGCCTCGATCGTGCGGCCTGCCTGAGCGGAGAAAAAGAGAGCCCTGTCCATGAAGGGGCAGGATATGGGATGCGCCGGCCACCAGACAAGGAGTGGTCGATAGATCTTCCCCCGATTTGCGCGCCGAAAGGGCTTGGCAAGGGCCCGGCGCTGGGCTAACGGGCGCGCTCGCTTCGACCGGGCCCAAGGGCCGCAAGCGCACCCTACTAGAGCGGAGAGGTGGCAGAGAGGTCGAATGCGCCGCACTCGAAATGCGGTGTACTGGCAACAGTACCGTGGGTTCGAATCCCACCCTCTCCGCCAACTACCAATTCCCTATACTTCCCGGATTGTCTCCAAAAGCGGCAGATTTCCGCCATTTTCTGGCTTGCTGTCTTCTCAGTCGTTCTCTATATGTTTCCCTGCATCTCGCGCATGGTGTGGGGAAGAATGTGGGGAAATGAGTTCGGCGGACACATGGGCAGCTTAACCGCGGTCAAGCTTAGAAACCTCAAGGATGCCGGGCGCTATTCCGACGGCAACGGGTTGATCCTCGTCCTCAATCAGTCCGGCAAGGCAAGCTGGATCGTGCGCGTGCAGAATGCTGGACGTCGGCGGGACATCGGGATCGGCT
>CBFGON010000224.1:0-1719 GCA_965650395.1 uncultured Qipengyuania sp. | reverse complement strand
CAAGACCGCGGCTCCGGCATGATCGTCGGTCTGTCGATCCTGACAGCGGCGATCCTCGTGCAGGGGTGGTTCGGCGGTGCGCTCGTGCACGGCGTCGATCACCTGAACTGGTAAGGAGAACGACCGATGGAAGACCGCGCAAAGTCCGCGCATCACGAGGTGGGCTCAAAGCCCTACATGATGCTGGCCGTCAATCTCGGCCTGAGCCTGCTGGTGATGTATGTCGCCATGTTCGCCATGATCTGGAGCTGGGGCGAGTTCATCCAAAACGTGAACTTCTTCTACATGGCACTGGTCATGTGGGCGCCGATGGGCGCGATCATGCTTGCGACAATGGGAGGCATGTATCGCAACCGGAAGCTCAACGCCGCGCTCTATGTAGCCTTTGCGGCGATCCTCGTCCTGTCGCTTGTCGGCATCCGGCAACAGAGCCTCGTCGGCGATGACCAGTTCCTGCGTTCGATGATCCCGCACCACTCAGGGGCTATCCTGATGTGCGAGGAAGCCAAGCTCACTGACCCCGAGATACGCCGGCTCTGCGGCGAGATCATCCAGGCTCAGAGAGACGAAATTGCCGAGATGAAGCGGATCATGGACCGCCTCTGACCCGATACGCCCTAGAATCACGGAGATACACAATGACCAAACTCACCGGAATTGCCGCACTTGCGCTGCTCGCATCGCTGGGCGCCTGCGGAAGCGCCGACCAGCCTGCCGAAGACACCGCCCCTGATGCCGCGATGACGATGGACGGCCCCTACGCTGAGTCCGAGATGGCGATGGACAAGGCCATGAAGGATGCCGTCGGCGTCGATGCTGCCGATACCTGGGTTAAGAAAATGATCGCGCATCACGAAGGCGCGATCGACATGTCGCGGATCGCGCTGGGCCTGGAGCCCACAGCCGATGTCGCGAAAATGGCGCAGATGACGATCGACAAGCAGGGCGCCGAGATCGAAGCGCTCAAGGCGCTGGCCCGCAATGGTGCGGCCAATCCCACCAGCGCCAAGCTTTACGAAGCCGCGATGACCGAAATGCACTCTGACATGATGGCGGCATCGGGCTCGACCCCTTCGGAAACCTACCTTACCAAGATGCTGGCGCACCATCGCGGTGCCGTCGCGATGTCGGACATCGCACTCGCAAATGGCGCGAGCGGTGCGGTGCGCGCACAAATCGAGGAGACGCGGGCTGAACAGCTGAAGGAAGTGGGGATGGTCGAAGCCATGCTGCGCGGCGAGCCGATGGCCATGCAGGCGCAAGCCAAGAGCGAAACCTCTGCGCCGGCGGCTACCGCGAAACCTGCTGCTCCGAAGGCTGCCGCTGCAAAGCCGGCCCCGGCCAAAGCGGCTGCGCCCAAGCCCTCGGCGGAGCCTGCAGCGGAGCCCGACGCGTCGCCTACCTGCGCTCCCGAACATCGGGAAGCGGGCCACTGCTGATCGCCCCTTGATGGCCCCGGCGAGAACTTCGCCGGGGCCACTCTCATCCAAGGCCGGAGCTTTCGCCCGCAGATGCGAACCCACGTAATCGCCCGCAAGACGCATAAATGGATCGGGCTGTTCGTCGGCCTGCAGGTGGTCGTCTGGTCGCTTAGCGGCCTTTACATGACCATCGTCCATATCGATACGATCCACGGCGACCATCTCATTCGCGAGGCGTCCAGTCCGGGCGTCCATGCGAACGCCTTGCGGGATCCGCTCGCGCTTGCCGCGCGGGAGA
>CBFGON010000223.1:0-1760 GCA_965650395.1 uncultured Qipengyuania sp. | reverse complement strand
CTCGCCGCCTTCCCACTCCCCCGGATCGAAGGAATAAGCGGCGGCGATGGTCAGTTTTTTCTTTGCGTCTCGCCCGGTGCAATCAGCCCGAATGCCACACTCGCCAGAGGCATCCGATGGCCTTTTGGCAGGGATTCGAACGCCGCCTGCGTCAGCAGGCCCTCGTCATCGCGCGGCAGGTCAACACCGTCGCGCGAAACCAGCAGCAGCCGCACCATCTCGATGCGCGAGATATCGTCGTAATAATCTCTGTCGGCCACCAGCTCGGCATAGGGCGGATAGTGTCGCCGCAGCGTTGCCTCGATGGCCATGGCCTGCGGGTATAGCTCGGTGACCAGCGCTTGCCGTTCGGTTTCGCGCTGCGCATATTCCTCGCCGCGCAGCACCGGATCTGGCTCGTCGATGTCGTTCTCGTCGACCGGGATGACCGCGGCATAGAAGTCTTCCAGCACCTGCGCCTGCCGCAATCCTTCCGCCGTATCGCCACTGGCTTCGCCCACTTTCAGGATTCCTGCTTTGGCCGTGACCTGCAGTTCCAGCGTCGACGGAAGGCGGATTCCCTGCCGCGTAAGCACGCGCCGGGCCTTGGCCGGATCGTAGAGAGTCGGAGTGCGAAAGCCGTAGCGCACGCCCTCCACCTCGCGCGTCACGATTTCATTGGCTCGGAACATCGCGGCCTCAATAGAACAGCAGGTAGATCCAGCTGTCGGCGCCGACAGCTTCGAACGGCAGGCCATCGGCACTGATGCCGTCCAGATCGTCGTCTTCCTTGCCGGTATAGACCATCTGCGGAATGAAGATCGACACGCGGTTACCGTCCACTTCGCCCCAGTTGAGCCACAGCGGCTGCTGCGTGCCGGACACCAGGTCGGTAAAGGCGTCGCGGCTCGACAGCGTGACCAGCTTGGGATTGATCCGCCCGGTGGGCTTGCGCTCCACAACCCGCGCCGCCTCATAGCCATATTCCTCGCCCGGGCAGTCGGCCATCACGATCTCGTTGCCGAAATCCAGCGTGAAGTTGCGGAAGCAGACGACATTGCCGCCCAGCACCGCATCCGCATCGCGCAGCGGGCGTGGACGCACGCTGTCGAATACCGCTCCAACCGGGTTGGCCACGTCCTCGGGATCGGCCAGCTTGCCGCGCAACGTCGCGGTGAACTTGCCGGTCTGGCGGGTCTGCATCGCGAACGACAAGTTCGCGGCCGCACCCACCAGCTTCTCGAGGATGGCGTTCCCCGCGCCCGAATTCTTCTTGTAGAGATAGTCGGTCACCGTCTTCAGCTCAGTCGAAACCGGCACGAACAGGCTGCCCGCATGCACCACATATTCACTCGTCACATCGGGAACGGTCGCCCAGTCGGGATAGACCGTGGCCACTTTGGTGCCGGTGTCATAGGCCGTGATCACGCGCGTCTGGCCCGCACCGGTGCCGCCGTCCAGTGATACGACAAATCCGGTCAGATCACTCGCTGCTGCACCCGCCGCCAGCGTGATAGAACCCGCTGCACCGGCCTGTGCCACATCGTCCTGGTCGGCCGCCAGATTGGTCAGCCCCAGCGCAGCGGCCTGCAGATATGGCGTGAATTCGGGCTCGGTGCCGGCCACGCCGCTGCCCTTGGCGAAGAACCGGTGCGTGCGTTCCATATAGCCGCCGCCGACGATCGACTGCGTGTTGTCGAGCGAGCCGGTAACCTCGTCGGTCTGCTCCAGCTCCATGTTCGGCTGCGCCCGCGGTTCTTCGACCAGCACTGCGTTATCTG
>CBFGON010000222.1:0-1765 GCA_965650395.1 uncultured Qipengyuania sp. | reverse complement strand
GGCGTTCGCCTGTCCTACGACACGACCGCCAACAGGGTTTTCGTGGTCGAAGCCTTCGAAGGCGCACCGGCGCTGGCTGCCGGGATCGATCGGGGAACCGAAATCTTGCAGATCAACGGCCAGTCGGTATCGAGCCTGATGGCCAGCGGCAGCTGGATGGCGGTCAGCGATGCGCTTGGACCTTCCGACCCGGGCGTGACGCGAAGCCTTGTCGTCCGCAGCGCAACCGGCGTCGAACAGACCGTGAGCGTGACCAAGACCGAATATTCGCTCGATCCGGTGTCCGACCGTTACGGTGTGAAAATCCTTGGCGATGGCGCGGGCGGCCAGGTGGGTTACATCAATCTGCGCACCTTCATCGTCGAGGACGCCGGGCCGCAGTTGCGCGACGCATTCGGCCAGTTGCGCGCGGCAGGCATCGACCGGGTAATCCTCGATTTTCGCTACAATGGCGGCGGGCTGATTTCGGTTGCCGCCCTGCTCGGCGATTTGCTGGCCGACGGGCGCGAAGGGCAGGTCTTCTCCAAGACTGTCTACCGACAGTCGAAATCATCGGAAAACTCGACCACATTCTTCAGCAACGAAAGCCAGCAAATCCGCGCCACCAAAATCGCCGTAATCGGCCGTGGCGGGACTGCTTCGGCAAGCGAACTGGTGACCAACAGCTTCATTCCCTACCTCGGGGCCAATATCGCGCTGATTGGCGAGAACACTTATGGCAAGCCGGTCGGGCAGCTGGCTTTCGACCGTTCCGCCTGCGACGACCGCCTGCGCGCTGTGGCGGTCAGGACCGTCAATGCCGATAATGGCGGTGATTATTACGATGGTCTTGCGGGTATAATGCCGGCAACCTGCCGTGCGGACGATGGTATCTTCACCCAGCTTGGCGAACCGGAAGAAGCGTCGATTTCGGTCGCGCTCGATTACCTCGCTGGCCGTTCGTGCACTGCGATAGGTGCGGCTGCCAAGGATGGCACCGTGAAGGCCGAGGGTCCGAAACGAATGCTGCTGCAATCGCGCATTCCCAATGCCGCCCAGCGCGACAACCCGGGCCTGTTCTGAAATCCATGGCACGCACCTGCACCAGCTTTGCCGAATTCTGGCCGTTCTACCTGCGTGAACATTCGCGCCCGTTCACCCGCGCGCTCCACTACCTCGGGACGACCTTGGTGGTCGGACTGGCCATCGCTGCTGTGCTCAGCGGGCGCTGGTGGCTGTTTGTCGCGCTGCCACTGGCAGGCTATTTCTTCGCCTGGCTGGCGCATTTCGCGGTCGAGAAGAACCGGCCCGCGACTTTCACCTATCCGCTGTGGAGCCTGCTGGCGGATTTCAAGATGTGGTGGCTGTGGCTTACCGGCAGGATTGGGCCTGAGCTCAACCGCGCAGGCGTCGAAGGCTAGGCCAGCGCGATCAGGATCGTCGCCGCGCCAAACATGATCGAAAGCGGCACGCGCAGGCTCAACCACCAGCGCGGGGCGAGCGGCGCAAGGCGGATATCGCCTGCAAGACTGACCAGCATCGCCGCCCCCAGCATCACCAGTGCAGCTTCGGCCACTACCAGATTCAACATCCGCAGGGCGAGGCATGCCAGCGCCACCAGGCCGGGCAGCAAGGCCGCAATCCATAGCCAGCCGAGTGCACTGCGCCTTTCGGCCGCAGGCGCGCCCGCTGCAATGCCCCACCAGGCTCCTCCGCTGAAACTCAAGCCGAGTGCGGCGTAGGTCAGCGCAAGGCTGCGTGCCATATCGAACTGTTCGGGCGGCCC
>CBFGON010000221.1:0-1765 GCA_965650395.1 uncultured Qipengyuania sp. | reverse complement strand
GTAGTAGATCGGTCCCAGATTATCGATGATCGACACCGCGTCGATAGCCTGGGGCTGGCCTTCGCCGCTATCCAGCATCGTGATCGTCAGTTCGGTCTTGTAGCCATTAAGTGTGCGCGACCGCTCGACACCGTATTGCGTCATTGTGAGATAGCGCTGAAAGTCGCTGCGTCCGACAATGTGGAAATGCGATTTGCCCGCCGCTTGCGCCACTTCAGCGGCGCGGAGCAGGGTCATTTCCTGTACCACCGCGCCTGAAGTGGTGTTTCCTGTATATTCTACCTTGATCGAGCCGTCCGCGTTCTCGGCTTCCTTGAAGCCTGCTGTCCGCGGAATGCCGCCCAACAGGCTGGTTCCAAGGCTGAACGCGCCGCCCACCAGCGCGCCCAGAATATTGGGGCGCGACTGCTGATAGTTGATCAGCTTGCGCTCCGATTCCGGGCGCATCAGCAGATCGCCCGCCAAGGCTGCCAGCTTGGGCGATTTGCGTTCCAGCTTCTCGCCGAGCGGCGGCAATTCGGGCGCCGCGCCGCCCGCATTGGCAGCAGCATAGGCGGCATAGAATTCGTCGGTCACCGGTGTGGAACGATAGTCCTTGCCGTTCAGCGCCGCTGCGGCATCGGCAAGTCGCCCTTCGCTTAGCGCTATGCGCGCATCGACCAATGAGACCATCGGATCGTAACCGCCCGAGCGGGCCGTGCTGTTGAGCATGTTGAGCAGCACGTCGGGCTTCTTGCCCTCTTCCACTGGCGCCGGCGTCAATGCCGCATCGGTCGCGCCCATCCAGCGCCGCGCCCCTTCGGCATCTCCCGCTGCGGCCAACGCATAGGCTGTGCGCATCGCGCTGTTGACGGGTGCCAGCCATTCGCTGAAGAGCGCTGTCACATTGCCGCCATTGAGCATCAGCTTATCGATGTCGGGAGCCGCTGGCATAGTGACCACGGGTTCACCCGCCGAAGCCGCCAGTGCGCCGAAGTCGTTCGGTGTGGCAGCAAGATTTGCGGACAAGCCGCGTGTTGCAGGATCAATTTGTGACAGATTTCGCCAGATTGCTGCATCGCCGGGCGTGCCGTCATTGCCCGCGCGCAGTAGCGTGCCGACGCGCTGGACCGCCAGCGAATAGGGACGGCGCAGCAGTGCGGCATCCGCCAATGCCAGCGCTTCGTCTCGCTTGCCTATGTCGTTGAGCACAATCGCCCGGATCAGGTCGATCGAGACCCCCATCGAGCGTTCGTAGAAGAAATCGCCTTCATATGCCTTGCCAGCGGCATCGGCTGTATCGAGATCAGCCAGCGCACCGTCGAGATCGCCCAGTTCCAGTTTCGCGGCTGCACGCGCACGATAGATATGCGCCTGGCGCAATGTCTGTTCGGGAAGCAGTTTGCCGCTGTCGATTGCCCGATTGCACGATTGGATCGTCATCTGCGGGTTGGATGTATTGCCGAAACCCCATGACTGGATGGTCGCTTCACCGCGCATCCCATCGTCGCTGCGTTTGGGTTTCCTCAGTCCGTCACAACCGGCGAAATCCTCGCTGGTACCGGCGTGTGCCGGAGCCGTCAGGACAAGCGCAAGCGAAGCAAGGCCTAGGCCTGCAATTTTAGAAATCATTGAAGCAACCCCCAGAATTCAGATCCGGGACGCCCCTTGAACGAAATCGGTCTAAATTTCTATAAATCATCGCACGCATTATTTGCGGCTGACGAAGACTAACGGATCGAGTGACTTAAAAGCGCCGGCCGGACCCTCTCCTGTACCGGCCGGC
>CBFGON010000220.1:0-1776 GCA_965650395.1 uncultured Qipengyuania sp. | reverse complement strand
CTATCGCCACACCGGCCAGAAGGACACGGTGCTGTTCGCCGACGCCATCATGGCGCTGGGCTTCCGCCACGCGTTCAAGGCCGGCATCTCGTTCGGCAAGGATGACATGATCATCCCCGATGCCAAGATCGAGCTGGTCGAAACGACCAAGAGCCAGGTCGCCGAATACGAACAGCAGTACCAGGACGGCCTGATCACCCAGCAGGAAAAGTACAACAAGGTGATCGACGCCTGGAGCCGTTGTGGTGACCAGGTGGCTGACGCCATGATGGCAGAGATCAAGTCGCAGCCGATCGACAAGGACGGCAAGGAAGCGCAGATCAACTCGATCTACATGATGAGCCACTCCGGTGCGCGTGGTTCGCCAGCGCAGATGAAGCAGCTTGCCGGTATGCGCGGCCTGATGGCCAAGCCTTCGGGCGAGATCATCGAGAACCCGATCATCTCGAACTTCAAGGAAGGTCTCAACGTCCTTGAATACTTCAACTCGACCCACGGCGCCCGCAAGGGCCTCGCGGATACCGCGTTGAAGACGGCAAACTCGGGTTACCTGACCCGCCGTCTCGTCGACGTGTCGCAGGATTGCGTCATCGTCGAAGAAGATTGCGGCACGGAAAACGCGCTGGAAATGCGCGCCATCGTGCAGGGCGGTTCGGTGATTGCCTCGATCGGTGAACGTATCCTGGGCCGCACCACGGCCGAGGACATCGTCAACGCTGCAACGGGCGAAGTGATCGTCAAGGCCGGCACGCTGATCGACGAACCGATGGTCAAGGCCATCGAGGAAGCCGAGACGCAGGTCGCCAAGATCCGTTCGCCGCTGGTCTGTGAAGCGCAGCAGGGCGTTTGCGCCACCTGCTACGGCCGTGACCTTGCTCGTGGTACTCCGGTCAACATCGGTGAAGCTGTCGGCGTTATCGCTGCACAGTCGATTGGTGAACCGGGCACCCAGCTGACCATGCGTACCTTCCACATCGGTGGTGCTGCGCAGATGAACGAAACCAGCCATCTGGAATCGATCTCTGACGGTAAGGTCGTCTATCGCGACATGCCCACCATCGTCGACAAGAAGGGTCGTATCCTGTCGCTTGCCCGCAATGGCGAACTGGCAGTTATCGACGCCGAAGGTCGCGAGCGCGAGATCCACAAGGTACCTTACGGTACCGTGCTGATGCACAAGGATGGCGCCAAGGTGAAGGAAGGCGATCGTCTGGCGGAATGGGATCCGTTCTCGCTGCCGATCATCACCGAAACCAGCGGTGTGGTGAAGTTCCAGGACCTGATCGACGGGACCTCGATGGAAGAACGCGTCGACGATGCCACCGGCATCGCCCAGCGTATCGTCACCGAGATCCGCACCGGCGGCCGGGCCAAGAAGGAAGACCTGCGTCCGCGGCTTACGCTGCTGGGCGAAGGCCAGACCGACGAAACCGAAGCCGCACGCTACATGCTGGCACCGGGCACCGCACTGTCGGTCGACGATGGCCAGCATGTCGAGGCGGGTGACATCCTTGCCCGTGCTTCGCGTGAAGCTGCCAAGACCCGCGACATTACCGGCGGTCTGCCGCGCGTTGCCGAACTTTTCGAGGCCCGCGTGCCGAAGGACAATTCGATCATCGCCAAGATTTCGGGCAAGATCGAATTTGTTCGCGAATACAAGGCCAAGCGCAAGATCGCGATTGTCCCGGAAGAAGGAGATGCAGTCGAATACCTGATCCCCAAGACCAAGGTGATCGACGTCCAGGAAGGCGACTTCGTCAAGAAGGGCGACACGCT
>CBFGON010000219.1:0-1815 GCA_965650395.1 uncultured Qipengyuania sp. | reverse complement strand
ACCTTACCGGCTCGAACAACACCAAGACCCCGTCGACCACGCCCTTCACGGCGCAGGATTACGCCGGGCGCTATGTCTATTACGGCATCCGCGAATTCGGCATGGCCGCCGCGATGAACGGCATGATGCTGCACGGCGGCGTGGTACCTTACGGCGGTACATTCCTGATTTTCAGCGATTATTGCCGAAATGCCATTCGCCTTTCGGCGCTTCAGCAGATCGGCACGATCTATGTGCTGACGCATGACAGCATCGGCCTTGGCGAAGACGGGCCGACCCACCAGCCGATCGAACAGGTGATGAGCCTGCGCCTGATCCCCAACCTCAATGTCTATCGCCCCGCCGATGCCATCGAGACTGCGGAATGCTGGGCGCTGGCGCTGGAAACGCCGCAAACGCCTTCGGTGCTGGCGCTGACCCGCCAGAACCTCACGCCGGTACGCGGCGAGGGTGATGAAAACTGGACCGGCGCGAGCAATCGCAGCGCCAGGGGCGGCTATCGCCTACGCTCGGCCACGGCGGCGCGCAAGGTGGTGCTGCTCGCTTCGGGTTCTGAAGTCGAAGTCGCCATGGCCACCGCCGACGCGCTGGAAGCGCAGGGAATTGGCGCCGATATCGTCTCCATGCCCTGCACCGAATTGTTCGATGCGCAGGACGCGGCCTATCGTGCAGACGTATTACCTGCCGAAGTGCTCAAAGTTTCGATAGAAGCAGGCGTCACCATGGGGTGGGAGCGCTACACGGGCGTGAACGGGCTCAATATCGGCATAAACCGTTTCGGCGCTTCGGCCCCGGCGGAACAATTGTTTGCGAAATTCGGCTTCACCGCGGACGCTATTGTTCCGCAAATCATGAACATTCTCAAAGCTTAAGCAGGAGCATCTTTCATGGCGACCAAGGTTGCAATCAACGGTTTCGGACGCATCGGCCGCCTCGTGGCGCGCGCCATTCTGGAGCGGACCGATCACGATCTCGAACTGGTCAGCATCAATGACCTGTCCGATACCAAGGCCAATGCCCTGCTGTTCGGTTTCGACAGCACCCACGGCCGCTTCCCCGGCACGGTCGAGGTCGATGGAACCGATCTGGTAGTCAACGGCAAGCGCATCCATGTCACCGCCGAACGCGATCCGGGCAAGCTGCCCCACGCCGCCAATGGCATCGATATCGTTCTGGAATGCACCGGCTTCTTCCAGTCGGACGAAGCGAGCCGCCCGCATCTGGCCGCGGGCGCCAAGCGCGTGCTGATCTCGGCCCCTGCAACCGGCGTTTCCAAGACCATCGTGTTCGGCGTCAACCAGGACACGCTGACCGCAGAGGACGTGATCGTCTCCAATGCCAGCTGCACCACCAACTGCCTTGCCCCGGTGGCCAAGGTGCTGAACGAAGCTTTGGGCATCGAACGCGGTTTCATGACCACGATCCACAGCTACACCAACGACCAGCGTATGCTCGACCAGATCCACAGCGATCCGCGCCGTGCGCGCGGCGGTGCGCAGAACATGATCCCCACCACCACCGGCGCAGCGCGCGCAGTGGGCCTGGTGCTGCCCGAACTGGCCGGCAAGCTGGATGGTTCGTCGGTCCGCGTGCCGACGCCCAACGTCAGCCTGGTCGATCTGGTGTTCACGCCCAAGCGCGACACGACCAAGGAAGAGATCAACGCCGCGCTCAAGGCTGCTGCCGATGGTCCGCTCAAGGGCGTGCTCGACTACACCACGCAACCGCTCGTATCGAGCGACTTCAACCACTATCCGGCAAGCTCGACCATCGACAGCCTCGAAACCTCGGTCATGGAAGGCAAGCTGTGCCGCG
>CBFGON010000218.1:0-1835 GCA_965650395.1 uncultured Qipengyuania sp. | reverse complement strand
CCCGAAATGCGCGGCGGCTACGAGGATTACGAATAGGCTCAGATGCCGAGGTTGAGGCGCCGCGTGACGGTGTAATCGATCACCGAAACCAGCAGCCAACTGAGGTTCCAGCGGATACGGTTCCACAGCGTCCCGCGGCTCTTGTGCAGCTGGATCGTGATATGTTCGGAAGCGGCGATATGCTCGCTGACGAACTGGCGCATCCGTTCGGCCAGCGCGGCATCCTCGA
Organism: uncultured Qipengyuania sp.; assembly: GCA_965650395.1. Taxonomy (GTDB): domain Bacteria; phylum Pseudomonadota; class Alphaproteobacteria; order Sphingomonadales; family Sphingomonadaceae; genus Qipengyuania. The sequence goes on along the minus strand of CBFGON010000218.1, from coordinate 1,606 downwards.
TCTTCAGCACCAGTTCCAGATTGATGTAGAGGCTGCGCATGTCAAAATTGGCACTGCCGAGATAGACAGCATCGTCGAGCACGATCAGCTTGGTGTGCAGCTTGCTGGGCAGAAACTCCCATATCTGTGCGCGCTTCTTGAGCAGGTAATCGTAGAGCGAACGGCTCGCCCCTATGGTCGCGCCATTGTCGGATTTACCGGCCATCACCAGGCGCGTTTCGCCCTTCCGCGCGATCCGCCCCATGCGCCGCAGCAGTTTGTTCGAGGGGCTGAAATAGGCCATCACCATGTCCAGCCGATTGCCTTCGACGAGATCGTCGGAGACGCAGCGCGCCCAGCTTGAAAGCCCCCGCGTCGGCCCGCCGACTAGCCATGTTGCGCCGGGCGCCTTCCATTCCCAATCGCGCACGGTTCGGGCGATTTCGCGCGCATGTTGCTCTTCGCGCTCGGTCCAGGCGCGCAGCTTGTCGTACCAGTCGTTGAGACCTTCGACCGCAGACCCTTCGATAACGATGCCGAGGTCGTTCCAGCCGTCCTCCTCGGGCGTCGCAAAATAGCTGTCGGCAATGTTGAAACCGCCAAACATGGCGCGGTTGCAATCGGCGATGACCAGCTTCTGGTGGTTGCGGATGAGATAGCGCCGCGTCCACTTGGCCGAGAAAACGAGGAAGGTGCCGCCCGCTTCGATCAGGGGGGCAAGGAAATTGCTGGTGGCAGAAGCACCGAAGCGGTCGACGATCAGCGTCACCTTAACCCCGCGCTGCGCTGCGGCGACCAGTGCATCGCGGAATTCGGTGCTGACGGTGTCTTCGGCAAAGATGTAGAAACAGACGTCGAGCGAGGTCGTGGCACCCTTGACCAGGTCGAACAAGGCTGCACGGCGTTCAGGCCCGCCGGGGTAGAAGGCCATGCATTGCCCCGCCGCCTCCATCTGGAACGGATCGGGATCGCGATAATCGCCCGCGACCGCTTCAATTTCAACCACTCGGTCGAATACCATCACTCAGCCTTAGAATGCCTTGCGGGCTGGCGCAATTTCTTGACTGTAGCGTCTCGCGTTCCTATGTGGCGCGCTTTCCCGGATTCTCTAGAATTGCATCGGAGTGCCCAATGGCGCGCGTTACCGTCGAAGATTGCGTAGACAAGGTCCCCAACCGTTTCGATCTCGTGCTGCTGGCTGCCCAGCGCGCGCGCGAAATTTCGGGCGGTGCGGAACTGACCATCGATCGCGATCGTGACAAGAACCCGGTCGTCGCGCTGCGCGAGATCGCCGAACAGACCGTGCGGCCCAAGGATCTGCAGGAATCGGCCGTGGTCAATCTCCAGAAGATCCTGCCGGACGATGATGACGAGATGGATGAAGTCGGCTCGCTGTCGCAGTCGGCCGAGGCGCTGCGCATCACCGCTTCGGCGCCGACTCGCTCGACCTCGATCGGCGGCGACTACGACGGCTGATCGCGACTGGCACCGGATTTTGAAAGGGCCACTCCGCAAGGGCGGCCCTTTTCGTTTCAGCGCAGCAAGCGCGATCCGCGCTTCCCTCTTCCGAGCCAAGCCATTAGACCGCGCCGCACGACGGGGGATATTGGCGATCTCGCAGAAAGTG
>CBFGON010000217.1:0-1877 GCA_965650395.1 uncultured Qipengyuania sp. | reverse complement strand
GCGATGACCGAGATGAAGCTGCGGTTCATCGCCCGGCACATGATGTAGCTGAGGATCGCGCCCGAGCTGCCGACCAGGGCGCCGGTGATGATCATCGCGCTGTTGTGCAGGGTGAAGCCCATCGCTGCCGCGGCCCAGCCCGAATAGCTGTTGAGCATCGAGATCACGACCGGCATGTCCGCCCCGCCGATCGGAATGATCAGCAAAAAGCCGATGGCGAAGCTCAAGGCGGTAACCGTCCAGAATACCCACGGCGACTGGTCCTGCGTGAAGTAAGCGATCAGCCCGAGGATCGCGGCGATCGTGCCGAGATTGATCACATGCCGCGCCGGCAGCAGGATCGGCTTGCCCGACATATTGCCGTTCAATTTCAGGAAGGCGATCACCGATCCCGAGAAGGTGATCGCGCCAATGGCGACGCCCAGTCCCATCTCGACCCGGCTGACCTGAAGGATTCGGCCCGCCGCATCGACGATCCCGAACGCCGACGGGTTGAGGAATGCCGCGGCCCCGACCAGCACCGCCGCCATTCCGACGAGGCTGTGGAACGCCGCGACCAGCTGCGGCATCGCGGTCATCTGGATCTTGCGCGCAGTGACGATGCCGATGCCGCCGCCGATGACCATTGCCGCAAGAATTTCCAGAGCGCCCGACCAATTGAACACCATCAATTCGAGCGGCCTGATGTGCTCGCCATCCGGGCCAAGTACCGAATAATCGGAAAATTGCACCCACAGCGTGGTCGCCACCGCGATCGCCATGCCGATCATTCCGGCGCGGTTGCCGCGGCGACTGCTTTCGGGGCTGGACAGGCCTCTCAGCGCAAGGATGAAGCAGACGCCGGAAATCAGATAAGCGAGAAGCACCCAGGCGGGCGTCGCAGCCGCCTCATGCATGAATGATCCTCCCCTTCAGGGGAGGGGGACCATCCGAAGGATGGTGGAGGGGTGAAATCATCTTCTCATCACCCCTCCGTCGCGCTGCGCGCGCCACCTCCCATCTTAGGGGAGGATTTTCACGCGCCGCGTCCTGCATCCTTGCGCTCCCGCTTTTTGTACATCGAGAGCATGCGCTGGGTGACGGCGAATCCGCCGAAGATGTTCACGCTCGCCAGCGCGACCGCGACCAGCCCGAGCCATTTCGCCGCCGGGCTGGCGGCAGAAGCCGCCGCGATCAGCGCTCCGACCACGATCACCGAGGAAATGGCGTTGGTCACGCTCATCAGCGGCGTGTGCAGCGCCGGGGTCACCGACCAGACGACATAATAGCCGACGAAGCAGGCGAGCACGAAAATCGACAGGATGGAGATGAAGTCCATCAGAAATCCTCCCCTTCAGGGGAGGGGGACCATCCAAAGGATGGTGGAGGGGTGATCCTTTCATCAGCTTTCATTACGATTGCGCGCACGACGCCCTCCAAATTGCCCAACACCTCGTATGCTGGGATGCGAAACACGCGTACCCCGTGCCGCTGCAACTGCAAGTCGCGGCTCGCATCCCAGGCAGGTGCGTTACCGCGCGAGTGCCCCTCTCCGTCAATCTCCACCGCCAGATTCGCTGAATGACAGTAGAAGTCCGTAACACAGCGGTTTGCCGCCTGCTGCCGGCGAAACTTCAGGCCAGCCGGTCGTTTGCGCAGCTCCTTCCACAGCAAGACCCCAGGCAGGCTCATGCTTCGCCGAAGACGGCGCGCGCGGCGAATTGTTTCGACAGGCCCACTCAGCATCACCCCTCCACCAGCTCCGCTGGTCCCCCTCCCCTGAAGGGGAGGATCGATTCTGTCGAGTGGGGCCGCCGTTAATCGGAACGCGGTTAGCGATTTCCTAACCTTTTCGCGCGCATGCGTATGCGACCCCATGGGGAAGGATTGCGCGCACG
>CBFGON010000216.1:0-1888 GCA_965650395.1 uncultured Qipengyuania sp. | reverse complement strand
CCCTTGTTCCCGTGGCGGCCGGCCATCTTGTCGCCCGGCTGCAGCTTGCGCTTCACCGCAACGAAGACCTTGACCATCTTGAGCACGCCCGGAGCGAGTTCGTCACCGCGCTCGAGCTTTTCCTTACGGTCCTCGAACTTCTCGTCGATGACCTTCGCGCTCTCGTCATATTGCGACTTGACCGCTTCGAGCTGCGCCTGACGGCCATCGTCGGCCACGGCGAACTTGAACCACTCGTAACGCTCCACTTCCTCGAGCAGCGCTTCGGTGATTTCAGTGCCCTTCTTGATGCCCTTCGGCGCTGCCGAAGCAGTCTGGCCGACCAGCATGTCGCGCAGGCGGTTGTAGGTCGCACGGTTGAGGATCGCACGTTCGTCGGCTGCGTCCTTGCGCAGGCGTTCGATTTCCTCGTTCTGGATCGCGCGGGTACGGTCGTCGATCTCGATACCGTGACGGTTGAACACGCGCACTTCGACGACGGTCCCGGCAACGCCCGGCGGCAGGCGAAGCGAAGTGTCGCGCACGTCGCTGGCCTTTTCACCGAAGATGGCGCGCAGGAGCTTTTCTTCCGGCGTCATTGGGCTTTCGCCCTTGGGCGTGATCTTGCCGCACAGGATATCGCCCGGATGCACTTCTGCACCGATATAGACGATGCCCGCCTCGTCGAGGTTGCGCAGGGCTTCCTCGCCGACATTGGGGATGTCGCGGGTGATGTCTTCGGGCCCGAGCTTGGTGTCGCGCGCCATGACCTCGAATTCCTCGATGTGGATCGAGGTGAAGACGTCATCCTTCACGATACGTTCGGAGATGAGGATACTATCCTCGTAGTTGTAGCCGTTCCAGGGCATGAAGGCGACGAGGCTGTTGCGGCCCAGTGCCAGTTCGCCCAGGTCGGTCGACGGACCGTCGGCGATAACGTCTCCCGCCTCGATCGTCTCGCCCACCTTCACCAGCGGACGCTGGTTGATGCAGGTGTTCTGGTTCGAACGCTGGAACTTCTGCAGCGTGTAGATGTCCACGCCCGACTGGCCGGGTTCGACATCGCCGATTGCACGGATCACGATACGCGTTGCGTCGACCTGGTCGACGATGCCGCCGCGCTTGGCGGTGATCGCCGCGCCCGAATCGCGCGCCACGGTTTCTTCCATGCCGGTGCCGACGAACGGCGCCTCGGCCTTGACCAGCGGCACTGCCTGACGCTGCATGTTCGAGCCCATCAGTGCGCGGTTGGCGTCATCGTTTTCCAGGAACGGAATAAGCGATGCTGCAACCGAAACCAGCTGCTTGGGCGAAACGTCCATCAGCGTGACGGTTTCGCTGGGCGCCATCAGGTTATCGCCGTTCTGGCGCGCCGAGGTCAGTTCCTCGACGAAGCTGCCGTCGGCGGTCAGTTCGGCCGAAGCCTGCGCCACGGTGTGCTTCTGCTCTTCCATCGCCGAAAGGTAGATGACCTCGTCGGTGACCTTGTGATCCTTGACCACGCGATATGGCGTTTCGATGAAGCCGTATTTGTTCACGCGGGCGAAGGTCGAGAGCGAGTTGATCAGACCGATGTTCGGGCCTTCCGGCGTTTCAATCGGGCAGATGCGGCCATAGTGCGTCGGGTGAACGTCGCGGACTTCGAAGCCGGCGCGCTCACGCGTAAGACCACCCGGCCCAAGTGCCGAAACGCGGCGCTTGTGGGTGACTTCCGACAGCGGGTTGGTCTGGTCCATGAACTGCGAGAGCTGGCTGGAGCCGAAGAACTCGCGCACCGCAGCCACTGCGGGCTTGGCGTTGATCAGATCGTTCGGCATCACCGTCGACACGTCGACCGACGACATGCGCTCCTTGACCGCGCGTTCCATGCGCAGCAGGCCGACGCGGTACTGGTTTTCCAGCAGCTCGC
>CBFGON010000215.1:0-1911 GCA_965650395.1 uncultured Qipengyuania sp. | reverse complement strand
GTTCGGGCGGCCCGAACAGTGCCACACCCAGCAACGCCAATTGCGGCACGAGCGCAGCCCAACCCAGCAACCACGGAAAACGCGGCACGTCACGCATCGCGCAATTGGTCCACCGCGGCGCGGCTGGCCGCGATCACGGATTTTCAGGGCCGGTGAAACGCTGGCTGTCGGTCCAGGCACAGCCGTTGCGCCGTTCTTCGCCCAGCAGCAGGCTGGCGGTGAAAGGATAGCGACGGTCGCTCATCCCGTCCGAACATTCGCCCGGCGTCACCATCAGGTCGAAGCGCGTGTCGCCCATCGTGCCGTTGAAGCTGATGCCATTGTTGCCCGCGAACCGCTCGACCGGGAATTGCACCCCGTCGATATTCTCCGGCGTCGAATACGTCGCAGTCCCGCCTGCAATTTCGCCGCCCCAGAACGGTTCAGTCCCGGTGAAATGCACTGTTTCGCCTTCGGCAATCCCCGAATAGGCTTCGGTCGGCCCACTCGCCGGTGCTTCCCCGGCAGGCTGGCACGCGGCCAATGCGACAATTGTCATTATGGCCGAAGCCGATTTCAACATTGCGACCACTCCGATTTTGCGCTGCCGGGATAACCCGCGAAGCCTATCAGCTTTGCGCCCTGAATGCCGAAGGTTTTTAGCACTTTCACCCGTTTCCGCCACTCGTTGGCGCGGAAATTTGCAAGAAGGAGTGATCCGTAAACACCTATCGGCTATGATCATGTAGGTCGGCAGGAACGCGCGGCGGATTTGCGGCGTTGTCCAGCGGGTAGGAGATCGGAGTAAGTCAATGAAGACCGGCTACGTCTTGCTGGGTGCTGCCGCTCTGGTGGGGATCGCCGGCGCGCTGGCCGGTGCGGCCATCGGCACCAGCCCGATGATGCGCGACAGTACTGGCAGCGAATTGCCCGACGCGCCGATTGTGACTGCGGGCAATCACGGATTGCGGGCCACGCAAACTACTCCCGACCATTATGCCGTCATCACTCCCGACGGAAGAATCGAAGCGGGCGAAATCGCGCTGCGCGGCCAAATGCGCAAGGCACGGACACGGCCAATGCCGCCCGGGTACGGCTTTGATCCACAAAGCGATAGGCAGCACTATTCCGAAGCCGAAATGTCGCGGCTGGCAAGCGAAGAAGCGCTGATCGCCTATACCTCGCGCCCGCCTGCCCCGGCGCTCGCATCGCCCACATTGCCCGGATATCAGGAACAGCCTGCCGAGCCCGGTGCCGGCCTCGCTGACCCGGTTGTCGAACCCATTCGCCAGACCATCGGCAATGCCAAGGTGGTGGACGTCAACGCCGCATTGGCAGAGCGCGACTAGGCACAGCCTTCGACATAGCCGAGCTGAGGCATCACCCCGACATGGATGTGGGTGACTCTGCCTGCAGGGCTGATCTCGAAGCGCAGGCGCGGATCATTGCCCGGCTGGGTTAGGTATTTGCCTTGCGGACCGGCGTATTCATGCGGGGTCTCGACAAAGCCCGGGAATGCCTCGCGCACCTCGGCGAGCGTCGATCCCGGACCTATGCCTTCGAACAGTTTGACGTCCGAATCGTCGGCCACGGAAATGCGCTTCACCACACCATTGATGGTCATGGCATAGACACCCGGATAGTCGCGCGAGACTGCAGTGAGACAGCCTTCGGAGACTTCATCGCTGCCTTCCTTGAAGCTGCTGCCCGCAGGGACCGGCTTGCCGATCTCAAGGTCGGCCAGACCTTCGAGCCGCAGAACCTTGGGGCCGCGCATATCCTCTGGCACGGGATTGGGGCTTGCGGTGGCAGCGGGGGTCTCGTTGGCCGCGACTTCAGGCGCTTCGGTGCTCTGCGCGTCCGGCTCTTGCGAGGAACAGGCGGCCAGCGCGAGTGCAGCGATCGCGGCGAAAGTGGTGGTGATGCTTTTCA
>CBFGON010000214.1:0-1951 GCA_965650395.1 uncultured Qipengyuania sp. | reverse complement strand
CCCGGCTCGAGAAGGTGGCAGCCATCGCCAACGAGCCGCTGGTGCACTCACACCTGCGAGTCTGCAGGGAGAATCGTTCCGCCGCGCTGAATTGCGGGGAGTGCGAGAAGTGTGTGCGCACGCAGGTACAGTTGGCGGTTGCTGATCCGACAGGCGGATCGGGCTCAGCGAGCTATCGCCCGCAGCATGCCGCCTAAAACGTAGCCCACCTGGGAAGCTAGCATTCCTGCAAATACGATGAGCGTGAGGCGCCAGCCGGCTAGCCCGCGGGTCCGGAACGCGTACCAGGGCAGGTAGAAGGGCCAGATGAAGTAGCCGAGAAAACCCCAATCGAAGATCAGTGTCATTCCGTGCTGGTGGGCGTCCGCGCGGAACCAGCGTGCTGCTGCGAAGAGCGGCAGGAGAATCAGGAGGAGCTTCAGCCCCAGGGGAGGCGCCGCCGAGGCAGCGCTGTAGGCAGCGCCGATCAAGCCGCAGATGACCGCGACGATCACGAAGGTTCGGTTCGCGGCGGTCCGCTTCATGGTTATTCGACAGTGACCTGCCGAATCATTCCGTGCTCGATGTGCGAGCGCCCATCGGGCGCGGTAGCCATGCACATCAGGGCGTACTCACCTGTGGCGAGATCGGTCTCGAAGTAGCCTTCCATCCCGGGACCGATGGCAGCGATGCCGCCGGCGGGAGCACCCAGGCTTTCCAGCGACGGCGAGGGTTCATCCGGCTGGTTGTCCCGGCGAACGCGCTCAGGGTTGAGCCAGGTGCGCAGGTCTTCGATAGTCTTCCCCGGCATCAGGCGCATCAACACCAGGTCATGCGGCTCCACGCCGGTGTTCTCCACTCGTACCGTGTGCCGACCCGATTCCAGCGGAGTATCGACACTGAACGAAAAGTCCGTGAGCCGGATGGCCATGTCCGCCTGGGGCGGAGCCGCGCTATCTGACCCATCCTGCTCCGATACGCGCACGACGAAAGGCTTGACCTCTCCCATCGCGAGGTGCGGAGTGCCGGCTTCGTCCTCGACGGGGCAGAGCCAGACATAGCTTCCTGGCTCGAGATACTGCGTGACAGACGAGGTGCCGCCAGGCGCGGTGCCGCCCGGGCCGCCAAACCGCTTCACCCACTTCGGCCGGGGTCCGGAGGTGCGAATGGCCTCGACGTATCCGTTCACCAGATCTTCAACGGTCTTGCCGGAATCCAGTTGCACCATGTGGCCATAGTGGACCCCTTCGCCATGGTTGGACATCTGGAAGGTGGTCCATCCCGCGAGAATCGTATCGGGGGCCGAGATGGCGTACTCGTCCGCGGCGAGGGAGACCAGATGGGGCTCGGCAGCGGCAAGGTCCTGGGCAGGCGGCTGACTCTCTGGGTTGCAACCCACGATCACGGCGGCACACGCGATCAAGCACCTTCCGGCAGGAATGGGTCTCACGGCATGGTCTCCCTGGTTGGGACGCGCTATCGAGGCTGCTTGTGGGAATCTATGCCTTGAGAGGGGAGCCGCTAGCTATGCCGCTCGCCTTCGATGAATGCCGGCGTGGCTTCGGTTATCTGTATGTCATCCTGAGCACTTCGCCAGACTCCCGCATTTCAATCGTTAGCCATCGCTCGGCGGGCGGTTTGCCATTCCTACAGAACTCAAACGTCGCCGTCCACACACTTTCTCCCGTCACTGCCGGGCGCCAATCGCTGCCGGGACAGGAGAAAGGGAAGACAAACTCCCGGATCAGCGAAGCTAGCCAGACTGCGTAGTCACCGGCCCGTTCAGGTGTATTGACATGAAACTGGCCTCGACTGCGAGCGACAACTGCATTCCAAGCAGTAAGATCGAGCCGATCGCCGAGCCGACCGGTTTTCGCTTCATTCAGCAGGAACACCGTATCGGCCACGATGGCGAAGATTGCGTATCGTTCGACAAATCCCGGATACGCCAGTACTTCGGCAATTCGGAGGT
>CBFGON010000213.1:0-1966 GCA_965650395.1 uncultured Qipengyuania sp. | reverse complement strand
GACTCCTTGTGAAATATCCGGGCTAGGAGTCTGTCCCACAGAAAAACAAAAAAGCGGTGGATGTTTTGAGGGAGAGAGGGCAAACTAGAGCCATGGGGACAACCTATCGGCCCTACCAGCCAGAGCAACCTTTCCTGTTGCCGCCATCGTTGCGGGACTGGTTGCCGCAAGGGCACTTGGCTTACTTCATCTCCGATACGATCGACCAACTGGATGTGAGCGCACTGCACGAGCGCTATGAGGGGGACGGGCGGCGCTCGCAGCCCTATCACCCCACGATGCTGGTCAAGGTGCTGATCTACGCCTACGCCACGGGGGTGTTTTCGTCGCGCAAGATCGCCCGCAAGCTGGTCGAAGACGTGGCGCTGCGGGTGCTGGCGGCGGGCAACCAGCCGGACTTTCGCACCATCAACCGCTTTCGCCAACAACATCTGGCCGTGTTCGGAGAACTATTTGTACAGGTGGTGCGGTTGGCCAAGCGGATGGGGCTGCTGAAGCTGGGGACGGTGGCGCTGGACGGCACGAAAGTGAAAGCCAACGCTTCCAAACATAAGGCGATGAGTTACGAGCGGATGCAACAGCAGGAGCAGAAGCTGGCAGCCGAGATCCAGGAGTTGCTGGAGAAGGCCGAGCAGGTCGATGCGGCCGAGGATGAAATCTACGGCGCCGACAACAGCGGTGAAGAAATCCCGGCGGAACTCGAGCGACGGGAGTCGCGCATCGACAAGATCCGTGAGGCGATGCGGGCGCTGGAGGCCGAACAAGCCGAGAAGGATCGGGCGAAGGGGCGCCGGGAGGGTGACAACAAGGTGGCCAGCGAGATTCGGCCGCAAGGCGGGCGCTCGAAATACCAGCGAGAGTTTGGGGTGCCGGAGCCGAGCGCGCAACGCAACTTCAGCGATTCCGAAAGCCGCATCATGAAGACGAACCACGGCTATGAGCAGTGTTACAACGCGCAGGCGGTGGTGGAAGAAGGCAACCAGTTGATTGTGGCTCAGCAGGTGGTACAGAACGCGGCGGACAATCCCTATTTAGTCGAGATGGTGAGCCAGGTGAAGCAGAACACGGGGCGCAAACCGCAGCGGGTATTAGCGGATGCGGGCTACAAGGGCGAGGAGAATTTCAAGGCCTTGGAGGAGCGCAACATTCAAGGGGTGATCGCGCTGGGACGAGAGAAGGGGTCAGGCGAGCAAACCAAGACAAAGGGCGGTGGAGAAGCAACCGAGAGGATGGCGAAACGGTTGAACAGCAAGCGCGGCCGACAGCACTACCGGCGACGCAAGGCGCTGGTGGAACCGGCGTTCGGATGGGTGAAGCGGGTGTTGGGATTCCGCGAGTTTTCGTTGCGCGGTCTGGAGAAAGTGCAAGGCGAATGGAGTTTGGTGAGCTTGGCGCTGAACCTGCGCCGGATGGCGCAGATGGAACCCGGCGGCGCAGCTGCCTGAGGCCTCAGACGCCCCTCGGCGAGGTTCTCAAAGGCGCCATCCAAAGCGCGATCACGCCGCCCAATTCTTGCCGCCGCTTCCGCGGATCGAACCGACCACCCAACCGGCCCAGGCGGCACTTGATCCGTTTTCTGTGGGACGGACTCCTAGCCGGAATGCCGAGGCGCCAGGAATAACTGTTTCGAGGCCGGCAGGCAACCCAAACTGAATCTTCCGCGACGGCCCTTGGGCCCGAGGCGGCACATGGATGTCTGGTCCTTTGATCCACCCACGATTCGCTTGGTTGTGCGGCCACCACGATGCGTCCTCGCTTACCGTCGCCACCCCCTTGCCCCTCGGGAGGGTCAGGATATCTGCATCTATCCTTGACAAGTACCTATCATGGATGTCCCCCTTGGGATCAAACGCGAACTCCTGGCTGCCGGTCCACGTACCTTGAGACAAGACGGATATCTTGAGACAAAGGAGGTGCGGCAGGCGGCCTGGCTCTCTGCGCTAACAGGGGTTACAGAAGCATTTGC
>CBFGON010000212.1:0-2004 GCA_965650395.1 uncultured Qipengyuania sp. | reverse complement strand
GACCATTACCGGCTTCCGCGTGGTGCCGGTCGTGGCACGTGTCGCGCCGTCCTACCTTGCGCAGCCGGAGCCCGGCGAGGTGGCCGAGGTGTTCGAGGTGCCACTCGTCTTCCTGATGGCGCCGGACAACCTCGTGTCGCGCGACATCGAGTTCCAGGGGCATCGCAGGCGCATACTCGAGTTTGTCGAGCGCACCGACAGCCGTCGCCGGATTTGGGGCGTGACAGCGTCCATCCTGTACAACCTTCGCGAGCGCTTGGTTACAGTGCGGAATTGACGGCGCCAGGTTGGGGCGCCGGACCCAACGGAGGCGGCGCCATGCCAGGCTGGACCACGATCGTGCAACCCGAAACCCTCGCCATCGCCCTGGGACGCGAGGATGTGGTCGTGGTCGACTGCCGGCATTCGCTCGCAAACCCGGGCGCGGGCGAGGTCATGTACCAGCAGTCGCACATCCCCGGGGCCGTGTTCGCGCACATGGATCGGGACTTGTCCGACATGGGCAAGGCGGGCATGGGACGCCATCCCTGGCCGGATGCCGCGACATTCACCGCCAGGCTGGGCGAGTGGGGCATCAGCCCGCAGCATCAAGTGGTGGCCTATGACGATGGCGAAGGCGCGCAAGCCGCACGCCTGTGGTTCCTGCTGCGCGCATTGGGGCATGAGAAAGTCGCGGTGCTCGACGGCGGTTGGCGTCGATGGTCCGCCAACAGCCTGCATCCGGTGGATTCGCATGTAACGAAGGCGGCGCCCACCCGCTACGTTGGCGAGTACCAGTCGGGTCGCTTGCTTGATGCCGCGCAGGTGCAACAGCGCCTGGCGGCGGGTGACCTGCTGATCGATGCCCGCTCGGCTGATCGTTTCCGCGGCGAGAACGAAACCATCGACCGCGTGGCCGGGCATGTGCCTGGTGCGCGGAACCGCCCGTGGATGGACAACACCGCGGACGGTCGCCTCAAGACGCCGGTGCAGTTGGCGGAGGAATTCCGTGCGTTGTTGGGCGAGCACACCCCCGACCAGACAATCGTCATGTGTGGCTCGGGAGTCACCGCTTGCCACCATCTGCTGGCGATGGAGCGTGCGGGCTTGGGCGGGGCGAAGCTGTTTACCGGGTCGTGGAGCGGCTGGATCGCCGATCCGTCGCGCCCCATTGCGACCGGCGACGCGTGACGCGGTTCACGGTGTAACAACGGCGTAACAGCGCGCCGTGAAACTCCCCGCGTTTTCGGGGAGCAAATTCAATGTGGATGAAATTGCTGCGCACCGCGCTGGTGGTGTGCATGTTGGTGGTGTTTCCAAATCCTGTCGCAGCCCAGTACGCAGATGCAGAGCGCCTTCGCATCCACGGCTCGAATACGCTGGGGGCGCGACTCGTGCCGGCCGTCGTGCGCGCCTGGATGGAGTCGCTGGGATACGAGGATATCGAGCGTGTCGAGCACGATGCGTCGGTCACCCAGTTGCGGGGAGTGCGTGACGGTCAGCCGTTGGTGGTCGAGATCGCGAAGAACGGGTCAGCGGCGGGCATGATGGCGCTGGTGGCCGGGAACGCGGAAGTCGCGATGATGTCCCGGCCGCCGAATGCGGCGGAAGTGGACGCCGCCTGGCAGTTGGGCGAATTGCGTTCGGCGGAGCAGGAGTTCGTGATCGCCCTCGATGGCCTGGCGGTGGTGGTCCACCGGGACAATCCGGTGCGCCGCCTGACGATGGCGCAACTGCGCGACGTGCTGTCAGGGCGGATTACCGACTGGAGTCAATTGGGTGGCATCGCGGGCCCGATTGGCGTGTACACGCCGGCGCCGGGTGGCGAGCTGGAGTTTCTCCACGATCTGGTCATGGAAGGCGCCGAACTGACGGCGTCGCGGCGGTCGTTTCCGGTAGGGCGCATTTCCGCGGTGGTGGCGGGCGAACGCGGAGCGATCGGCATCATGGGGCTGCGTAGCCCCGTAGCTGCGCTGGCGCGACCGCTGGCCATTGGGCGCGGTGGCGAAGCCCTGCTGCCGACCC
>CBFGON010000211.1:0-2046 GCA_965650395.1 uncultured Qipengyuania sp. | reverse complement strand
GGCAGCTACAATGATGCCGAAATCCGCAAGGACTTCTGCGTCGTCGCCAACCCGCAGTTCGACTGTACGCTCGACCCGGGTGACGGTCGCGAAAACGACTTGCTCGCCCCTGCAGGCACCCGCCTGCCGGTTACTGCCAAATTCAAGGCCAATGCCGTGGCCCGCTATGAATTCCCGCTGGGTTCGTGGGATGGCCATGTTCAGGGCGCGCTGGCGCATGTCGGCAAGCGTCGCAGCGACTTGAGAACGCTGGAGAACGGGCTCAAGGGCTTCCTTGGTGGCTACACCACTTTCGATATGAGCCTGGGCATGAAGAGCGAGAGCCTGCGGTTCGAAATCTTCGGCAATAATCTGTTCGACGAGCGCGGGGTAATCAACACCGGCATCCAGTGCGTGGAAGTGATCTGCGGCGACCTTGGCGGGGACACCGCTGCGGGCGGCGTGTTCTACGACACGGTCATCAAGCCGCGCGTGATCGGGATCAGGGCCGGCATCGACTTCTGATTTCTGCCACAGAACAACAGGAAAGGCCGGGTTCGTCACCCGGCCTTTTTTGTGGCTAGCCCGCCAATGCGTCGAGCCAGCGGGCGGCCAGCGCTTCGGCCTCGTCTGGTGTGAAAGGCGCTTCGCCCAGCGACAGTTCGAGCCACAGCCCGTCGATCAGCGCGGTGAGCGCGATTACGGTGAGACGCGTTTCCTCCATCTCGGGCCGATATTCCGCGAGGAGGTTTTCCAGCTCCGCGCGATAGTCGCCATAGACCTTGCCGCGCATGGCGTGGACCGCGGCATCGCTACGCGCGAGGCTCCAGAAGGCGATATAATTCGCCAGCAGTTCGGGCGTGGCGATAGGTGGGCGAAAACTCGCCGCGAGATAGGCGATCAGGCGCGCGCGCGGCTCGTGCGGCGCTGCTGCCACAGCCTCTGCCAGCGCGGCATCGATCCGTTGGCCGACCCAGCGATAGGTCTCTGCAATCGCCTCTGACACGCCCGCGAAGTAATGCCGCAGCAGGCCGGGCGAAACGCCCGCCTCGGCGCAGATCGCGCGCACCGAAACGCCCGCCGCACCATCGCGCGCCAGCACCCGGGCGCAGGCCTCGATCAGGCTCTGGCGGCGCTGGTCCGGATCGGCGCGGGTAAAGGCGGGTTGCGTGGTCATGTCCAGCTTGTTATACGAGTGTATAGCAAGGATCGGCCAATGGCAACGCACCCGGATGTATTTCATCAACAAGACCCGCTCGACGGTTGGAGCCTGCCCGCCTGGACCTACCACGACGCCGAGTTCGCCGCGCTCGAGCATGACCGCATCTTCCGCCCCAGCTGGCAGGTCGTCTGCCACATCAGCGACATCCCGGCGGCGGGCGACTGGCACACGCTGGATTACATCGGCGAAAGCGTGGTGGTGGTGCGCGGCAAGGACGATGTGCTGCGGGCCTTCACCAATGTCTGCCGCCACCGCGGCTCGCGGCTTGTCGATGGCGCGAGCGGCTGCGCCAGAAAGCTGGTGTGCCCCTATCACGCCTGGACCTATGACCTTGACGGGCGGCTGACCGGCGTTCCCGACAGCGCATCGTATCCCACGCTCGACCGCGAAAAATCCGGCCTCGCCCCGGTCGAGCTGGAGGAATGGCGCGGTTTCATCTTCGTGCGGCTGGAAGACGATGGCGGCCCTGCCGTGGCGCAGATGATGGCACCCTATGAAGCCATGATCGCTCCCTATCGTTTCGAGGAGCTACAGGCGCTGGGCCGCTTAACCTTGCGCCCGCGTGATGTGAACTGGAAGAACGTGGGCGACAATTATTCGGACGGGCTGCACATCCCCGTCGCCCACCCCGGCCTGACGCGCCTGTTCGGCAAGAGCTATGGCGTCGAGGCCGATACCCATGTCGATCGCATGTGGGGCGATATGGTGGACAAGCCATCTGCCAACTGGTCCGAACGCATGTATCAGCGCCTGCTGCCCCCGGTGCCGCATCTGCCCGAGGCCAGTCAGCGCCACTGGCTCTATTTCAAGCTGTGGCCCAATGTCGCTTTCGACATCTATCCCGA
>CBFGON010000210.1:0-2050 GCA_965650395.1 uncultured Qipengyuania sp. | reverse complement strand
AGGGCGGTTTGCCGCGCCACGATTGGGAAGAATTGCTCGGCGAAAGCCGCAAACTGGCCGACGCCGCCGGCCACTGGCGCTTCTCCGCGCCGAAGAAATACGGCGGCAAGGATGGCTCCAATTTATGGATGGCCGTGATCCGCGAACGCTTCGCCCGGCGCGGCCTCGGACTTCATAATGACCTGCAGAACGAACACTCCATCGTCGGCAATTTCCCCTTCGTCGCCATGTTCGAAACCTTCGGTACAGAGGAGCAAAAGCAGGAGTTTATCCTCGGCGGGTTCGAGGGAAACCGCCGCGTCGCCTTTGGCCTGACCGAGCCGAACCACGGCAGCGACGCCACCCATATGGAAACCCGCGCGGTGCGCGAAACCCGCGATGGCGTGGCCGGCTGGCGCATCGACGGCGAGAAGATGTGGATCACCGGGATGCACGTCGCCACCCATTGCGCGACCTTCTGCCGCACCGACGGCGAGGCCGGCGACGCACGCGGCATCACCTGTCTGCTCGTCCCCAACCCTTCTCCGGGGCTCCAGATCGAACAGTGGCTGTGGACCTTCAACATGCCCACCGATCACCCACGCCTCAGCTTCAAAAATGTCTGGGTTCCCGAAAGCGCAATGCTGGGCGAGGAGGGCCGCGGCCTCGCTCTGGCGCAAAGTTTCGTCCACCAGAACCGCATCCGCCAGGCGGCATCATCGCTGGGCGCGGCGCTCTATTGCATTGACGAGAGCGTGAAATACGCCCGCCAGCGTAAACCCTTCGGCGAGGAGCTCGCCCGCAATCAGGGCATCCAGTTCCCGCTGGTCGAGCTGGCGACGCAGGCCGAAATGCTGCGGCTGCTGATCTACAAGACCGCGTGGGAGATGGACAATCTGCCGCACAAGGAGATCGAGAAGCAGATCTCCGACAAGGTCTCCATGTGCAATTACTGGGCGAACCGGCTGGTCTGCGAAGCGGCCGATCGCGCGATGCAGGTGCATGGCGGCATCGGCTATTCACGCCACAAGCCGTTCGAGCATATCTACCGCCACCACCGCCGTTATCGCATCACCGAAGGGGCGGAGGAGATACAGATGCGCAAGGTGGCGGCCTATCTGTTCGGCTATCTCGGCCCACAAAAGCATGGCGCTGCTGACGCTTGAACCGCGCGTCCATGTCGTTCGCAGAACATATGCTTGACCTTTAGGGGTGAGGCGATGTTCATTCCCGACCTTAAATTGGGGAGGAATACATGACACCGACGCTTCGCGCGCTGGCCGCCGGCCTGCTGCTTTCGATTTCGACCGTGGCCATCGCCAAGGAAGCGCCGATCGTGCTGCCAGGTGCGCCGGGGCAACCGTCGCGCACCGTTAGCGAAGCTGACGCGATCAAGCTCGCCAATGCCGATCATGCGCCCGGCGACGTGGCGTTCATGCAGGGCATGATCGTCCACCATCAGCAGGCTGTCGACATGGCGAACCTCGCCAAGGACCGTACCAATAACAAGGATGTCACCGCAGCCGCGACGCGGATCGAAGCAAGCCAGAAGGACGAAATGAAGTTCATGTCCGACTGGCTGACCCAGCGCAGCGAGCCAGTGGCGATGCCGGCGATGGATCACGCGCATCACGGCGATCATTCGATGATGAAGGGCATGGCCACGCCCGCGCAAATGGCCGAACTGGCGGCTGCCAGCGGCACTGCCTTTGACCGGCTGTTCTTCCAGTTGATGATCGCGCACCACAAGGGTGCGCTCGACATGGTCGACGATCTGCTCGACCAGCCCGGCACCGCTTACGATCCGGAAATGGGCCGCTTCGCCGACGATGTGAAGAACGAACAACGCAGCGAGATCGAGAAGATGAATGTCTCGCTCGCGAGCCTGTCGACCGATCCGCGCGCCACGCTGGCCGCCGGTTTCCGCGATGCGGGTGAGGCGATCAGCGGGCTGCGCCTTGTCACTGCCATGCCTAAACCGGCGGGCTTCTTCGATCCCGAAAATCCGGCGCAACTCCAGCCTGAAGTGGCCAAGCCCAAGGAAGAGGACGGCAAGGAAGCAGGGGACAAG
>CBFGON010000209.1:0-2059 GCA_965650395.1 uncultured Qipengyuania sp. | reverse complement strand
CCCCCAGGCCGAGTTGGCCAAGGACGTGAGGTTCAGCCGAGAGGAGGCCGAGGCGCTGGAAGTGATGGGGCTGGGGCTCGATATTGACCGGGCGCGGCTAAGGCGCCGCTATTCCGAGCTCGTACGCCGCTACCACCCTGATCGTAACGGCGGCGACCGCCAGCACGAAGCACGGCTGACGCGGGTGGTCGAGGCCTATCAGTTACTGCGGAAGGCCCGCGCGATCAGCTAGCTTCGCACAGCGCGACGAGTTGGTCGGCGCAGGCGCCCCAGCCTTCGGCAAATCCCATGTCTGCGTGGCGTTTGCTGTCCTCTTCGCTCCAGTGACGCGCGACCGCAGTGTAGCGCGTGCCGGCGCCTTCCGGTTCGATGCTCCAGATGCCGATCATGAATGGACCCGCCGGTTCGAGATCGCCGATAATGGCATCGGTGAAAGCGAAACGCTTGCATTCTTCCCATGCCAGTACGGTGCCGGGGTGCGGGTGCACTTCGCCATCGGGGCCGTACATGGTGCACATGGACGCTCCGCCCGCGCGGCGTTCGAGGTTTGAAAACTCCGCGCGCCACGGCTTGGGGCACCACCATTCCTCGATCCGGTTGGTCATCACGTCCCACACCTTTTCGGGCGGTGCGGCGATCAGTCGAGTCACGCTCAGTTCGTGCATGGAGTCAGTCCTTTTCAATCGCGGTCGGGCGCGCCGTAAGGAAAATAGGGGCGGAAGGGGCGGGCATCCTCGACGCAGCGCATCACCGGCGGCAGTGCCAGCAATTCGGCGCGCAACGCGGTCAGGCGCGGGCAGGTTTCGGGAATGCGCTCTACCCAATCGGCATAGAACAGGCTGGGTGCAGCGGCGCAGGTGACGAGGCTGACATGCGGCGGCAGGGCGTTGGCGTCGAGCCATTGCTCTAGCCAGGCATAAGCTCGCCGCAGAGCCACTTTGGCTGCGGCAATCTCTGGCACGAAAGGCTCGTCCCGCATCCCGCCGCCGCCGGGATCATCCTTGTCGACGAAAAAGGCCGCCATCACCCTTTGCACATTGCCCATCACGTAATTGTCGAACACGCGATCGAGCATTCGGGCTGTGACGGCATCGGCAGGGTCGGCCGGGATGAGCGGCGCCGGGCCAGGGTGATGCACCGCAAGATATTCGACGATGCTTGTCGCCTCGACCACGATTGTTTGGCCATCGACGAGAACGGGAAACTGTCCCGAAGGATGCGTCTTGCCGGTGAAACTCTCGAATTTCGGCACCGAACCATCGACTTCGCGGAAAGTGAACTGCGTACTGTTCGCATAGAGGGGGATCAGCGCCTTCCACGTATAAGACGAGAAGAGGTGGCCGTGCAGTTCCATGCTTACCACTCCCCCGTCTGCATCGCCCGTTGGCGTTCCGCTTCACGCACGCTGGTGCTCGGTTCGGGTGCTTCGGCGGGGTAGGGCGGCAGCGCGCCCGCAGGTATGTAGGTGGTGATCACCGTACCTTTGGGCGTGACCTTGTGTTCGGTTATTTCCAGCCTTGCAACAGGCGTCCCATCGCCCAACAACCGCTTGCCTGCACCAAGCGTGATCGGGAAAGTCATGGTGATCAGCTGGTCGATCAGTCCGGCCGCCAGCAGCGCGGGATAAAGTGTGCTTGATCCCTGGATTATAAGGTCCGGTCCCTCGGAGGCCTTGACCTTGGCCACGTCCTCTACCGAATGAAGCGTGTGGCTGTTTTCCCATTCGAGCGGGCGTGTGCTGCTCGTCAGGACGTATTTTTCTGCGCGTGTGAAAGCCTCGCCCATCGCCGCTTCTTCGCCGGTGACATAGGGCCAGTAGGCGGCGAAGATGTCATAGGTCCGGCGTCCCAGCAGCAGGCCGTAGTCACCGCCGAACAATGTGCCGAGCACTTCGTTCACACCATCGTCCCACAGCTTGAACACCCAGCCGCCCTGATCGAAGCCGCCAGTGTAATCCTCGGTCGGGCCTCCTGGCGCCTGCATCACGCCATCAAGCGAGAGAAAGGCGGCGCCGGTGATCTGCCTTGTCATGTCACTCGCCCCGGATCGCGGCTTCGAT
>CBFGON010000208.1:0-2100 GCA_965650395.1 uncultured Qipengyuania sp. | reverse complement strand
CCGAAGCCCTCGACGAATTGGAGCGACAGGGTGTCGGCAAGGTCTTCATCGACATAGTCTTCGACGAACGCTCGGATGCAGCATCAGACCAGCGCCTCAAGAAGGCGATCACCGACCTCGGGCCGCGTGCGATCATTGTCGACCAGATCAAGCGCTCGGCAATTTCGGGCGCGACGGTCGAACGCACGATCAGCGACATTGCGGGACCATCTCAGCGCGTCGTATCACGCCAGTGGTCGAACTGGCTGGGTTTCGCCTGGACAAGTGCATATGGCCACAATGTCGACGGGGTCCGTTATCCTTCGTTCGCCGCCGCGCTGGGCGGCGTCACAGATGCACGACCGGGCGAATTTCAGATCGACTACGGGATCAATTCGCAAGACCTGACCGCGATCCGGCTTGGCGAGATAGTAAGACCTGACAAAACAGGCATACCAAATCTGGCGGGTCGGACTGTTGTAATCGGTGAAGGCGCATCACTGGCTGACGCACAGCAGAAGATTCCGGGCAATTACGCCGTCCCCTACTCCTATGTCGCAATTTACGGCGCGGAATCGCTCAAAGCCAATCGCACAGGCTTCATCAATGCGATCCAGGTCACTTGCTACTTCCTGCTGGCATTCACTTGCCTGCTCATCTTCGTTCGCCGCAGCAAACGGCGGCGGCTAGGCTACGCAGCGTTTCTACTTGCGCTGCCTTCAGTTCTCGTGGCCGGCAGTATCCTGGGTATCAGGATGGAGTTGTCCTATTGCGCGGCCTTCCTGATCCTTTACGGAATGCTCCGATCACGCGCACGGTGGAAGAACCGGCTGGGCATGGTCGACAGCGAAACAGGGCTGCCCAAATTCCGCGCACTGGAAGCAAATCTCGCACGATCCGCCACTACCCGCGGTCATGTCGTGGTGGCGCGTATTCATGGATACGAACACGTTCTCAAGACGCTCGCACGCGAATACCGGACGCAATATGTCCTGCGTCTGGTCGACCGGGTGCGCGCCGCAGACAGCGATCTCGCCATCTACTTCGAAGGGCATAATCTGGCCTGGCATTCGAAAGAAGATGATGTCGACGCGCTTGTAGAGCACCTTGAAGGCCTGCGGGCGATCTTTGCTGCGCCGATCAATGTCTCGGGTTCATCGGTCGACGTTGGCATCAGCTTCGGCGTCGCGCGCATCGACGGTGATGCCGGAGCCCGATTGGCGGCCGCCGTCGCCGCGGCGGAGGAATCCTCCGAGGCTCTGCAACCGATCAAGATCGCGGAAAGCGGTTCGCATTTCGACGAATTGTGGGACATTTCGCTGCGCGCACGCATCGATGATGCAATGGAAGCCGGCGAAATCTATTGTGTCTATCAGCCTAAGATCGATACCACGCGCAATGTCATGACCGGTGTGGAAGCACTGGTGCGTTGGCACGACCCTGCGCGTGGCTTCATTCCACCGATGCACTTCATCGCCCAGTGCGAAAAGGCAGGGAGGATGGAACACCTTACGCGCTATGTTCTGCAAAGCGCCTGTACTGCGGCCAAATTGATCCACTTCCGCGGAAATCCGATCTCGATGTCGGTCAATATTTCCGCGACATTATTGGGCGACATGCGGATTGTCGGGCTGGTGCGCAATGTCCTGCAGGCGACCGGCTTCGACGCGCGCTGGCTTGTGCTCGAAGTAACAGAGACGTCGCGTATCGGTGATCTGGCTACCGCGGCCACCATCCTTAAGGAACTCAAGGCGCTCGGCACACGCATTTCGATCGACGATTTCGGAGTTGGCGCTGCCAATTTCGAGACCTTTTTCGAATTGCCGTTCGACGAACTGAAAATCGACCGACTCTTCGTCTCCAATATTACTAAAAGTGCCAAAGCTCGCGCTATTGCCGCCAGTATTGTTGCCATGGGGAATCAGGCGCGAATCAGTGTTGTCGCTGAAGGTGCCGAAGACAGCGAAACCCTGAAAATCCTTAACGAAATCGGCTGTACACTGGTCCAGGGCTATGCGCTGGCCCGCCCTCTGTCTCTTACTAACCTATTGGAATTCAACGCTTTGGAAGATAATGTCGCGCAAGAGGCATAGTTAATACTTTACAAACAATTAAGGTTAA
>CBFGON010000207.1:0-2108 GCA_965650395.1 uncultured Qipengyuania sp. | reverse complement strand
GCGCCACCAGCCAGCCGAGCCCTTTGGCCATTGCCAGCGCGTTGCCGCCCGCCTTGTCGGTGCCATAGACATCGGCAACCCGCACTGTGCCAGCACCCGCATGGATCAGCAGCGAGGCCACGGCACTGCCGTGATTGCTCGCGAACGGTGCGCCTTGCGCAAAACCGCGCGTTTCAGCGACCTTTACCGCGGCGCCGGTCGCTCCGTCGATCATACCGACATCCGCGCCGCTGCGTGCCGAGGCAGAAGCTGCAGCCAGCACGGGCAGCCCATCGGCCGCGCCCGACTGGAAATGGAGATTGTCTGCCGAGATCACAGCCCCGGGCATCAGTGCCGCAAGACTGGCTTCTGCTTCTGCGAGGTCCATTTCATCCGGCACTCGCAAACGAACAACGGCAATGCCCAGCCCTTCGATCACTTCGCGGGATATTTCACGGAAACCGGCATTCTGCGCCGCTGCAAGTTCAGCGGGCGTAGTGTCCATCGCCAGCAGCTCGCCGCGCCGCGCCGGCGCGCCCTGAGCATCGCGCTCGATCAGGTCACGATTGCTCCGCACCAGCCGGTCGATCATCCGCAACCGGTCTTCCGCCAGCCGTTCCACCGTGCGCTGCGTCTCGCGCACAGTTCCCTCCAGCGTATCGGTCGCGCGGTCGAGTACGGGGCCGACCACCGGCACTTGCCCTAGAGGCAGCCCGATCTGCGCCGCCAAAGGGCTCGCAATGCCAAGCAGAATGGCGGAAAAGAGGATAAGCTGGCGCATCGATCTGTCGTATATGTCCTTTTCGGGATTAAGCATGGATGAAACGCGCCGCGTCGTCCGTTTAATCCGTGGAAGGCAGAGAAACTGAGCACATCGTTCGAGAAGGACTTGCTGGACCTGCTGCCCCGGTTGCGCCGTTTCGCGACCGGGCTGGCCGGCAATTCGTCCGACGGTGACGACCTCTGCCAGATGAGTCTCGAGCGCGCGCTCGCCAACCGGTCGAAATGGGCTGAAGGCACGCGGCTCGACAGCTGGATGTATCGGATCATGCGCAATATTTGGATAGACGAGGGCCGCAAGCAGACCCGCAGCCGCCAGACGTTCGTGGACGAGGAAGCGGGCATGGGCGTGGGCGGTGACGGCGCGCAGGAAGCGGCCGTGGAACTCTCCAATGTCGATCGCGCAATGCAGCAATTGCCAGAGGAGCAGCGCGAGGCCGTGCTGCTGGTGATGGTCGAAGGCTATGCTTACAAGGAGGCCGCCGAGATCGTCGGCTGTCCTGTGGGTACACTCAATTCACGCCTGGTGCGGGGCCGCGATGCACTGCTGGCCCTGCTGGGAGAAACGGCATGACGATCACTTCAGAGGATATTGCCGCTTTCGCCGATGGCCAGCTTGCGCCCGAGCGCGAGGCCGAAGTCGCCGCCGCCGTTGCCACCGATCCGGCGCTGGCGCAGCAGGTGGAGGCGCATCGTTCGCTCAAATCCATGCTGTCGGGCCATTACGCACCGATTGCCGAACAGCCGGTGCCTGACCGCCTTGCTGCATTGCTTGCTGCGCCAAGCGAGGCCGAAGTGGTCGATTTCGCCGCCGCCAGAGAACGCCGCGAGGAACGCCGTCATATCCCGCGCTGGACCTGGGTTGCCGGGCCTGCGCTGGCGGCATCGCTGGCGCTGGCGGTGATTCTGCCGCGCGGCGGCGACGATGCCTCGCCCTATGCAGATGCGCAGCTTGCCAGCGTGCTCGATGATACGCTGGTCGCCAGCCAGTCGCAGCAGGCCGATACACGCGTTCTGCTGAGCTTCCGCGACGATGCCGACCGCTATTGCCGCGCCTTCACCGGCAGCGCTGGCGGCGGTATCGCCTGCCGCGATGTTGAAGGCTGGAAGCTCGAAGCATTGGGCGAAGGCAGCGAAGGATCGGCCAGCGATTACCGCATGGCCGGTGCCGCTGATGCCGCAATCCTTGCAAAAGCGCAGGAGATGGCCGCTGGACCCGCGCTCGATGCTGAAGACGAGGCGGCTGCCAGGACCGCAGGCTGGCGCTGAGCCAGCTGATCCAGACCAACCCAGACACAAAGCAGGGCCGGTTTTTACGCCGGCCCTTCCGCGGGAGGGGGCCGCGCGGG
>CBFGON010000206.1:0-2114 GCA_965650395.1 uncultured Qipengyuania sp. | reverse complement strand
CAACTGCCGGTCCTGCTGATTGACGAGATCGACAAGGCAGACATCGAATTTCCCAATGATCTGCTGCAAGAACTCGATCGTATGAGCTTCGACGTTTACGAGACGCATGAGCGGATCACGGCGGCTGAGCGGCCTATCGTGGTCATCACCTCCAACAACGAGAAGGAACTGCCCGACGCGTTCCTGCGCCGTTGCTTTTTCCACTACATCAAGTTTCCTGACCGCGAGACGATGCGCGACATTATCGAGGTCCATTATCCGGGCATCCAAAAGAATCTGGTCAGCAAGGCGATGGATATCTTTTACGAACTGCGCGACGTGCCGGGGCTGAAGAAAAAGCCGAGCACCAGCGAATTGCTGGATTGGCTCAAGCTGCTTCTCAACGAGGATATGCCACTCGACGTGCTTCAGGACAGCAATCCCAACAGTGCGATTCCGCCGCTGCACGGCGCGCTGCTCAAGAACGAACAGGATGTGATGATGTTCGAACGCCTCGCGTTCATGGCGCGTCGTCAGCCATGACACGAAAAGGCAGAGCAGCGATATTCTCGCAGCCCTGCCCGTCCTTGCGGTAAATCGTGATCAGCGGAAGCTGTAGGCCAGTTCGAAATCGCCCCAGCGACGACCGTTGATGAACAGCGGCACATAAACGTTTCGTACCACAACGTAGTTCCTACCATCGCCTTCCTGGCGATAGACCGCCATCATATAGGCATCCGGCTGCTGCTTGGCCTTCTGGTCGATCGTATCGAACAGGATGCGGCCATTGCGGCAATAGGTTGTGTCATGGGTCAGGTCGCCAGTAGGTTTACGCGAACGATCCGAAATATGCGTCGGCAGGAAGCCGTTCATATCGGCCTGTGAACACATCATGATTGCACCGCCTTCGGCCACAACGCTGTCGTTGACCGGCCGCCAGTTCTGATCCGCCCAATCGCTCAAACCATTGCGATAGAGCTTGGGGTTGGTTCCCATGACTTCGCGATAATTGTAGTCGAACAGCGCATCCATCGAGAGCTTGCCTCCAGCCAGGGCCTGTTCAGCGCGTTCGACGATCTGCGCCGCATAGCCGCGCGCTTTTTCGACCATCTGGCTGTCCTGAGGCGAAAGACCGGCTTTGACGAGATTGTCGAACATCTCGCTGGCGGTGATCTCAAGCTCGGTAATGCGTTCATGCGCCGTTTCGAGCCGAGATTCGTTTTCATTCGCAGCGCGATCGAAGCTGTCGATGACTGCGGATACACGATCAACATGCTCGGTCATCATGCCCGTAGCGCGTGTGATCTGGTCGTTCTGCTGGTCGACTTCCTCAACCAACTGCGCAACACCTGCGATTGTGGCGTCGATGCTGGCAACCGAAGTCTTTGCTTCATTCGACGCCCGTGCGCCTGCTTCGATACGCTCGATAACGGTCGAAGCTTCGGTGCCGAGTGTCTCGATAACGTCGGCAATTTCGTCCGTTGCCTTGCGGGTTTCGCCGGCCAGCGTCTTCACTTCATTGGCAACTACGGCAAATGTGCGTCCCGCGTCGCCTGCGCGCATCGCTTCGATGGTGGCATTCAGCGCGAGAATATTGGTAGTTTCGGCAATCTGCTCGATATCCTGCGAGCAGCGTTTAACCTGGTCCATAGCCGCAGCAAAGCCTGTGACATGGGTGGCCAACGTCTCGACCAGGTCGAGCAGGTTGGTGATCTGGGTGAGCGAGGACTGGATCTGGGCCGTGCCCTGCCCCAACCGCTCGATAGCGCGGGCCGAAAGGATACGCGCCTCGTCGCTCGCTTCTGCGACTTTGCGCTGATCCTTTTCCAGTTCGTGAACGGTGCCCTGCAGCTCAACATGCTCGGCACGCAGAATGCCTGAACTGTCGATCACCGCCTGCACGATGCCGGCCACGTCGGAACAACCAACGGTGACTTTGCCACATGCCTCCGGAATCTTGTCCAGAGCCGATGCTCCTCTGGCGTCGATCGCGCTCAATTCCATTCCTAAACGACCCCTCGTTGTCTTGTGTCGGGGTGGACTTAAAGAGAATTGGTTATCGGGGGGTTAAGCAGTGTCGGAAATCTACAAGCTGGTGGCGATTGGAAACCGATTGCGCTAGCACCTGAGGATGA
>CBFGON010000205.1:0-2162 GCA_965650395.1 uncultured Qipengyuania sp. | reverse complement strand
AATCGGCCACCATCTTGTCGATGTAGTCCACGCTGATGGTGATGTCGGTGGTGATCACGGGGTCGCCGCCGCCCAGGATCTTGTACAGCGGCACGCCGTAGAGTTGCCCGAAAAGGTCGTACACCGCGATCTCGACCGCCGCCTTGGCGCTGGTGTTGCGCTCGAGCGCGCCCTGGATCAGCCCGGTGATGCGATTGAGGTTGGCCACCTCCTGCCCGATCACGCGCGGCGCGATGAACTTGTCGATCGCTTCGATGATGGAGCCATGGGTGTCGCCGGTAATGACGGCGGTGGCGGGCGCTTCGCCATAGCCCACGTGCCCGGTGTCGGTATGCACGCAGACCACGATGTCCTCCACCGCCTCGACCGTCCGCAATGCGGTCTTGAAAGGGGTCTTCAACGGGACACGCAGCATGCCGAAGCGAATCTCGGTGATTTTCATTGGGCGTCGATGGGATGGGGTTCAGGAGGGTGGGGGCGCGTGCGCAAGTAGGGGTACGGCGTGCATCAAGACCAGAGGCGCGGAACGTGCAGCATGCATCAACTCGCGAAGGGGGACAGCCCCGACAGGACGCCGGCCATCGTCAGGCCAACCGCCGTTCCGAGCACCAGTCCCAGCGTCGCCAACAACACCGCCGCCGGTACGAGCGCCCGCGAATAGGTGGCCGCCAGCACCGGCGCCGTGGCCACGCCGCCGATCTGCGCCAGCGAGGCGATGCCACACAGCTGCAGGTCAAAGCGGAACAGCTTTGCGGCCAACACCAACAGCAGCACGTGCAACGCCAGCACGCTGAACCCAACCGCCACGAACAGCGGTGCCGTCGCCAAGCCTTCGAAATTGCTTTGGGACGCCAAGACGGCAACCAGACAGGCCAGCAATGCCTGCGCCAGCGGAGCGGGGACCGGAGACCGGGCCAGCCGCGTGTGGGCAATCAGCAGGCCAGCTGCAGTGGCAATCAGTACCGTCCATGCCGTCGCAGTCAGCAGACCGTTCGCCGGCAGCAGGGCGGCAACGACGGATGCGGCATTGCCAACCGCGAGTGCCGCGCCGAGCCACAGCAGGACACTGCCAGGGCCAGCATCGCCCTCGCGGCGGAGCGCAACCTCCGGCAAGGGCGCGCGTTCGCTGGCGCCGGTCCAGCGATTGAATGCCGGCGCGAGGGGCGCTGCCGAAAACAGCGCCACCACCCACACCGAATAGCACAGTGCGTCGGCCAGCAACACCGAGGGCAGCAGATTGTCCGGCAGTCCGACCGATTGCTTGACCGCGACCAGATTGGCCGACCCGCCCGTCCAGGTAGCGCTCAGCGCCGCCAGCATCTTCCAGCCATCATGAGGCAGGAGATGACGAAACATCAGATAGGCCATCACGATCGCCAGCAGGATACTGGCCATCGCAACAGCGAACACGGCCAACATGCGCGGCCCCAGCGCGAGGATGGCGCGCAAGTCGCAGCCGGTCATCAGCAGGAACAACAGCGCGGGCAGCAATTGGGTGGTCAGCGTGCGCTGCGCTGTCGTAATGGCCGGTGTCGCCTGCCACACCCCTGCAACCGCGAGGGCGGTCACCAGCAGGTACGTCAGGACGATGGGCGGCAGGATCGAAAACAAGCGCCATCCGTAACGTCGCTCCAGGGTCGGAAACAGTCCGGCCGACAGCAGCAGGATCGCCAGGTATGGCCATACCGTTTCAATCATTCATTTCCCCTGAAGCGTCAATGCTTGTGCAGCACGGCCCCTGACAGGCCTACCCAATCGAAACCCTTGTGGAATAGAAGCTTCAATGACCAATATAGTCAAGAATAAATTATTGACCCCCGGTTCCACGCCATGGTAACCACCCAGGCGAGGTTCGTCTGGAGTCCATCAGCGAATGCTGGGAGGCGCCGCGTCACGCCAGCCCGCGGAAATGATCGAGTGCAATTGCCAGCGGCCGAAGGGCGAGCCGAATCCGGCGACCAGGACCAGGATCCGGCGCTCGAGCGCCCGCGTGATCCCGAACGAAGCGGTAGGCCTGTCGCGCGGCGCGATCGCGGCCGGATCGCGCTTCTGGCAGGGGAAATGAAAATGGCCAGACAAAAGCCTGGCCATTCGGAAGAAGTGGTGTAGCCAGGGAGGATCGAACTCCCGACCTCGTCATTGCGAACGACGCGCTCTCCCAG
>CBFGON010000204.1:0-2164 GCA_965650395.1 uncultured Qipengyuania sp. | reverse complement strand
AGTGCAAAGCGCGCTTCCGGCCCTTATCGCGTCAGCCGAACTTGTTGTCTCTGGGAAAGCCCTGCGGCGGCATCCGGCCCGCGCCGCCACGGGCGACCTTCCATTGCCACATCTCGGGCTCGGTCCTTGTGCGGCCTTCCTTGCCGCCCATCGTCCAGCTGAGCCCTTCGGCAAGCGTGAAGGTGGTGGCATCGGCCAGCCCGCCGTCGCGATAGGCCTGCAGCTTGTTGCCCTGCCCCTTGGCAAGGCGCGGCAGCTCATCGAGATTGAACACCACCAGCTTGCGGTTGTCGCCCACCACGGCGACATGATCGTGACCCTTGGCAATCGGTCGTGCCACCACCAGCCGTGCCTTGTCCTTCACGCTGACGACCTGACGCCCCTTGCGCGTTTCGGCCAGCAGTTCGTCAGTCGTGGTGGCAAAGCCCTTGCCGGTGCTTGCCGCTAGCAGCACTTCCTGCCCTTCGCGGTGGACCAGCACGGCGATGATCGTGGCCGAGGCGTCAATATCGAGCGTGTTGCGCACCGGCTCGCCAAAGCCGCGTGCGCCGGGCAGCTTGTCCGCGCCGAGCGTGAAGAAGCGCCCGTCATCCGCCGCCAGCAACAGCTTGTCGGTGGTCTGCGCGTGGAGCACGAAGGCTGCTTCATCGCCCTCCTTATATTTGAAATCCTGTTCGAGCGGCAGGTGCCCCTTGGCACCGCGCACCCAGCCCTTCTGCGACAGGACGACGGTGACCGGCTCTTTCTCGATCATCGCGTCCATGCTGAATTCGACCACCGTGGCGGCTTCGGCAATGGTCGTTCGGCGTGCGCCCAGCGCGGTGTCCTCGCCATATTCCTTGCGCAGGGCAGCAAGGTCGCGTTTCAGCCGGGTGCGCTGGCGCGCGGGCGAGCCGAGCAGTTTTTCCAGCTCGTCCTGCTCCTTCAGCAGATTATCGCGCTCCTGCCGCAGTTCCATTTCTTCCAGCTTGCGCAGACTGCGCAGCCGCATGTTGAGGATCGCTTCGGCCTGCCGGTCGGTAAGGCTGAACTCGGCCATCATCACCGGCTTGGGCTCATCCTCGGTACGGATGATCTCGATGATCCGGTCGAGATTGAGGAAGGCGATGATATAGCCCTCGACCAGCTCCAGCCGCCGCGCGATCTGGTCGAGCTGGTGCTGGCTGCGGCGCTGCAGGATGTCGATCTGGCTTGCGATCCAGTGGGTCAGGACTTCCTTCAGCCCCATCACCATCGGCGTGCGCCCGGTGCCGGGCTGCGCATCGAGCACGTTGAGGTTCAGGCCAAACCGCGTTTCCATATCGGTGAGCTTGTAGATGCTCTCCTTCAGCAGCTCGGGATCGACATTGCGGCTGCGCGGGACCAGCACGATGCGGATCGCCTCGTCGCTTTCGTCGCGCACATCCTCGAGGATCGGCAGTTTGCGATCGGCAATCGCCTGCGCGATCTGTTCGATCAGCTTGCCCTTCTGCACCTGATAGGGAATTTCGCTGATGACGAGCTGCCACTGTCCGCCGCCCAGCCGCTCGATCCCCGCTTCGCGATCCTCTGCCTTCTCCGCCTCTGCCGCATGGAAGCGGCCGCGCACACGGAAGCTGCCGCGGCCCGTTTCATAGGCGCCGGAAATCATCGCCTTGCTTTCCGGTACGACCCCGCCGGTGGCGAAGTCCGGCCCCTGGAACAGCTCCATCAGGCGCGCGTGTTCGACATGCGGATTGTCGATCACTTCCAGCGTGGCATCGACGATTTCCGCGACATTGTGGCTGGGGATATTGGTCGCCATGCCCACCGCGATGCCGCTGGCGCCATTGGCCAGCAGATTGGGGAACAGGCCGGGGAAGATCTCGGGCTCTTCCTCCTCGCCGTTATAGGTCGGGATGAAATCGACCGTGCCTTCGTCCAGCCCTTCCATCAGCCGCAGCGCGGTCCTGGTCAGGCGGGCTTCGGTGTAACGATAGGCGGCGGCGTTATCGCCGTCGATATTGCCGAAGTTCCCCTGCCCTTCCACCAGCGGATACCGCAGCGCGAAATCCTGCGCCAACCGCACCATCGCGTCATAGACGCTGGCGTCGCCGTGCGGGTGATATTTGCCGATCACATCGCCCACCACGCGCGCCGATTTCTTGAACGCGCTGTGGGGGTCCAGCTTCAGCTGCCGCATCGC
>CBFGON010000203.1:0-2189 GCA_965650395.1 uncultured Qipengyuania sp. | reverse complement strand
ACCAACACGACGTTCGAACCCGAATGCGTCAGTGTAGGCGGCGCGTTCGAGCATCGAGATGTTGAGGCTGCTGGTCAGCTCCTCCAGCCCTTGGAAATTGTTGTGCTGGCCGATCGAGACCTTCAACCCGCCATCGCCATAGGTCAGGATAGCATCGGTGATTTCTACTTCATTTGCGGCCAGATCGACTTCAAATTTGTAGCCAAAGCCGCCCGGTATATCACCCTGAACGCCCAACCGTGCACGGCGCGCTTCATTGCCGAACCCATCTTCGCGGCCAGTGGATGCAGGAGCGCTGATGAAACCGGCATCATACTGCAGGCGACCGCGGGGCTTGAAGGTCCATCCGCCTTTACCTTCGAACTCGGGCGCACCCTTCCAGGTCACCTTGGTTGCAGGTTCTTCCGCGGCAGGGATCGCGGCAATCGTTTCGCTCTGCGCGGCAATGCTTGCATCCTGCGCGACATTGGCTGCCTTGGCTTGGGCCAGTTCGCCTTCAAGCTGGTCGATTCGCGATGCCAAGGTTGCCAACTGGGCGCGCATTTCGGCGAGCTCCTGCTCGGGCGTAGTGGTCTGCGCCAACACCGGCGTGGAAATTGTGCAACTCATGGCCGCCGCGATTACGGAGAGCCTGAAAGCGGATTTCATATTACGAATCCCTGACAAGATTACGGTTCGGCGTCGCCCCTATGACTGCAAAATTACAACATTGTGACAGTTGATACATATGCCATCGCGGGCCGTGGACAGCCTGTGCAAAGTTCGATCTCTCAGTCTTGTGCTGCGTCAGTCAGCGAGCGGAAGCGTAATCTTGACGCGGGTCCCTTCGCCAAGTGTGCTTTCTATTGCCAATCTGCCGCGATGGCGCTCGACGATATGCTTGACGATTGCCAGACCTAGTCCTGTGCCGCCGGAGGCGCGGCTGCGACCCGGATCAGTGCGGTAGAAGCGCCGAGTAAGATGGGGCAGGTGCTCAGGTGCAATCCCGTCTCCCCGATCGCTCACGGTCAGCAGCACGCGCTTTTCGCCTTGCGGATTGAGCCGCAGCGTCACGAGTGTATCGGGCGCACCGTATTTCAGCCCGTTGTCGACCAAATTACGTACCAGCTGTTCGAGTTGCTGTTCGTCGCCATGCACTTGGAATTCACCGTGCGCCTCGATATCAAGGCGTTCGGCGCGATTGCCAGCAGCGTCGCGCGCCGCGCGGTCGACGAGTTTGCCCAGGGCGATCGTACTCGACGGCAAATCGTGCTTTTCCGCTTCGATGCGTGAAAGTGACATCAGATCGCTGACGAGTTCCTGCAATCTGCGTGCTTCACGCTGGATAGTGTCGAGAAATTTCTCCGCCATCTTCGGATCGAGATCGTCGCCTCCGTCACGTAGCGTTTCGACGTAGCCAAGTATCGCAGCAAGGGGTGTACGCAGCTCATGGCTGGCATTGGCGACGAAATCGGTGTGCGCGCGGCTGATGTCGGCTTCGGCAGTCTTGTTGACGAACTCAATTACAGCAAGCCCACCGTCAAGGTGCTTGTAGTTGATTCTCCAGATATCGCGCCGCCGCGCGAGACTGCGGACGATTGTCGATCCGTCCTCGCCGCTTTCCAGCAGATCAACCGCTTCAGGCTGGCGCAATGCCATCTTCACGTCCTGGCCAAGCACATGCGTGCCCAGCAGGCGGCGTGCCGCGAGGTTGGCGATGACGACCCGACCGCCCTCAGTGACAAGCACGGGCGTTTCGGAGTGCTCGACAAGGTCGCCCATTGTGTCTCGCGAAATACCGCCATTGGTACGCGGTCGGTCTGGTGGCGGCGGAGAATCGCCCACCAGCCACAGTGAACCGGCCCAGACGAGCAATGTCAGCAGGACATAGAGCGGGGAAATGCCAAGGGCCAACAGCCCCACCGCAGTCGCGAGGGCCAGCGCGAAGCCGGGCCAGGGAAAGGGGCGGTTGCTCATTTCGGGCACGCGCTTAGCTGTGCAATTCGGCCAGCGCCAGCCCAAGAGGTAGATTGTCGTTAAACTGCTGGTGACCCCTACGGGAATCGAACCCGTGTTTCAGCCGTGAGAGGGCCGCGTCCTGACCGCTAGACGAAGGGGCCATGCAAGACTGCGCTGCAAAAGCAAAACGCCACCATGGTGACCCCTACGGGAATCGAACCCGTGTTTCAGCCGTGAAAGGGCCGCGTCCT
>CBFGON010000202.1:0-2193 GCA_965650395.1 uncultured Qipengyuania sp. | reverse complement strand
TCTGGTGGATACCGGGATCTGCGTCTCGGCGCGATCGCAACTCGTCAGTAGAAGGCATGAGATAAATAGTGATCGAAGAGACATTCGCGATACGATTCCTGCGAGCCGATCAGTAGCATTCAACTTATATAAATGGCGCCTGCTTCCCCTGTCCATTACGGATGTCCTCCAGCGAACGCGAATGGCTGCCTTTTCACGACCGGACAAACGAGCGGACCGTCGCAAAACCACCCCAAAGTCGGACGTTTGGCCCCATGACTTTTGGCAGCAGCATACGTCGTGGAATTAAGGGGTGGCATGGCAATCCACCGCGCTGACGGTTACGCAGGCGTCCCTCGGCAGGCTAGGGGAGAGCGAAGGTGACTAAGGGGGGCTGGCTGCAGCCCTTGAATAACGGCTCCCCCCAAAATCACCTTTCCTACACGCGCCGGATTTGTCTTTACCTCGTGGATGAGCATACATCCTCACCCCCACTCGTTCGAGCAGACTGGCGACAATGCCGCTCCGCTCGCCCCTGAAACTTCAGACCAGACCCCCGCTGATCCCACGCCGGGCGAGGTGCTGCCCGCCGTAATCGATCCGCAGCGCCATGACGGCTGGACCCCGGCGCGGCAGGCGGCGTTCCTGCGCGAACTGGCGGCGACGCATAATGTCGCTGCCGCCGCGCGGGCGGTGGGGATGAGCCGCCAGTCGGCCTACAAGCTGCGCGCGCGGCTGCACGGCACCCCGTTCGACAAGGGCTGGGAAGCGGCCTTCGTCACCCGTTTCGATGTGCTGGCCGAAACCGCGCTCGAACGCGCGCTCAACGGCGTGGAAGTGCCGCATTACTATAATGGCGAACTCATCGGCACGTCGCGCCGCTTTGACGAGCGGCTGACGCTGGCGTTGCTTGCCATGCGCAAGGACTTTATTCGCCCGCCGGAAGCCAAACTCGACCCGGCGCGTGCCTTCGAAGCCGAAGAATTGTCCGTGCTGTGCGACCGGGTGGAAATGGGCCCGGTCCGATGGCTCGATACCTGCGACGACGAGCTTGACCTGCGCTATGACAAACACGGCCTGCGCGGCGGGACAGCAGAACCGGAAGCAGGGCAATAGGGGGCGGGGCCACCCTTGCCATGGCAGCGCTGAGGGCAAGATGAAATATTCTGTTTTATCAGCACTTTGCAATGTGCGGATTTGGTTGACGCGGTGTCGCCTTCGTCGCCCAACTGTCAACCGGGCGGGGCTGCTATCCGAACACCGCAACGCATTGCAGCCCGTCCATCACCAGCTGGCCATCGGCATTCCACAGCCGTAGCCGCTCGCTGGAATAGCCGTGGTCGGCGTGCTGGCTGGCATTTTCGGAAAGCCACCAGCCGTCGCGCGTGACAGGGGCGGTGTCGAGCAGGTTGAAGCTCCAGTTGACCGAGCTGATCGGGCCGGGGCGCTGCATCGCGCGCATCGCACCCGGCGGCATGACGTCGCCCAGCAGCACCAGTTCGCTCACCGGATCGAGCCCCTCGCGATCCGCCAGTCGCGCCCAACGGCGCACCACCGGCGCGCCCGGCCCGCGTTCCTCCTGCGCGCGGCGCAGTTCGAAATTGTGGCGGATGAAGTCAGGACCGTTGTCGCCCATCACCGTTTCGCATTCTTCCGGCGCGCCCGGCCAGTCAGCCATCGGCGCGGCGGGATGGCGGGCATTGGCCTCGCGCCCGGTCCCGAACAGCCAGTAGGCGCTGAGCGTGCATTGACCCTCGCACCAGATCTCGCTGCGCACCTGCGCCACATTGCGGCCCTGGCGCACGATCTCGCGTCGCAGTTCCACCTCCGGTCCGGTCGGCGCGACAAACGCCACCTGGCCTGCGCGCAAGGGCGGCAGATCGGGAAAGCCGCGCACGGCAGCGGTATAGGCGATCAGCGCCGAAGCGCCGCCATACAGCGTGCGGCCCTGCAGCCAGTGGTCGAGGTTGTCGAAGGTGACCTTACCGCCAGCTACGGGGATAGGATCGATCAGGCTTGCGATGCTCATGCGCGCAGTCTTTGCCGCTTCTTCCGTTTACGTAAAGCGTGACGTTACGGAAGGTGGCCGCGAGGATAGCCGATTGCCAAGGCGGGCGAGAATCGCTAGTGCGCCGCTTCCCGACCGAGAGGCCGGGCGAGGCCCGATGGCGGAGTGGTTACGCAGAGGACTGCAAATCCTTGCACGCCGGTTCG
>CBFGON010000201.1:0-2216 GCA_965650395.1 uncultured Qipengyuania sp. | reverse complement strand
GGCTTCCGCGGCACCGCTGCCGACATCACCGAGGAATTCCGCAGCGAGGAAGAGGCCAATCGCCTTGCCAAGTTCGATTCGCTGACCGGATTGGCCAACCGTCACCGGATGGAGCAACGGATCGACTCCACTCTCCACGCATTCCGCGCGGCCAAACGCTCTGCCGCTCTGATGATGCTCGACCTGGACCGCTTCAAGCAAGTCAACGATACGCTCGGTCACGCGGCGGGCGACCAGCTTTTACAGCAGGTCGCGGAGCGTCTGCGCGGCGTGGTTGCCGGGCGAGGCGAGATTGGTCGATTGGGCGGTGACGAGTTCCAGATCTTGATCCCGGATCTTGATGATCGCGGCGAACTTGGCGAGATCGCAAAGAAGATCATCCAGATGCTCTCGCAGCCCTATTCGGTCGAAGAAGGGCGCTGCACCATCGGTTGTTCGGTGGGCGTGGCTGTGGCCCCGTACGACGGGGTAGAGCGCGACGAGCTGACCCGCGCCGCGGATCTGGCGCTTTATGCCTCGAAGAATGGTGGCCGTGGCCAGTTCCGCTTTTACGCGGCCGACCTCGAGCATGAAGCCAATCTGCGCAAGCGGATGGAAGAAGACCTTGCTGCAGCCATCGAGGCTGGTCACTTCACGCTGGAGTACCAGCCCAATGTTGCGCTGGGAAGCAATCGCGTCGTCTCGCTCGAAGCGCAATATTGCTGGGAAGACGAGGATCGCGGTCGCGTCTCGCCCGCCACTTTCCTGCCGATTGCCGAAGGGAGTCGGCTGATCATTCCGATCGGCGAATGGGCGCTGCGCAAGGCTTGTGCCGAGGCAAAATCCTGGCCTGAATCGCTGCGGCTCTCGATCAACATCTCGCCGGTCCAGTTCGAAGCCAATGGCTTTGCCGAAATGGTCGGTTCTATTCTGGAGGAAACCGGGCTTGATCCGGCGCGGCTCGATCTGGAGCTGAATGAATCGGTCCTGCTCGGCGATGCATCGAAGACTGATGCTACGCTCGGGTTTCTCTTCAAGTTGGGTGTTCGGTTGACCCTCGACCAGTTCGGCACTGGCCTGTCGTCGCTCGCCTATCTGCGCCGTGCGCCGTTCAACGCACTGAAGATCGGCGCCAACTTCTTCGAACCCGTAATGGGGAACGACCTGGGCGACATGGAACTGGTGCGTGCCGTTGTCGCGCTTGCCGGTGCGATGGGCATGGAGACGGCTGCCACGGGCGTCCATGCGATGGATTTGATGCAGGAGCTCAAGAAGCTCGGCGTGGGCACGGTGCAGGGGTATGTCTTCTCTGACGCGCTTTCGAACGAGCAGGTTCTGGAAGACATCGCCAGTGGCGAATGGACGCTCGAACCGACCGACCAGGGCAGCCAGCGCGCCAGCCGCCGCACTGTGTTCCGCCGTATCGGGCTGATCCACGAGGACCATTATTACGACGTCACCCTGCGCAACCTCTCGCGCTCGGGTGCGATGATCCAGGGGCTGGAAGATGTGCCGGTGGGTACGATGTTCGTGCTCGACTTCGGTGGCGGCCAGCTGGCGGTTTGCGCTGTGCGTC
Source organism: uncultured Qipengyuania sp. (assembly GCA_965650395.1). Classification (GTDB taxonomy): domain Bacteria; phylum Pseudomonadota; class Alphaproteobacteria; order Sphingomonadales; family Sphingomonadaceae; genus Qipengyuania. The sequence continues at coordinate 661 of CBFGON010000201.1, read as the reverse complement.
GTTCGATGGACGATTCGCAGGGCGTCGAGTTCGAGCAGGAGCTGGTCGATGACGGGGCAGGGGGCCTGTGCACCCGTCACCGCGTCAGCCCCTATGCCTTGGCTGCCGCCGGTGCGCCGCTCGTCGCCCTGCCTCCAGGCAAGTACAGTCAGGCCCCGGCGCCGGCGATCGGGGCGAGCTTCGCCCAGTTCAAGCTCTCGCCCAACGCTCCCAAACAGGGAGGTGGGCCGCAGGACGGCTGACCGCTCGAAACCGGCTGACAGGGCGGCAATGCGCGGCTAATGGGGCGCGCAATGACTGACCTTTCCAAGATCCGTAACTTTTCGATCATCGCCCACATCGACCATGGCAAGTCGACCCTGGCTGATCGGTTGATCCAGTTTACCGGCGGGCTGACTGATCGCGAGATGTCCGAGCAAGTCCTTGATAATATGGACATTGAGAAGGAGCGCGGGATCACCATCAAGGCGCAGACCGTGCGCCTCAACTACCGTGCCAAGGATGGCGAGACCTATGAGCTCAACCTCATGGACACGCCCGGCCATGTCGACTTCGCCTATGAAGTCTCCCGCTCCCTCGCCGCGTGCGAGGGTGCGCTGCTGGTGGTTGACGCCGCGCAGGGGGTGGAGGCGCAGACGCTCGCCAATGTCTATCAGTCGAT
>CBFGON010000200.1:0-2245 GCA_965650395.1 uncultured Qipengyuania sp. | reverse complement strand
CTGATTACCGACAGCGCCATAGCAGCGATCGTGAGCGACCCTCGCCAGGTCGACAATCCGATCGTAGACTGCAACGAAGCTTTCGTTGCCCTTACCGGGTATGCGCGCGAAGAAGTGCTGGGTCGGAATTGCCGTTTCCTGAGAGGGAGCCACGGCGAATCTGATCACAGCGCCAGACTGCGCAATGCCATAAGACTCAGGCAGCCGATTCTGGTCGAACTAACCAATTACAGAAAGGACGGCAGCGCCTTTCGCAACGCCATCATGGTAGCTCCCATTTTTGATGTGAACGGAGAGGTTAACTTCTTTCTTGGCTCACAAATGGCCGTTGCTGCAGGGGGCGTGAGGCAAAAGCTCGCGCGAAGCATGGTTGCCCGCCTCAGCGCGCGGCAACGCGAGGTCCTTCAGGCGGTAGCTCGAGGCCGCCTTAACAAACAGATCGCGTACGATCTTGGTCTGACCGAACGGACTGTAAAAATGCACCGAGCCGCCGCGCTGAATAATTTGAATGTGAAAACCGTTGCAGAAGCGATCCGGATTGCGATCGAAGCGGGGTTCTGACCGGACAATTAATGCACTCTCTCGAGCGCGAAGCGCGTGATGTCGCGCAGCGGCAGAGCATTTGCACCAAATTCGTCGAGGGCGGCGTTGCAGGCACGGGCAAGCCTGTTTGCATGAAGAGTTGCCTCCTCGATGCCGAAAATGCCGGTCGCAGTTTTTCGTCCGGTCTTTAGATCCTTTCGGACAGCCTTACCCAAGCATGCAGCATCGCCGGTTTCATCGAGAAGGTCGTCTCGCACCTGGAACAGCAGTCCGAGGTTTTCGGCAAATCGATCCAACCGGGCCAGATCTTCAGCAGAGCATCTCCCCAGGATAGCGCCGGCCTTCACGGCAAACCGGATAAGCGCTGCAGTCTTGCGTGACTCGCATTCGAAAAGATAGCGCCCGGTGATCCGCGGCGGCGGGAACAGATCCATCATCTGTCCCCCGGCCAGTCCATCTTGTCCGATGGCGCGCGCCAACCCGGTCACAAGCTTGTTTCTCACCGCCGGATCGGGATGCGTGGCAGGGTCTGCCAGTATTTCAAACGAAAGCGCAAGCAGCGCATCACCGGCCAGAACAGCGGTCGCTTCATCGAATTTGCGATGCAGGGTTTGCCGACCTCGACGCAGGTCATCATCATCCATGCACGGCAGATCATCATGTACCAGAGACTGGGCATGAACGCATTCGATTGCGGCGCCAATACGCAGCGCCTGTATACGCGCGCCGCCCACGAGCTGTGCCACCGCCACGACAAGCATCGGCCTGAAACGCTTACCGCCATCAAGGCTGGCGTACCGCATTGCCGAGGCGAGGCGAGGGTTTCGACCGGGAATGCAGCCGATTGCGCGATCGATCTCTTCATTCACCTCGCGGCGCAGGATTGCGACATGCTCGTCCATATCCAGGGAAGTATTCGTCTAATCTAATTGGCTGAAAGCTACCGGTCGGAACCGGACATCTTCACGATGACCAGGCGTTTCGATGATTTCAAACCCGAGCGCTACCAGGGCATCACTGACCCCGCTTATCGCGCTCTCCGGTGTGGAAGCGGCTGCGCTCAGGCCAATTGTACAAACAGATTGGACCGCTGCACGCGGCAAGTCGGCGCCATTTGAGACAAGTCGCGCGTCAGGACAACCACTCGCCAATGCCGTCTCCACAAGGCGCCGGGCGTTGGATGACATGGCGTCACCCACGACAAGCATCAGCTCGCACTGAGCGGCGAGTGCCGATACTGCATCCTGACGGTTGGTAGTAGCATAGCAGATGTCGCTTGCGCGCGGGCCCGCTAAATCCGCAAAGCGCTCGCCGATCGCGGCGATTATGGCAGCAGCTTCGCGTGTTGAAAACGTTGTCTGCACTGCATAGGCAACGGCCGCGTTGGAAGGCAGGCTGATCGCAGCGACATCCTCACGGGTACTGACTACGGATATTGATCCTGGCGGAACCTGCCCAAGTGTACCGATGATCTCAGGGTGACCGGGATGACCGATCAGCAGGATATGACGACCCTTACGATACCAGCCATCAACCTCGGCATGCACCTTTGCAACCAGTGGACATATTGCATCGACAAGCCGCAGGCCGCGAAGCGTGCTTTCCGCCTTTACGGATCGGGCACTCCCGTGTGCCGACAGGATAGTGACCGAACCTTCAGGCACCTGGTCAAGTTCCTGCACGAAGATCGCGCCAAGCTTCT
>CBFGON010000199.1:0-2273 GCA_965650395.1 uncultured Qipengyuania sp. | reverse complement strand
GATCTGCGAAGTGGTCGACGGCCTGTCGCGCAATGGCCCCGAAGGTGACGGCCAGATCGAGGAAAGCGTGCGTGCACGCGTTTCCGAGCTATGTTCAGCCTTCCCGGTCTATCCGGGCCGCTAAGGAGTCGGACAATGGACGAACGCGAACCACAGGACCCCCTCAACAAGCACCAGGATCATGATCTGATCCCCGATGCGAAGGAAGAGATCAAGGGCATGGCCAAGGACGGGTTGAACCATCCATCGACCAAACCAGTTCTCACCGGCGCAGCAATCGGTGCGATTGCGGGCGGGATTTTGCCCGTTGTGACCTGGCCCATCGGTCTCGTCGCTGGCGCTGGCTTCATGCTTTACAAGCGCCTGCGCCCCTGAATGCGCTGCCCCTTCTGCGCCCATGACGACAGCCAGGTGAAGGACAGCCGGCCGACCGAGGACAACACCTCGATCCGCCGCCGTCGCCAGTGCTCGAGCTGCGGCGCACGCTTCACCACTTTCGAGCGCGTCCAATTGCGCGAAGTGACGGTGGTGAAAAGCGGTGACCGGCGCGAGGCGTTCGACCGGCGCAAGCTGGAACAGTCGATCGCGCTCGCCTGCCGCAAGCGCGATATTGCCGCGGAACGGATCGACCAGCTGGTTAGCGGCATCCAGCGGCAGGTCGAAACTGCGGGCGAAGCCGAGGTGCCCTCCACCCGCATCGGCGAAATGGTGATGAACGGGCTCAAGGGCCTCGATTCGGTCGCCTATATCCGCTTCGCCAGTGTCTATCGCGATTTCAGCGAAGCGCGCGATTTCGAGGAATTCGCCAGTACGGTGCAGGAAGCGGCCGCCAATGAGCGCGGGTGACACAGCCAGGCCCGTCATCGTCCTCGTCCGTCCGCAGCTTGGCGAGAATATCGGCAAGGCAGCGCGGGCAATGCTCAATTTCGGGCTCACCGAAATGCGGCTGGTCGAGCCGCGCGACGGCTGGCCCAATCCCGGCGCCGGTCCGGCAGCATCGGGCGCGGATGTGGTGCTGGAACAGGCGCAGGTCTATGCCACGACTGCAGAGGCGGTGGCCGATTGCGCGCATGTCTATGCCACCACCGTGCGCAAGCGCGGGGTGACCAAGCCGGTCTATACGCCCGAGGAAGCGACCCGCGAGATGGCGACCGCGCAGGGGCGCAGCGCAATCCTGTTCGGGCCCGAGCGTTCGGGGCTGGAGACGGAAGACGTGGCGCTCGCCCGTGCGATCCTGACCGTGCCGATCAACCCGCAATTCGGCTCGCTCAATCTGGCGCAGGCGGTGATCCTGTGTGCCTATGAGTGGTCAAAGCACGAAGCGCTGGTCCAGCCGACGCAGGAAGAACTGCTTCCCCCCGCCCCGCAGGACGAGCTCGAAGGACTGATCGCCCATTTCGAAGCCATGCTGGAACCGAAAGGCTACTACCTGCCGGAGGAACGGCGCGGCGCAACCCAGCGCACCCTGCGCGGCGTGCTGACCAAGCCGGGCTGGAATCACCTCGAAGTGCGGACGCTGCGCGGTGTCCTGTCCGCGCTCCAGCGCGAACCTAGGCCCTGATCCGGTCCCACTCGACCAGCTCGTAAGCGATCGAGCTTTCGACCAGAAGGTCCCAGATTTGCGCGATTTTCTCTGCCGGGAGATCGCGCGCTTGAGCATCCGCCACCGCGTTTGAGATCACTTCCGCCTTGCGCCCTTCATCGCGCACCACATTGCGGTCGGTCTTGATGCGGGCGGCAGCGCGCATATAGCCGAATCGGCGGTCGAGCAGTGCCATAAGCTCGCGGTCGGTCGTATCCACGCCGATCCGCACTTCACGCATGGTTACGCAATCTTCGGGCAGCTTGAAGGTATCGCTCATGGCAGCGCCGCATGGCGAAGCCAGCCGCGCTTGTCGAGGGCAAACCAATCCCACTCTCGACTTATCCCGTGGCGCTCGGCATGGGGTCTGCATGGCGAGCAATCCCAACACCTACCGCAACCAGCCTGACGAACGCGGGCATTTCGGCCAGTTCGGCGGGCGCTATGTCGCCGAAACACTGATGCCGCTGATCCTCGATCTGGAGCGCGAATATCGCAAGGCGCAGGCCGATCCGGCGTTCCAGGAACAGTTCGACGACCTGCTGGAACATTACGTCGGCCGCCCCAGCCCGCTCTATTTCGCAGAGCGGCTGACAGAGGCGCTGGGCGGTGGCCAGATATGGTTCAAGCGCGAGGAGCTGAACCACACCGGCGCGCACAAGATCAACAATTGCATCGGCCAGATCCTGCT
>CBFGON010000198.1:0-2349 GCA_965650395.1 uncultured Qipengyuania sp. | reverse complement strand
AGCGAGCGGATCTGGTCGCGGCGGCGCAGGCCCGACAGGTCGAGATGGGTGCCGATGATGCGCAGCCGCTGCCCCTCGACGGTGATCTCGCCGCAGGCCGCGCCGCGCGGCTCCAGCGTGGGGATTTCGAGCGGCTCGCCCAGATGCACCTCATAGCCGCGCCGCACCAGCAGCGCATTGCCGTGCCAGCCGATGCTGCGCGGACGCCGCGCCACTTCGACCAGCCGCCAGGGCGTGTCGTCGATCTCCGCGCGCGGAATGACCGAGGCACGTTCGCCGATCCGCCGGTCGGTTTCCTGCAGCGCGATCACATCGGCGTCGATCTCGTGCAGTACCGCAAGGATGCGCTCGGGATTGCGCTTGCGGTCGAGCCCCACGGCCTTGTGGATGTTGTAGCTGGCAAAGGTCAGGCGCACGCTACACCCAATGCGCCAGCGGGGCAGATGGTCCCGATATCAGAGGAAGTCCCGCAGCGTCGCCATGAAGCGGTCGAACTGGTCATGGTGCAGCCAGTGACCGGCGTTCTCGAACTCGATCACCTCGGCATTGGAGAAATGGTCGAGCCGCCCGTCGCCGGTGGGATTGGAGGCCCAGCTGTCCGCGCCATAGAGCAGCAGGGTGGGCGCGGTGATCGCGGCCCAGGTCTGGTGCAGGAATTCGTCGGCAATATCCTCGACCGGCCAGACATTGAGATGCGGGTCGAACTTCCAGCTATAGGTGCCGTCCTCGTTGCGGTTGACACCGTGGATCGTCAGATGCCGCGCCTGCGCTTCGGTGAGGTAGGAATTCTCCTCGATCATCCGCGCGAAGGCGGCCTCGATGCTTTCGTATTTGCGTGGGCTTCGGCCCGATGCCTTGCGCTTCTGCCCGATCCATTCGTTGAGGCGTTCGGGATAGGTCTTCTCGCGCATCTCCGCCTGCCGCTTGGGGCTCGGCCCCAGCCCTTCGATGGCGACGATCTTGGTCACCATGTCGGGGAAAGTCCCGGCATAGCGCAGCGAGACGTTTCCGCCCATCGAATGGCTGACGATGGTGACCGGACCCACGCCAAGCTGGTGGATCAGCTGGGCAAGGTCATAGACCATATCGTTGGCCTGGTAATTGCCGTCCGACACCCAGTCGCTGTCGCCGTGGCCGCGGTGGTCCATCGCCACCACGTGCCAGTCCTCGCGCAACTGCTCTGCCACCCAGTCCCAGCTGCGCGCATGGTCGCGCCCGCCGTGGACCAGCACCAGCGGCGGTTTGCCGCGGTTGCCCCAGTCGAGATAGTTGAGGCGCAGGCGCTGCGAGATGAAGGTCTGCGAAGTGGGGCCAACAAGTGTCATGCGCGCTCCATGCTGAAAAGCGCGGTCCCCTGCAAGATCAGCGTTCCTTCGTCGCCGAGAAGACGAGGTCGGGGTTCTTTTCCTGCTGGTAGCCGACGTCCCACGCGGCCTTGGCCATGAACACCAGATCGCCGTCGCGGTCTTTCGCCAGATTGGCGCGGTTGAACTTCTCGAACTCGTCGAGCGCCCGGGCATCGCCCTTGAGCCAGCGCGCGGTGGCGAAAGGCGAAGGCTCGAGCCGCGCCTCGACCTTGTATTCCGCCTCCAGCCGCGAAATCAGCACTTCGAGCTGGAGCTGGCCGACCACGCCGACGATCCACTGCCCGCCAATCTCGGGATAGAACACCTGGATCACGCCCTCTTCGCTCAAATCGTCGAGCGCCTTGCGCAATTGCTTGGTCTTGGTCGGATCGGCCAGCACCACGCGGCGCAGGATTTCGGGCGCGAAATTGGGCAGGCCGGTGAAGCGGATCTTGTTGGTTTCGGACAGCGTATCGCCCACGCGCAGCGTGCCGTGGTTGGGGATGCCGATGATATCGCCGGCCTCCGCCGTATCGGCCAGCTCGCGGTCCTGCGCGAAGAACAGGATGGGCGAGTGGATCGCGATGGGTTTGCCCAGCCCGCTCGGCGTCAGCTTCATGCCGCGTTTGAAGGTGCCCGAAACCTGCCGCATGAAGGCGATCCGGTCACGGTGGTTGGGGTCCATATTGGCCTGCACCTTGAAGATGAAGCCGGTCACCTCGTCGCGTGTCGGCAGGATCTGCTCTTCGCCCGCAGGCTGCGGACGCGGCGGCGGGGCGTATTTCGCAATCGCCTCGATCAGTTCGGTGACGCCGAAATTCTTGAGCGCGCTGCCGAAATAGACCGGGGTGAGGTCGCCGTGTCGATAGGCCTCGATGTCGAATTCGGGATAGCCGATCTGCGCCAGCTCGACATTTTCCGCCACGCTTTCGGGCAAGGTGACGCCCGCCTCGCGCTTGCCGTGAAACTCCTTGGACGGTCCCTCTGGCCGCGCCACTTCGCC
>CBFGON010000197.1:0-2455 GCA_965650395.1 uncultured Qipengyuania sp. | reverse complement strand
CGAGGCGGTTCGCGCCGAAATGCGCGCCCGCCAGTTGCAGCAGCAGGCTGGCGCTCAGCGGCCCGTGGACCACCAGCCCGCGATAACGTTCGACCGCGCGCGCAAAGGGTGCGTCATAGTGGATGCGGTGGGTGTTGAAGGTCAGCGCCGAGAAGCGGAACAGCAGTCGCGGATCGGGGGTCAGCACGCGGTGCGCGTCCCACCCGGCGGGATCGAAGTTCGCTTCGCCGGGCTCGGGCGGGGAGAGCGGCGCATCGGGCGCGAGCGCCTCTAGGTACACCACCGTCTGCCGCTCGCTCACCGCCAGCACGCCATCCGCGCGTGTCTCGTGGTCAATCTCGACGAACACCATATCGCCGCGCCCGCCCGACTTGGCCTCGACCGAAGCGACGCGGCTGACCCGCGCAATCTCCGCGCCGACAGCAATGGGCGCGTGGAAGTGCATCGCGCTCGACGCCCACATCCGGCGCGGCAGCGGGACGGGGGGCAGGAAGCTGGCGGCGCTCTCGTCGCGCATTGGGTGGCCATCGGGGCCGAGTGCGGCGGTCGGCGCGTCCGGTGTGCATAGGCACAGATGGATGCCCTGCGGCATGAGGCCATCTGTCGGCAGATCGCGGTCGAAGGTCGCGCACCAGCGGGCGGCCAGCGCTTCGCCCAGCCGGTCGCTGGCGCGCTGCTCGCGCCCGATCCATGCCTGCCACTCGCTCATGCGGCGCGCTCGAAGACGGCGGCCATGCCTTGCCCGCCGCCGATGCACATTGTCTCCAGCCCATAACGCACGCCGCGCCGGTGCATTTCATGCGCCATATCGGCGAGGATACGGATACCCGTCGCGCCGATGGGATGGCCCAGTGAGATGCCCGATCCGTTGACGTTGAGCCCGTCCATCCGGCTGTCATCCGCGCTCCAGCCCCAGCCTTTCAGCACGGCGAGCACCTGAGGCGCGAAGGCTTCGTTGAGTTCGACCAGCCCGATATCATCCCAGCTAAGGCCATTGCGGGCGAACAGCCGCTCGACCGCCGGGACCGGGCCGATCCCCATGCGGCTGGGATCGCAGCCCGCCGCGCTCCACGAATGGAACCACAGCAGCGGGGTCAGGCCCAGCTCTTCGACCTTGTCTTCTGCCACGACCAGGCAGGCGGCGGCGGCATCGTTCTGCTGGCTGGCATTGCCTGCGGTCACCACTCCGCCCTCCAGCGGACGCAGCGCGCCGAGCGATTCCATGCTGGCATCGGCGCGGAAGCCTTCGTCCTGCGCGAACACCAGCGGGTCGCCGCGCTTCTGCGCGATTTCGACCGGCACCAGTTGCGCGTCGAACTTGCCGTCGGCCCATGCGGCGGCCGAGTTCTGGTGGCTGCGCACGGCGAAGGCGTCCGCCTCCTCGCGCGTGATGCCGTAATCGCTTGCGAGGTTTTCCGCCGTTTCGATCATGCCGGTAATGACGCCAAAGCGTTCGATCGGCTGGCTCATCACCCGCCCGCGGCTGAGGCGATCCCACAGCACCATGTCGCCCATCCGCGCTCCGTGGCGGGCCTTGGTGGTGTAGTGCTCGACATTGCTCATGCTCTCGACGCCGCCCGCCAGCACGCAATCGGCGACCCCGGTCTGCACCATCATCGCGGCGGTAGCGACCGCCTGAAGCCCCGATCCGCAGCGCCGGTCCAGCTGAAAGCCGGGAACCTCGATCGGCATTCCGGCCGCCAGCCAGCTCCACCGTCCGATGGCGGGCGCTTCGCCGCTGCCATAGCCCTGGCTGAAGACCACATCATCGACCCGCGAAGGATCGACGCCGCTGCGCTCCACCAGCGCCTTGATGATGATCGCACCCAACTGCCCCGCCTCCAGCGGCGAGAGCGTGCCGAGGAACTTGCCCACCGGCGTGCGCAGCGGCGAGCAGATAGCGACTCTGCGGAGTGGTGTGTGCACGGCTGGATTACCTCCCGATCATCAACGGTTTGTCGTTCCCAAGAAACACATGGACCACATGGACCACAGTCCAATGACAAAAAAATGCTTGCCGGAACGCAGGTGTGGGCTGGGCAGGAAAAGCAAGGAAATCGGCGGTTATCATGGTATCCACCATGCCACAGCCGCCGCACTGTAGGACAGCGCCAATTGCCTAGCCATCGCGATCCGACAGCCGCGCCACACCGCGGTCCACCAGGTCGCCGATTGCCCCTGATGCCAGCCCCAATCGCACGGCCAGAACCTCCTCGGTATGCTGGCCAAGGAAGGGCGCAGGCGCCGGATCGCCCGCCTCAGACCCGGGAATATTGGCGAAGCTGCGGGTGGCAGGATAGGCGAAGCCACTGGGATTGGCGGGCGATGGGCCGAACAGCGGATTGTCAGCCACCAGCACCGGATCACTCGCCGCTTCATGCATCGTGCGGTATCGTTCGAATGTACACCCTTGTGCTACCATTGATTCGGCCAAATCAGTGTATTCATTGCGCCC
>CBFGON010000196.1:0-2563 GCA_965650395.1 uncultured Qipengyuania sp. | reverse complement strand
TGGTCGCTGCCTGCCGTTTCTTGGACAGGCATGACTTCACCAGACCCTGCCGGATCGTTACATACCAAGAACTGGGGATGGGTCCGCTGAGATCGTCATTGCTCAGCCAGGATCGCGCCACCGGAAAATGTCCGCAAAACCGATGAGACCGTCAAACAGGGCGGCAACCACAAGCGACTGTTTGCAATGAACCTGGTACCGTTCGCGCGCCATCTTGAGGTGCTGGACGACGGTCTCGGTTGTGATGCCGAGGATGATCGCAGTCTCGGCAGCAGTCTTTCCGCGCGCCACCCACAACAGGCACTCGCGCTGGCGGTCGCTAAGCGCGGGAGGCTTCTGCGCCTTGCGCGCAGGATCGAGGCCGAGTGCGCAACTTAACGCTAGTGTGCCGATGACCTCTGCGTGCGCCAGTAGACGGCCCGGCAACCTCTTGTCGGGACAAACGGCAAACGTACAGGTCCCTTTGGCAAGTCCGGGCAGGTGTCGCGGGATCGTATAGCCATCGCCGATGCCGCATTCCCTGCCAACGGCCAGCATCTGGCGGTCGCCGCGCGTCAGTGGAATCAGCTTGCCGATACTCGCCCAGGCAAAGCCACTGAAGGATTTGTCACATGCCCGCCGCACAGGATCCTGTCCGGCGAGGTCGAATCCGACATATACCTTGGCCCATTCGTCAGGGTAATCGTGCAACAGAAGCCCTTGCTCGATGCGCGAGCCGGAGCGTAATTCGAGACTGAGCGCGAAGTGGTCGAAACCCAGTAGCTGCGATGCCTGACGCAATGCGCCGTCGAGTTCCTCGTCCGACTGCACATTGACGAGTTCGGATGCGAATTCCTCCGCCGATATTTCCTGCATGATCCAACCTGTCCAACCGGCGCAGCGTAACCCAACACGCTGTCACGCGATCGCCCGATGGATTCCCGCACTGGCAGTTCCATCCCGCCACTCCGGAAATGCTGCATCTGCCACCCCGACAGATAATTCTCGGCCCCCTGACAATGATCAGATACCGGGTGATGGACAGACCATAGAGCACCAGTCCCGTTTGGAAAGTTCCAGTTCCCGACTTTCCAGAGACTTGATCATGTCATAGCGACCTGCATAATTGCGTTGATCACACAGTACGGTGTCCTGCCGGACAGTCGGGCTTTGCCGCGCTATGATTCAGAAGATCACGATACCCCTGCAAGGAGAGGTGCTGAGCTTCGGCAATCATGCGCTGCGCCTGGCGCCGCTGCGACGAGGCCTTCCATTCGATAGCTCGCTGCGTGCACCGTCCCGGAAATATCAGTTCATGGGCAATCTGCCGGACACTCGGGCGCTCGAGCGCATATTCGGCCATCCGGTCGAGGATCGCGAGGAACAGTGTGAGCCTTCTCTGGTATCGGACTGAAGGCATCAGTGAACGACGGGCATGCAAAGTGCGGTTCATACTGGTACCGGCATCGAAAGCGACCAGAGCTGCAAGCCGTGTTTCGAGCAGATGGTCCGCCTGCACGACATACCCGAACCCCGGAGCCTCGCCCTTCCCCGTAACCAGCAAGCGATGCCGCGCGCCATTATCGGACAACACGAGGTGGCGACCGGCCTGCGTCGAACGATCCTGCAGTATGTTCAGACCGCTTAGTGCCGATTCCCTGCACGTTCCTGCAACCGTGATGACAGCGGGATTCTCATCGGCCCGCCAGATTGCGGGTTGCTCATGGCTGGTGCTGTCCGGATCAACCAGGAAATTCGAGGCCCCATGAACGTGCAGTCTTGCGGCAACCTGCCGGCAATGCGCGTTCAAACTGTCCGCGGTAGGCAGGATTGCGGCGAAGGAATTCCTGCGCAAACTCGGAAAAGTCGAGTTCTGCAAACCCTCCCGTGCAACGATTATGAATAGTCATGGGGCCCCTCCTTTCAGTCAGGACCTGCTAGGTTCTCCAGTCAGATTCCGACATTCTTTGATCATGGGAGCCATGCTCCCAGTATTGGTAGCAACGTGAAACGCATCTGTGCGAAGAGGAGAATGCGCGAGCTGTTCGTGTAAAGCATGGCGCGAAGAAATTCTTTTGGACATTCAGGGTTGCGCGTGAGGCATTGCACAGGCAGAACTGTGGCGCGCGCTCCTTAACGCTGGCAATGGTCGCGTGGATACTTCCGCCAGACATCATGCACCCTGGCCCGTGAAGGTCCGGGGGCCGTTCCCGGACAAGAGGCGCTGGCGTCTCCTACGGCGGCGCAGCACTGGACACCGCTCCGGCATCATTTTGCCGCGCGGGCGCCTCCTTGTCTCAGGCATGATGCAGTCAGGTTTTACCAAAGATACGGCACGTTCGGGGTCTCCATGCCTTGGCAAGGAACTGACGCGATCGCTGCATGTCCATCGAAGGACACGTATTCTTGACTGTCTCTATCGCAGTGAGCGCGCTGGTGTGTTCGGCTATTTTCGCAAAACAGTGGGTGCAGACCACGCCGGTGATCTCACGCAGGAGGTATTTCTGCGCGCGGCAAAAAGCGCCCAGCTGGTCAGCCTGCACAATCCGGGCGGTTTCCTGCATTGTATCGCACGCAATCTGGC
>CBFGON010000195.1:0-2568 GCA_965650395.1 uncultured Qipengyuania sp. | reverse complement strand
TCGTTGCCGATGACGCGAACACTGCCGAAACCGCCAAGGCTGCCGAAGCCGCCACCGTGCAGGAAGCCGGTGACGATGCTGCTGCCACTGCCGAAGCAGCAATGGACGCGATGAGCGAAGATCATTCGGAACATTGATCGAATTACGCGGGTCGGTGGCAGCATCGACCCGCGCCGTTTACGTAACGGATTTTGCACTGGCGCTGCGTCGATATAGCTTCGCGCGCATGACGCGACTCGCCCCTCCGCTCGCCTTTGCCTTGCTGGCACTTGCCGGCTGCAATTCCTCCTCTGACGATACTTCCCCCACGCCGGTAACCTCGAAGGAAGCCGAAGCGCTGGAGGATGCCGCATCGATGCTGGATGAGCAGCGGCTGCCCGATGAAACCCCCGCACCCGAGCCAAACCCTGAAACTGACGGTCCGGGCCAGTGAGTGACGCTCTGGTGAATCCGGGGATGGATGCGGAAATCTTCGACCAGTTCCTCGACCAGCTCGAACGCTATGTGCGCGAACGGCTGATCCCGGCGGAAAAGCAGGTGATCGAGGATGACCGCCTGCCCGACGATATCGTTGCCGAGATGAAGGACATGGGCCTGTTCGGCCTGACCGTGCCCGAGGAATTCGGCGGCGCGGGGCTCAACATCACCCAATACGCCAAGGTGGTGCGCTGCATGAGCTATGCCGCGCCCGCCTTCCGCTCGATCTTCTCGATCAATGTCGGCATGTTCAATTCGGCGATCAAGAATGGCGGGACTGATGCGCAGAAGGCCGAATGGTGGCCGCGCATTGCCGCAGGCGCGATCGCCTGTTTCGGCCTGACCGAGCCGGGCAGCGGATCGGACAGCGCGGCAATGCAGACGATGGCGCGGCCTGACCCCAGCGGCAACGGCTGGATCCTCAACGGCACCAAACGCTACATCACCAACGCCCCGCACGCCGATGTCGCGCTGATCATGGCGCGTACCGACAAGGAAGCGCTGCCCAAGAACGCGCATGTCAGCGCCTTCATCGTGCCGATGGACACGCCCGGTATCTCCACCGGCAGCCCGGACAAGAAGATGGGCCAGTCGGGCAGCCATATCTCCGACGTCATGCTCGACGATGTCCACGTGCCGGGCGAAGCCTTGCTGGGCGGCGAGACGGGGCAGGGCTTCCGCTTTGCGATGATGAGCCTCGACAATGGCCGTATCTCGGTGGGGGCGGCCAGCACCGGCTATGCCCGCCGTGCGCTCGACAGCGCATTGCGTTATGCCAATGAGCGCAAGGCGTTTGGCGAGCCGATCGCCAATTTCCAGCTGATCCAGCAGATGCTCGCCGAAAGCGAGACCGAGATCTACGCCGCCGAATGCATGATGGCCGATGTGACGGCCCGCGCCGACCGGGGCGAGAACGTGATCCGCAAGGCTGCTGCCTTCAAGGTGTTCGCATCCGAGATGTGCGGCCGCGTGGTCGACCGCGTGGTGCAGATCTATGGCGGCGCGGGTTACCTCGCCGAATATGATGCCGAACGCTTCTTCCGCGATGCGCGCATCTATCGCATCTACGAAGGGACGACGCAGATCCTGCAGCTGCAAATCGCGAAGCATATGCTGCGCGAATTCGCTGCAGGGGTTTAGCCATGTACCAGCTTCTCTCCGGCCTATCGGTGATCGAAGCGTCGAGCTTCGTCGCCTCGCCCACCGCCGGGCTCTATTGTGCGCAGATGGGGGCCGAGGTGATCCGGGTCGATCACAAGGCGGGCGGGCTCGATTACGGCCGCTACATGCTGACAAAGGAAGGCCGCAGCCTCAGCTGGGAGAACCTCAACCGCGGCAAGAAATCGGTCGCGCTGGATTTGCAGAGCGGAGAGGGGCGCGAACTGCTGGTGGAACTGGCGGCACAGGCGGGCAACCTCGTCACCAACTTGCCTGAAAAGAGCTTCCTCTCGCACAGCGCTGTTGCGGCCAAGCGCCCCGACCTTGTCAGCGTGCGGATCATGGGCTGGCATGACGGCCGGCAGGCGATGGACTTCACCGTCAACGCCGCCAGCGGATACCCGCTGATGTGCGGGCCGGAGGAATGGGATCAGGCTACCGCGCCGCCGGTCAACCAGGTGCTGCCCGCGTGGGATTTCATCACCGGCGCCTATTGCGCCTTCGCGCTGCTCGCCGCGATCCGCCACCGTGACCTCAGCGGCGAGGGGAGCGAGCTGCGCGTGCCGCTGGGCGATGTTGCCATCGGCACCATGGCCAACAGCGGGGCGATGGCGGAAATGCTTTATCGCGGAGGCGACCGCGAGCGGCTGGGCAACGCGATCTGGGGGGCATTCGGGCGCGACTTTCGCAGCCGGGACGGGGTGCGGTTCATGGTCGCCGCCTTGACGCCAAAGCAGTGGGACGGGCTGGTTGCGGCCTTCGGTATTGCCGAGGAAATCGCTACGCTGGAGGCCGAACTCGGCGTGCGTTTTGCCGACGGCGACACCCCGCGTTTCGTCCACCGGCACCGGTTGTTTGCGCTGTTTCAGACTGTCGCAGGGCGCAATGAATACACTGATTTGGCCGAATCAATGGTAGCACAAGGGTGTACAT
>CBFGON010000194.1:0-2601 GCA_965650395.1 uncultured Qipengyuania sp. | reverse complement strand
CCGATGAACGCCAGCGCGAAAAGCCACCCAAAGTTCACTCGTATTCGGCCCTCGGGCCTTGTCCCGCGCTTCCCCTGCCAGCGGTCGAACCACCACAGCGCGCCTGCCAGCAACAGCGGCAGCACTACCCAAGCGATCGGCCCGTGGGTAATCCCGCGCCGGAAGGCGAGATGTTCCACCCCGTCGAGCCAGAACAGGCATGCTGCGTCCACATCCGGAATGTTCGCGCCGATGATCAAAGCGGGCATGGCCAGCCCGGTCTTCCGCTTGAGACCCGCCTGTCCGATCAGCGCGCCGACGAGCGAATGGGTGAGATTGTCCATCGCCTCAGTCCCCCGATCCGTGGCGGGCACGGAAGGGAGAAGTGTTACACCTGTTACACTGTCCAGGCGCAAATAAATCCGCCCTGCATTCTGCCCGATTTTCGGTTGGGCGAATGGCAGGGCGGACAGAATGGAAAATGCTCATTCGCCGGGTTCTATCGCGGCGGTGGCGAGTAGGAAACGCCCATTAAGCGGCGAAGCCGCAATCTGTTTCACACGAAGACACGAAGATGGCAGCGCTCGACCGGAATAAGGAGCGGCATCTTCGTGTCTTCGTGTGCGTATCAAAGCCGCTGCGCGGCGAACATGCGCGCTCTGCGTCTCTGCCTGAACCAGAAACCTCAGGCGGGATGCCCCTGGGTATCATCCACGGTCCATGTCTGGCCCTTGCCGAGCAGCTTGGCGAGGTTGGGTTCCTTGCCTTCGCTCGACTTGGCGCGTTCGATGATCACCGCGTCCTCGAAAGTCGGGCGCGGATCGTCATAGAGAACGCCCAGCGCCATCGGAAACGGGCCGAAGGGCATTTCGACCAGCATATGCGCGACCGAGCGGTTGGTGACATCGTGGACGATCACGCCCGCACCTTCCCAGTTGCCGTCTGCCACATCGACCACTTTCAGCGTCAAAGCATCGCGGTCGAGCGCAATGCCCTTGGTGCCGCCCGCGAACAGCATCGGCTGGCCATTCTCCAGCCACAATTGGCGATCTTCCGCCCCCTTGGGCGCGGCGAAATCGTCAAACACGTCCTTGTTATAGACAATGCAATTCTGGAAAATCTCGATGAAGGCCGCGCCTTTGTGGGCGTGCGCGGCTTTCAGCACATCGGGCAGGTTCTTCGACACGTCGAACCCGCGCCCCACAAAGCGCGCGCCCGCACCCAGCGCAAACGCAGCAGGGCGTGCTGGGTGATCATAGCTGCCCAGCGGCGTCGATGGAGACTTGGTGCCTTCGCGGCTTGTGGGCGAGGCCTGGCCCTTGGTCAGGCCGTAAATCTCATTGTTGAACAGCATGATCTGCATGTTCACGTTCCTGCGAAGAACGTGCATCAAGTGATTGCCGCCAATCGATAATCCGTCGCCATCGCCGGTCACCAGCCAGATATCGAGATCGGGATTGGCCAGCTTCGCACCGGTGGCAAAGGCAGGTGCGCGGCCGTGGATGGTGTGGAAGCCGTAGGTTTCCATGTAATAGGGAAACCGGCTGGAACAGCCGATGCC
Source organism: uncultured Qipengyuania sp. (assembly GCA_965650395.1). GTDB lineage: Bacteria > Pseudomonadota > Alphaproteobacteria > Sphingomonadales > Sphingomonadaceae > Qipengyuania. The sequence continues at coordinate 1,061 of CBFGON010000194.1, read as the reverse complement.
CGAAATGAACACGGTCTTGGCCGGATCGCAGCCGAGTTGCGGCAATGTGCGCTGCACCGCTTTCAAGATCGCATAGTCCCCGCAACCCGGGCACCAGCGCACCTCCTGGTCGGTTTCCCAGTCCTTCAGCGTGGTTTCGATCTTTACCGGAGCGTTCATTCTGCACCTCCTTCGGTGCTGGGAAGTTGCTGGTCATTGGCGGGGACCTCCCCGCCTTCATTGCCGGGCACGCCATCGAAGAATTTGGCAATCGCTGCTTCGAGTTCCGCAATCTGGAACGGCTGGCCGCTGGTCTTGGTGAGCGGCTGGGCATCGACCAGGAACTGGTCACGCAGCACGGTCTTGAACTGGCCGGTGTTCATTTCGGGCACCAGTACCTTGTCGAAGCCGCGCAGCAGATCGCCCAGATTGGCGGGCATCGGCCAGATATGGCGGACATGGATATGGCTGACATCCATACCCTTGGCGATCGAGCGGTTTACCGCCTGATGGATCGGGCCATAGGTGCTGCCCCAGCCGACCACGGCGAGCTTGCCTGAAGTCTTGCCCGCGGCGACGTCCTGATCGGGAACAGTTATCTGGTCGATCTTGGTCTTGCGCGCATCGGTCATCCGCTGATGGTTGTCGGGCGAATAGTCGATATTGCCGGTCAGCTCGTGCTTCTCGATCCCGCCGATACGGTGCATCAGGCCGGGCGTGCCGGGCTTGATCCACGGACGCGCGCCCTTGTCATCACGCTTGTAGGGCAGCAGCGTATCGTCGGGTCCGTTCTTCGTGTCGAGGAACTGCGCCGGGAATGGGGTGTAACCGGCCGGATCGGGCACTTTCCACGGCTCGGCCGCATTGGCGATATAGCCATCGGTCAGCAGCATCACCGGGGTCATGTATTCGACCGCAATGCGGCAGGCCTCGATCGCCACTTCGAATGCATCGGACGGGCTGCGGCAGGCGATCACCGGCATCGGCGCATCGCCGTTGCGGCCATAGACGGCCTGGTAGAGATCGCTCTGTTCGGTCTTGGTCGGCAGGCCGGTGCTGGGGCCGCCGCGCTGGCTGTTGAC
>CBFGON010000193.1:0-2602 GCA_965650395.1 uncultured Qipengyuania sp. | reverse complement strand
TGAAGTAGTGTTGGGTCACAGGAAAGGAGGTCTCTGTGACCCAACTACGCAAACGGATGCTGGAGGAACTCCAGCGTCGTAACTACTCCAAGGCAACTACACGCGCCTACATCGGCGCCGTCGAGCGGTTCGCCCGCCATTTCGGCAAGCCGCCAGATCAACTCGGTCCGGATCATATCCGCCAGTATCAGGCCCACCTGCTTCGTGATCGGAAGCTGAAGCCAGGGACCGTTGTGGCACAGGTTGCGGCTCTGCGGTTTTTTTTCGTTCGCACCCTGAAGCGCCGGTTCCCGCCGGACTCCATCCCTTACCCGAAGTACACCCATCACCGCGTCCCGCGTGTGTTGAGTCCCGTCGCACGGTTGATTGACGCCGCCAGCAATCTTCAGGCCCGCGCGATCCTCATGTTGCTGTACTCGACCGGGATTCGACGCAGTGAACTGGTCCGGCTGCGCGTTCAGGATATCGATAGCGAGCGCAAAATCGTTCACATTCGCCAGGGCAAAGGCGGCAAGGATCGGGATGTGCCGATGTGCCCGAAGCTGCTCGAAACACTCCGCGAGTACTGGCGCTGGAAGAAGCCAAAGACGTGGCTGTTTCCACGCGGCATCGCGAAACGCGGCGATCACGAACATCTCACCGACAAGGCTGTCTGGTATGCCGTGGCCGAAGCCGCCCGTCATGCAGGGTTGAAGAAACGCGTTGCGCCCCATATGCTCCGGCACAGTTTCGCCACACACCTGCTGGAGAACGGCGCCGACCTGCCCACCATCCAGGTTCTGCTCGGGCACGCCGACCTAGAGGCGACCAGCATCTACCTGCATTTGTCCCGGCGTCATCTGGAGACCACGGTCAATCCACTGGAACACTTAGCGGTCTCCGGCCTCGGGGAGACCAACCGGTTCTACCATCGGCCACGACAAAAATGAGCCGCCCCGCCGTGGAGGTGGCCGACATCCTCCGCGCGCAAGGCAACCGCTTCCTGAACAGGTACGAGAAGAGCGTCGATTTTCAACAGCTCAAGGCTTTCCGCGCCATCCAGCGCTGCCGCACGGTTGCGCTGGGCGGCCACATGGATGCCTGTCCGCGATGCGGATACCAGGCGGCCATCTCCTACAACTCTTGCCGCAACCGGCACTGTCCCAAGTGCCAGGCACAAGCGCGGGAACGCTGGCTGACGGCGCGGGAACGAGAACTTCTCTCCACTCGCTACTGCCACGTTGTCTTCACCACCCCGCACGAACTCAACGTGCTGGCGATGGGCAACCCAAGGCTGTTCTACGATCTGTTGTTCACCGCCAGCGCACAAACCCTGCTCGAGGTGGCGGCCGATCCCCGACATCTGGGAGCTCAGATCGGCATCACCAGTGTCCTGCATACCTGGGGGCAGAACCTGCTGCTGCACCCGCACCTTCACTGCGCCATCCCGATGGGCGGGCTTTCGCCCGACCACACCCGCTGGGTGCGCCCCAAGTATCCTTTCTTCCTGCCGGTCAAGGTGCTCAGCCGGGTGTTTCGCGGCAAGTTCTGCGCCGGTTTGAAGCGGCTCTATCGACGCCACCAACTGCGCTGTGCCGGGCCGGCAGCCGCGCTGGCTGACCCGAAGCAGTTTCGCCGACTGTTGCGCCGGCTGCACCGCCAAGACTGGGTGGTGTACGCCAAGCAGGCCTTCGGCGGCCCGCTGCAGGTCCTGCGTTACCTGGGCCGATACACGCATCGGGTCGCCATCTCCAACCACCGGCTACTGGCATTTGATGGCGAGCGCGCCACATTCCGATGGAAGGACTACGCTCATGGCGGCAAGCAACGCAAGATGACGCTCGCTGGGACGGAGTTCCTCCGCCGATTCTTCCTGCATGTGCTGCCGAAAGGCTTTGTCCGGATTCGGCATTTCGGATTCCTGGCCAACCGCTCTCGCGCCAGGCAACTCGCGCTTTGCCGGCAGTTGTTGGCCATGAGTCCCGCCGTGCCAGCGCCCGCAAGCTCCCGCGAAGATGATCTTCCGAGCTGGCACTGCCCACGCTGCGGCACGCCTATGGTCGTAGCGCGGAGACTCACTGCCGCGGAGATATCGAGGTGCAGTTACTTCGATTCGTCCTAGCGTTGTTGTCAACCGCTGTCTCGCGACGTGCGCACGGCACGCCTACGCGGTTGTCTGCGTTGTTATTCGGCAATACCATTCGCACAGCGGCAAACCGTCCGGCAACGCCCCAATCCAACACCGCTCTCCGCGGCTCAGGACTTTCTTCCCTCGCTGTTGCCGCCCGCGGGCTAGACACCCTCAGCTCTGGCGGTACCAAAATCGCATTCAATCCCCATAGCCCACCGCGTCCGCCGCAAACGCCAGCGCCTTCCTTCTAGTCTCCTTATCGAAAATGCCTCGGCCCGGGCTTCGCGCCTTCGCCCCAGCATCCTGCGCCGAGGCATTTCCGATCAAGGCTAGCGACTATACGCTCATGTGACTGCGGAATCGTTTTCGGATGGCCGATCCGGACAGAATCCTCGCGCCGGACGCCCCCCATTTCTCCCCATCGGCCGATGACCTCGATTCGGATCATCGAGACTGCGCGATACCACGGTCTAACGTCTGCGAATGAGCCGC
>CBFGON010000192.1:0-2631 GCA_965650395.1 uncultured Qipengyuania sp. | reverse complement strand
ACCCCTTCATTGGACGAGATGGTCACAGTGGCGGAGGAGATGAAGGCTGCGGGCTACACCATGCCGCTGCTGATCGGCGGGGCGACCACCAGCAAGGTTCACACCGCCTTGCGCATCGACCCGGCCTATGACGGGCCGGTGATCCACGTGCTCGACGCCAGCCGCGCGGTGGGTGTTGCCAGCCGCCTGCTGTCCGATACCCAGCGCGACGGCTTTGTGGAGGATACGGCGAGCGATTACGCCAAGGTCCGCGAAGCGCGCGAGGGCAAGGCGCAAAGCGTGCTGCTGACGCTGGAAGAAGCGCGGGCGAATTTCTTCGACGCCTATATGAGCGACAAGGCCGCGCCGCCGCTGCAGCCCGGATTGCACAGTTTCCCCGACTGGTCGCTGGCCGATCTGCGCGACTATATCGACTGGACGCCCTTCTTCCGCGCGTGGGAGCTGCATGGCACCTATCCCAAGATCCTCGATGATGAAGTGGTGGGCGAAACCGCGCGCCAGCTTAAGGCCGATGCCGACGCCATGCTCGACCGGATCATTGCAGAAAAATGGCTGACGGCAAAAGGCGTGACGGGCTTCTGGCCCTGCGCGCGCGACGGCGACGATGTGACGCTGCATCTGGCGGACGAGGAACGCCACGTCACGCTCCCCTTCCTGCGCCAGCAGGTCAAGAAAAGCCGCGAGCGGGCGAACTTCTGCCTCGCCGATTTCATCGACCCGGCGGGCGACTGGATTGGCGGCTTTGCGGTTGGCATCCACGGGCTCGAGCCGCATTCCGAACGCTTCCGCGCCGAAAAGGACGATTATTCCGACATTCTCCTGAAAGCGCTGGCCGACCGTTTTGCCGAGGCTTTCGCCGAGCGATTGCACCAGCATGTCCGCACCGATCTGTGGGGCTATGCGCCGCAGGAACAGCTGACCAATGAAGCGCTGATCAAGGAGCAGTATCGCGGCATCCGCCCCGCACCCGGCTATCCCGCATGCCCCGATCACAGCCTAAAGCCGATATTGTTCGAACTGCTTGATGCCGGGAATACCGCCGGGCTGACGTTGACCGAAAGTTTCGCCATGTATCCCACCGCAGCGGTGAGCGGTTTCTACTTCGGACATCCCGAAAGCGAATATTTTGGCGTCGCCCGCATCGGCCGCGACCAGCTGGAAGACTACGCCCGCCGCCGCGGGGTGGATATTGCGACAGCAGAACGTTGGCTGAGGCCCAACCTCGACTAGGCCTCACGCCCTTTCAGATCGCCCAGCTTCTTCAGCAGCGGTGTCGCCATCGGGATCGACAGCATGGTACTGGCCACGGCCATCAGCAGCAGCGCGGTGAAGGCGGTGTTGGTGATGATCGCCTTGTCGAGCAATATGTTGGCGAAGATGATCATGATCAGTGCCTTGGTCTGAAGCAACCAGCCGATCAGGCTCGCCTCGCGCCTGCTCCAGCCCAGGATGTGCCCAGCGATCATCGTGCCCAGCAGCTTGCCCGCGACCGCCGCCGCCAGCAGCAATGCTCCAGCAGCAAATACCATCAAGCCACCGACTTCCCATTGAGTCCTGAGGCCGGTGGAGAGGAAGAACACCGGCATCACCGTTAACAGCACGACGTTGCGGAAGCGGTCCATCGCTTCATGGCCGAACCATTCGGCATCGAGCACCGCGCCCGCAAGGAACGCGCCGACCATGAAGTGCAGCCCCGACCAGTCGCCCGCCAGTCCGCATAGTGCCAGCCAGATCAGCCCCACCGCCCATCGATCTTCCTTGCCGATGCGCATCATCAGCTTGCGGATGAGGAATGCCGCCACGGCAAAGGCAATCAGGAATGCCGCCTGCCGCCCTATCCGCTCCCAATCCAGCAGGATCAACGCCAGCACGCCCCAGATCGCGATGTCGTCCAGGCTGGCATAGCGCAAGATGCGCTGGCCCAGTGGCTCGCGCAGGATCGCCAGTTTCTCCATGAACAGAACGAGGATGGGGAGCGCGGTAACGGCGCAGCTCATGCCAAGGCCCATGACCACCTGCCATAGGGCGCCCTTGTCGCCTTGCCAGCCCGGCCATTGCAGCACCAGCAGCGCAGCGGCAGAGCCCAGCAGCAGTGGCACACCCAGCGCCAGCCCTGCGGTTATACCCGTCTCGCGCCGGTGCGCCCAGGCTTTGGACAGATCGAGCTCCACCCCCGCTATCCATACGAACAGCATCACCGCCCACAGCGCGATGCCGTTGAGCATGGCGATCACTTCGGGCCGAAAAACGAAGCCGTAATAGTCGGGAAATGCTGCGCCGAGGACGCCCGGGCCAAGCAGGATCCCGCCGACAATCTGCACCACCACCAGTGGCGCCCAATAGTCTGTTCGCAGCAGCCGCCAGAACAACCACGGCAGAGCGAAGATGATCAGCAGCGCGATCAGATAGACTTCATTGGTGCTCATCATCCCCCCTTTGTTTTGCCGTTTGCGAAATGCGGCGGGCAGGATGCGAAAGCAATCCCCATACGATTGCAGGGAATGCCGGCAGGCCCATTGACCGGACGCGGCTTATCGCGCAGGGCGTTTCGCGTCGGCTGCAGGAGCGATTCTGCGGCGGGCGCGCATGGGAGAGACCGGGCGGGAAACCGCCCGGCGCCGAAGGAGCAAC
>CBFGON010000191.1:0-2658 GCA_965650395.1 uncultured Qipengyuania sp. | reverse complement strand
CTTCAGGCGCTTCGGTGCTCTGCGCGTCCGGCTCTTGCGAGGAACAGGCGGCCAAGGTGAGTGCAGCGATCGCGGCGAAAGTGGTGGTGATGTTTTTCATGTCGTCAAAGCGTCCTTGCTGATCCGTTGTTCCCGTTCGCAGCAATGGCGTCAGGCGCAGCCTTCCGCCGCACCCAGCCACGGTTGCCGCCCGGCACTGATTTCGACCACTCTGGTGCCATCGGTGGCGAAGCGCAGGCCCGGCTCGTTCGGCCCGGCAGTGTAATAGGACCCGGCCGGCGGCGCAGCATGGTCGCTGCCCTGGAAACGCAGATCGGGATAGGCCGCCTTCAGCCTGGCCATGCTATCGCCCAACCCGATGCCCTCGGCCGTGCGCAGGCTCGACGTGCCGAGCACGGTGAAAACCTGCACCACCTTCTCGCCATCGGTCATCACCCAGGCGTCGGGCAGGCTGGGATCACGGAACAGGCGGCAATCGCCCCCGTCATAGTTCTGCGGTTCGGTAACCGGCGCGGCGCCGCCTTCATGCAGTGGCTGGCCCACACGGTGGGGGCCGAATCCGGCGGCGGTGAGCGGCGGCACGGTCATTTCTGCTTCGCCCGGCGTAGCTGGGCCTGGCTCGGCAGAGGGATTGGCGGCATTCTCGGGAGAGACAGCCACGGCCTGGCCTTCCGGCCCGGCAGCTGGATCCTGCGAGCAGGCGGCCAGCGTCAGCGCGGCGGCGGCAAGGGTAAAGCTGTATTTCATCGGGCGACCTTTCGACAGATGGCAGAGACAAAGCGGCGGGAGTGGCGCGATCCGCCACCCCCGCCGCCTGCTTGCGACCCGCTCAGGCGGGCTGGTGCTGCTGTTGCGCCTGTGCGGCCTGCTGCTGGCCGGGCGCCGAGATCGCTTCGATCGTCTCGCCACTCAACCGGTCACCGGCAGCGGCGACCACATCGGCCAGCGCGGCCACGCCGACCACCTGGTCATTGTCGGTTACATAGAGGCGGCGGATTTGCTGCTGCTGCATCGTCTGCGCAGCCTGCTGTATATCGCAATCGGGGCCGACACAGACCGGCTGCTGCGTCATCACCTGCGCCACCGGCTGGTCGGCAGCAAAGCCCTGCGCCACGCCGCGGATCGCGATGTCGCGATCGGTCACGACGCCAGCGAACCTGCCGTCCTGCATTACCGGCATGGAGCCGAAATCGCCCTGCTGCATCGCCTGCGCAACCTGCTGGATGCTGTCCTGCGCCTGAGCGCATTGCGGATTGGCGGTCATCACTTCGGAAATCTGGGGCATGGGAATATCCTCTCTCGCTTGATTTGCTTACGCTAATACAATGGGTTGAAGCGGGCCGATGTTCCGGCCAGCGCTGCAATCGGGCGCTCTTCAGGGGCATTCCGGCGCAACTCCGGCCCTGCGAGGCTCTTCCCTCGCCCCGTTCCACCTGCCAAGGGGCGGCCAGCAGGAGAAATGCCAGATGGCGCAAGACGACGAAGACTATGTCTATGACGAGGACAGCGGCGAATGGATGCCCGCCAGCGAACTCGCCGCGAAACAGGCCGCCGAAAGCGCGGTCGAAGTGCGCGACGCGGTGGGCAATCTGTTGGCCGATGGCGATGCCGTCACACTGATCAAGGATCTGACCGTCAAGGGTGCAGGCCAGACGCTGAAGCAGGGCACGCTCATCCCCTCGATCCGGCTGACCGGCGATGCGCAGGAGATCGACTGCAAATACCCCGGCATCAAGGGTCTGGTGCTGCGCGCGGAGTTTGTCCGCAGGCGCTAGGCCATCGGTTCGTCCGATCTTCAGCGCGCCGCGCTTGCCCAGTCCATGTGCCAATGCAATAGCTTGCTCCAAAATGGAGGAAGTTTCGGCGCAGATGGATTCCACACCGGTCCCCACCCTCAAAGGCCGCCAGCGCGACTGCATGATGCTGGTCAAGGAAGGGCTGTCGTCGAAGCAGATCGCCCGCCGGCTGGGCATCTCGCCGCGCACGGTCGACCAGCATATCGCTGCGGCGATGGAGGCATTGGGCGTGCCCAACCGGATGGCGGCGGTTTCCGAACTCTACCGGCTGGAACGCGAAGCGGCGGGCGCTCCTGCAAGCATGCTGTTCCTTCAACCGGATTCGCTGATAGTCGCTCAGGCGCCAGTGCCCGCGCGCACATCGGCGCCGCGTGCACGGCGCATCGTGCCCCCGCTTGGCGGTTCGGCCAATACGGCACCGCGGGCCGAGCACATCGCATGGATCGTGCGGCTGACGGTGTTCTGCGTCATGGCCACCTGCACTTTTGTCCTGTCCATTCTGGGCGTTTCTGAAATGGCCAAGGGCCTTGTTCGATGACTTTCTTGGCCCGCCGTCAGCCGATTCCCGGACACGGCGAGAAAGGAACACGCTGATGCATGATATCGAACCCGCCGCAGGCCAGGTCGTGGCCAAGGACACCCAGAGCTCTGTCGATGCAGTCGACAAGGCGGTGATGTCGCTTGCCCATCTGTGCGCCAGCATTGTCGAGGTCAGCAAGGCATCGAACCTGCCGATCAGCACCGCACAATCGGCACTGGCGAATGCGGGCGCAAGCCTGACCCAGCTGATCGCCAGCCGCGAAGCGATGAGCCAGGCGACGCGTGACCTGATCGCCATCCAGAACGCATCGAACCTGCGCAC
>CBFGON010000190.1:0-2759 GCA_965650395.1 uncultured Qipengyuania sp. | reverse complement strand
TCATTACTGGATATTGACAATAAATTTTCTATGCTTTGCCCTATGTCAGATTTGCGAACGGGTCCGATGAGCGGTCGACAAGAGCGAACCGAATCAATACAGGCGATTATCATTCGCCTCGAGGAGCAACTGCTGCTGTGCGACGAACTTCGGCTGTCGCTTGCCGCAATCGATCTGAATCAGGCGATCGAAAAACTGCGAGCAGAAATCGCTGCAGATTGACCGATATCAATGTTTCGGGTTCGGGCGGTCTGTGTGCTACTGAGGATTCATGCACGAGAGTTACGCCTTTGAAGCATTCGCACAGGCCACGCCAAAGCAGCGCGAAGCCTTGGAGCTTGCTGCCGAAGGTTTTACATCGAAGCAGATAGCAGCCGAACTCGGCATCGCTCCTCGCACTGCAGATCAGCGGATCGACGCGCTGCGCCAGCACCTCGATGGTATACCCCGAAATGATCTTGTCCGGCTCTATCGCAGCTGGCGAGACATATGTGATCGAACCACATATGGTCCGATCCCTCTTTCACCTCGGACCGCTCAATGGCCAGAAGCCGAAGGGCAGAGGGAACCGGATCTGGTCTTCCATGACTCGCTGGCCATAGACGGCCGGATGGGCTGGGAACAGCGACGATACCCGATGTGGCCGGGGATAAGGCCATCCGACCTTGGAACGGGGGGCAAGCTTGCCGCTGTGCTCGCTGCGGCAATGCTCTTGCTGATGTGCTTTGCGCTCATCGTTGCCACCGCCCAAGGTATCAGCGCGCTCGCGACAAGGTTCGTAGGCAGCTAGGATCCGCGATCTCCCCGGTCTGGTCAGCCGAGGAGAAATGCCCATGTTGTATCGTCAAGCCGCCGTCGCCCGTCTTTCTCGAGAGATGGTTTCATCCGAACAATCAATCGCCGCTGCACTGGTCGATGCCACTGCACTCATGCACAGCTGCGCCATCGCCGCGCGCGACAACACAGCACCGCCTGCCAAGGTCCACGCGACATTCCAGCGGGTGCAGAAGATGGCGGCGGCGCTGGTACAAGCGCGCAGCGAAGCTGTCCGCACGCATAACCTGCTTCTCGACATTCACCGGGAAACATGCGGCCCAGAAGAGCCGACCTGCCCGGACAATGCGTTTACAACAGGCGAGAATTCCGGCGAAACGATAGCTGCCTGAGTTGCATTTGGGGGTCGCGATGCGCCAGCACACACGCCATGGAACGCTTTTTAGCCCAGGCTGCGCTGCTGGCGCTCGTCACCCTGTTAGCCTGGCGGCGCGGCGACGGTGCCCATCGTCTCGTAGCGACGACGTTAGCGGCCTCGTTTCTGCTATCTTCGCTTCATGCAGTTGTCGCGGGCGTGTGGAGCCATCGCCTGGACATGCCCTACCACCGCATGGTGCTGGATTTCGTAGCTCTTGCGATTTTCATCTACGCCTGGCTGCGCAACGATAGGTGGTGGTTGCTATGGGTCTGCTCCGCACAGCTGCTCTCGGTTTTCGCGCACATTGCGCGCCTCCTCGAACTGCCGATGCCTGCACTGGGATACGCAGTAATGGATCGTTGGCCATTCTGGCTGATCATGACCATCACCGGAACGGCCGTTTATCTGCAGAGGTTCCCGGGACGAAAAGCGCGGTAGCGGTAGTAACTGCTGCCCTGAAGCACCACGACAGCAATCCGGCAGAGTTGGCCGGCCGGCTGCTTGAGCGGTTTGGTTCGATTGCCGCGATTACCAACGCCTCCGAGGATGATCTGCGTCAGGTGGAACTGCCCGGAGAAGAATGGGTCAACTGGCTGGTGGGAGCTCGTGATCTTGTGCTTTGCGGCATGCGCGAAAATGTCGTGCGCACCAATATCCATGAAACCCGGACCGCACTTTACGAATATCTGATGGCTACTATGGGCGGCCTTCGACACGAACGGCTGATCGCGTTTTTTCTCGATGCGAATGGAATGGTCCTGTCGGAAGAAATCATGGCCGAAGGCGGTCACGGAGAAGTTCCCGTTCCGATGCGCCGGATCATTGGCAGGGCCCTGTCTTTCGACAGTGCCGGTGTCGTTCTGGCGCATAATCATCCTTCAGGCGCAAGCCTGCCCAGTGCCTCAGATATTCGCAACACCAAGCAGCTTGACTACAAGATGCAGGGGCTGGGTCTGCGCATCGTGGACCATCTGATCGTCGCCGCAGGATCAATCACCAGTCTTCAGGACAGGGGGTACCTATGAACGAGCATGAGGCAGCCCGGCTGCGTGCACTTGCCGAACAGTTGATCGGACTTACCGGGCAAGACGGGAACCCATTCATGTTACAGGAACAGCGCGCAATGGCGCTGGGCGAAGCGCCGGTCGAAACCTCAGTTTCTGTAATATCCGATAATGATCTCCATCTCGCTGCCCGCCGAGAACTTGCTCGAAGGCAAATGCGCCAGAAGTTTCTGCCACATGAATGGTTTTCAGAGGCTCCCTGGAATCTTATGCTCGATCTGTTCGCCCAGGAACTTAGTGGCAGGGAAGTCAGCATCACCAGCGCGTGCCTTGCGGCCGGCGTTCCAACGACCACAGCACTGCGCTGTATCGGTTCGTTGGTTGATACCGGCATGATCGTTCGGTCGCCCGATCACACCGATGAACGCCGTTCGTTTGTGCGGTTAAGCCACAAGGGACGAGAAAAGATCCGCGCTGTTTTGTCTGCGATGATCAAAATCGAAACGACAGAAAGGGCAGCCAATCGGGTAAGCGCATCGCACTCTATACCCTGATGACTTCGT
>CBFGON010000189.1:0-2767 GCA_965650395.1 uncultured Qipengyuania sp. | reverse complement strand
GAATATGGCGTGCTCGGCTTCGAGTATGGTTTTGCCATGGCAGATCCAAAAAGCCTGGTGATGTGGGAAGCGCAGTTCGGCGATTTCATGAACGGCGCGCAGATCATGATCGACCAGTTCATCGCCGCGGGCGAAGCCAAGTGGCTGCGTGCCAATGGCCTCGTCCTGCTGCTGCCGCATGGTTATGAAGGGCAAGGGCCGGAGCATAGTTCGGCGCGTCTCGAACGCTTTCTGCAGCTGTGCGCCAACGACAATATCTGCGTCTGCAACATCACCGAACCGGCGAACTATTTCCACGTGTTGCGCCGCCAGATGCTGCGCAGCTTCCGCAAACCGCTGGTGATCATGACCCCCAAATCGCTGCTGCGCCACCCGATGGCGAAGAGCGATGCGGCGTCTTTTCAAGGTGATACGCACTTCATGCGGCTCAAATCCGACATGAAGGAAATCGACGACAAGAAGGTGAAGCGCCTGGTGCTGTGTAGCGGCAAGGTGGCCTACGATCTGATGCAGCGGCGTGACGAAGCGGGTCTGGAGGATGTCTCCATCGTCCGCATCGAACAGCTCTATCCCTTCCCCGGCGAGCCGCTGGCAGTGCGGATGAAGCGCTTGATTAACCTCGAATCAGTCGTTTGGTGTCAGGAAGAACCTAAGAATAATGGCGCCTGGTTCTTTGTGGACCGTCTGATTGAGGACGCCGCCGAAAAGGCCGGGCACAAGGGCATGCGCCCCTTTTATGCCGGTCGCGAACCCGCAGCATCGCCCGCGACAGGTTTTGCCAGCCGCCACCAAGCGCAGCAGGAATCGCTCGTCAATATCGCTCTCGGCCTGGCCGATGGCGGTGCAGCCTTGCGTGCCGAAAAATCCCAGAACAGCAAGAAGAAGGCCTGAGGAACCATTATGGCCACTGAAGTCAAAGTCCCCGTGCTCGGCGAGAGCGTTACCGAAGCCACCATTGGCGAACTGCTCAAGCAGGTCGGCGATACGGTGAAGGTGGACGAGCCGATCGTCAGCCTCGAAACCGACAAGGTTGCAGTCGAGGCACCCTCGCCCGTCGCCGGCACGATCAAGGAATTCAAGGTCGCGGTTGGCGACACGGTCGAAGTCGGCGCGGTTATCGCGGTGATCGAGGATGGTGTTGCGGCAGGCGAAAGCACCGAGGTCAAGGAACGCGAAGCACCTGCCCCGACGCCCGAACCGACTGCAGAAGCTGCACCCGCTCCCGCTCCTGCACAGGCCCCTGCACAGGCCAAGGAAGCCACCGGTGACGGCGCCCAGACGCTCAGCCCCGCGGTACGCCGCGCAGTGCTCGAACACGGTGTCGATCCCTCGACCATCAAGGGCAGCGGCAAGGATGGCCGCCTGACCAAGGAAGACGTGATCGCAGCCGCCAAGGCCAAGGGCGACGACCCGGCTCCCGCTGCCGCCCCGGCAGCAGCCGCCTCCGCTGCACCGGCAGCAACCGGCGAGCGCCGCGAGGAACGGGTTAAGATGACGCGGATGCGCCAGACCATCGCCAAGCGTTTGAAGAGCGCGCAGGACACGGCCGCGCTGCTTACCACCTTCAACGATGTCGACATGACCGCGGTCATGGAAGCGCGCGACAAGTACAAGGATCTGTTCGCCAAGAAGCACGACATCCGGCTCGGCTTCATGGGCTTCTTCGCCAAGGCCGCCTGCCTTGCGCTGAAGGACGTTCCGAGCGTCAACGCCTATATCGAAGGCGACGAGATCGTTTATCACGACTTCGTCGATATCTCGGTAGCAGTTTCGGCCCCCAACGGTCTGGTCGTCCCTGTGGTCCGCGACGCACAGGCCAAGGGCTTTGCGCAGATCGAAAAGGACATCGCCGATTTCGGCAAGCGCGCCAAGGAAGGCACGCTGACCATGGCCGACATGAGCGGTGGCACTTTCACCATCTCCAACGGCGGCGTGTTCGGATCACTGATGTCGACCCCGATCATCAACCCGCCGCAGAGCGCGGTGCTGGGCCTCCACCGGATCGAGGACCGCCCCGTGGTCCGCAACGGCGAGATCGTGATCCGCCCGATGATGTATATCGCGCTCAGCTATGACCACCGCCTGATCGACGGGCGCGAAGCTGTAACCGCGCTCAAGATCATCAAGGAAGCGATCGAGGATCCGACCCGGATTCTGATCGACCTCTAAGAGACACGGACGACGAGAAGAGAACATGGCTGAGCAAAACTACGACTATGACGTCCTCGTTATCGGTGCCGGACCCGGCGGTTATGTCGCGGCGATCCGCGCGGCGCAGCTGGGGCTGAAGACCGCCTGCGCCGAAGGGCGCGAAACGCTGGGCGGAACCTGCCTCAACGTCGGTTGTATCCCTTCCAAGGCGATGCTCCACGCCAGCGAGTTCTTTGACGCGGCCAGCAATGGCGCGATGGAAGACATGGGCATCGAGGTGAAGCCCAAGCTCAACCTCGACAAGATGCACGCGCAGCGGCTCGATGCCGTCGGCGGCCTGACCAAGGGCATCGAGTTCCTGTTCAAGAAGAACAAGGTCGACTGGAAGAAGGGTTACGCCAGCTTCGTTGACGCGCACACGGTCGAGGTCGGCGGTGAGAAGGTCACGGCGAAGAATATCATCATCGCTACCGGCTCATCGGTCACCCCGCTCCCCGGCGTCGAAGTCGACAACGCCAAGCAGATCGTGGTCGACAGCACCGGCGCGCTGGAACTGAAGGCGGTGCCGAAGAAGATGGTCGTCATCGGCGGCGGCGTGATCGGGCTGGAGCTTGGC
>CBFGON010000188.1:0-2771 GCA_965650395.1 uncultured Qipengyuania sp. | reverse complement strand
CCGATAGTGTCAGCGCGGGCCGCCCCGCCCATGCCAGCGCCTTTTGTGCTGCCTCGTCGAGCAGCGCCAGCGCCTGCCCGACTGCTTCCTCCTCGCGATAATCGCGTTCGGCCATCGGCACTGGCGATTTATACCAGCGGTTCACTTCGCGGTGCGCGCCTTCGATCCGCACATGGGCGCCCAGCGGCACGATAAAGACATCGCGATACCAGGCCGCATCATCCCCCGAACGCCAGTCATAGGCGAGATTGTCGATCATCCGGTCGTGGTCGAACTCTCGCGGCACACCGACAGCAAACAGCACGCGCAGCAGCGGCGATGCGATCACCCCCGCACTGTCGCAGTGATAATAGAGCGGCGGGGCGTCCCACGGGCTGCGCGCCAGATGCAGCCTGTTATCGGGCAGGACAGCTGCGGCGGCGTAACTGCCGATGACGTGGGCATCGGCTGCGCTTCCCCAGCGCCCCAGCGCAGCAGAATACAGCATGGCCGGATTGTCCGGTTGAACGCCCAGCTCGCTGGCAAGTTCAGCCGCATTGTCGATCCACCCGGTCAGTGCAGCGGCAACCCCCGCCGCCTTGCCGACATGGTCGCGGGATGCGGCGGCAAGGAATTGCCCCCCGCAATCGATCGTCTGGATTTCCCGGCCGTGATAGCGCCTGAGCGCCTGTTCGATTTTCCCGGCATCACCGGTTGCCGGACCACCCCGGATGAGCCGCGCGGCAATCATCGCTGTCGGGATCTAGCGTCCGGTCAGGACCTCTTGTCGTTATTTGCCTGCAAAAGGGGATTTGGCCCCTGCGCAATATCGCGGATCGTGCCGAGGCGCACGAGTTCGGGGCGGGTCCATTCCTGGCGCTTGTCCGAAGGGCTGTTCTTGATCTCGGTCATTACAATTCCTGTTGCTCGCAAGGTCTTATAGCAAGGCGGGCGGAAATGGTAAATCAGGCGCGGCCAACCAGCGCCGCGGCTTCGAGCTCCTCGACCAGCGCTGCGACATCGGCCACGATACGCGCGGTGTTGCCGTCATAAGTTTCCGCCAGCAAGTCGGCGATGGCCGCCGCATCGCGTTCCCCGTCGATCGCTTCCCACACCGCCTTTGCCGTGCCCGAGAGCGAGAACAGCTCGCCGCCGTCGAGATCGACGATCAGCACTTCGCCATCGACATCGGTGGCAACGAAATTGCCGGTGAGCTTGCGGATTGCGGCCATTTCGCCGTTCTAATCGCGCAGCCTGCCGGTTCCAACCCGTTCACCGTGGAAAAGCGGGGGTTGCCTGCTTGTTAACCGCCCCCTCGCGCGCGTAACCGCTGGAAGCAGGCTCCACGCGACAGGCCCCAAGCGCTTATGACTGCCCCGCTGATTTCCCCTTCCATCCTTTCCGCCGATTTTGCCCGGCTGGGCGAAGAAGTTCGCGCGGTCGACGAGGCAGGGGCCGACTGGATTCATATCGATGTGATGGACGGGCATTACGTGCCCAATATCACCATCGGCCCGGCAGTGGTGAAGGCGCTGCGCCCGCATACCGCCAAGACCTTCGATGTCCATCTGATGATCGCGCCGGTCGATCCCTTCCTTGAAGCCTTTGCCGAGGCCGGTGCGGATATCATCACCGTCCATCCCGAAGCCGGGCCGCATATCCACCGCACGCTGCAGGCGATTCATGCGCTGGGCAAGAAGGCGGGTGTGGTGCTCAATCCCGGCACCAGTGTGGAGGCGCTCGATTATGTGCTCGAAGATGTCGATCTGGTGCTGGTGATGAGCGTCAATCCCGGCTTTGGCGGACAGAGCTTCATCCATTCGCAACTGCGCAAGATTGAGGCGATCCGCAAGCGCATCGATGCGCTGGGCAAGCCGATCTTCCTCGAGGTCGATGGCGGGGTCGATCCGGTTACTGCGCCGCTGTGCATAGAGGCCGGGGCCGATGTGCTGGTGGCCGGCTCAGCCACATTCCGCGGCGGGCCCGATAGATACGCGGCAAATATCGCCGCGCTGAAGGGGCTGGCATGAACGCGGGGCAGCGGGACCTGCTCAGCGTCGCGCACCGTCCGGTCCGTGACGAGGACGCGCCCGCGCTGCCGCTGCAATCGCGCGAGGAGCCATTGGTGGTGAAGCGCGAGGTGGAAACGCTGGTCGATGCCGCGCCGCTCGAACCCGCGCGGTCGCTGGTGCTGTCCGATTTCCAGCCGCCCAATACCGGGCTGATCGATTCCACCATCCGCTGGGCCTATCGCATCGGCGTGCCCGGTTCGGTGCTGTGCGCGCCGCTGCGCAAGCCTGCCAGCCTGCGCCTGTTGGGTACGGTCGAAAGCCCGCTCTTGGGTGACCGCGCGGCGGGTGTTGCGCTGCGCGCGGGGCATTTCATGGTCGCCGGGCTGAAAGCGCCGATCGGCAAGCTCGACTTTGCATCGCCGTCCAAGCTCACCCCGCCCTTTATCCGCGCGGTCCACGGATTCACCTGGATGCGCGATCTTGCCGCCAGCGCACCGCGCACGCAATGCGCCGCCACGGCGGGGCGGATCTTCACCGCCTGGCACAAGGCCAATCCGCAGCCGGGCAAGGGGCCGGCGTGGAGCGTGGAGCTGGCAGGCCTCAGGCTGATGGCATGGCTGGTCCATGCGCCGCTGGTGCTATCGGGCGAAGGTGCGCGGCTCAAGCAGACCATGCTCGAAGCCATCGAGACGAACGCCCGCTGGCTCGACCGGCAGGTCGCCGGCGGTGACGACCGGCTGGCGCAGACTGCAGGCTGGGCGGGGATTGTCGCGGCTGGCC
>CBFGON010000187.1:0-2830 GCA_965650395.1 uncultured Qipengyuania sp. | reverse complement strand
GCCAGTTGCCGGTGATCGCCGGGCTGCTTGGATTGATTGCCTTTCTGCGCCGTTTTCGACCGCAAACCGAAGCACAGGTGGTGCACCTGGCCGCCTATGGAATTGGCATTACCGGCTCCTATTGGCTGATAGACCGCATGGTTGGATGAGCCGGACGTATTTTCGCGTCCCTAAACTTGTCATTCATCGCCTTGCGCTTACATCTGCAG
The DNA here is from genome assembly GCA_965650395.1 of uncultured Qipengyuania sp. Lineage (GTDB taxonomy): Bacteria > Pseudomonadota > Alphaproteobacteria > Sphingomonadales > Sphingomonadaceae > Qipengyuania. The sequence goes on along the minus strand of CBFGON010000187.1, from coordinate 2,621 downwards.
CGACAGGAAAGGACTGCCGCAAATGCGCGACCAGAACGACGATCAGAACCAAGAGCCCGAGGGCAATGGTCCAAACCCGTGGATCAAGAGCCTGCTCGTATGGGGCGGGATATTCCTCGGCCTGCTGATGATCGTTTCGATCTTCGGCGGCAGCAGCCAGAATACAGGCACGCCGCTGCTCTATTCGGATTTCAAGCAGAAGGTCGCCGAAGGCACGGTCAAATCGGTCGAGATTTCGGACGATCGCATCGTCGGCACCACCAAAAACAACGAGACTTTCAACACCGTTCCGGTGAAGAACGATACTTCGCTGCCGAAGCTGCTGGAAGAAAACGGCGTCAAATATTCGGGCAAGGAAGCCGATAGCGGCAATATCCTGCTCTATGCGCTGATCCAGATGCTGCCCTTCGTGCTGATCCTCGGCATCGCCTTCTTCGCGCTGCGCCAGGTGCAGAAAGGCGGCGGTGCTGGCGGGGCGATGGGCTTTGGCAAATCCAAAGCCAAGATGCTGACCGAAAAGCAGGGTCGCGTGACGTTTGAAGATGTCGCCGGCATCGATGAAGCGCGCGAAGAACTGGAGGAAATTGTCGAGTTCCTCAAGGACCCCAGCCGATTCTCCAAGCTCGGAGGCCAGATTCCCAAGGGCGCGCTGCTGGTCGGTTCGCCCGGCACCGGCAAGACGCTGCTCGCCCGCGCGATTGCAGGCGAGGCAGGCGTGCCCTTCTTCACCATTTCAGGCTCGGACTTCGTCGAAATGTTCGTCGGCGTCGGTGCCAGTCGCGTGCGCGACATGTTCGAACAGGCCAAGAAGAATGCGCCCTGTATTGTCTTCATCGACGAAATCGATGCGGTCGGCCGTTCGCGCGGCCATGGCCTGGGCAATTCGAACGACGAGCGCGAGCAGACGCTGAACCAGTTGCTGGTCGAGATGGACGGGTTCGAGGCGAACGAAGGCATCATCATCATCGCCGCCACCAACCGTCCCGATGTGCTCGACCCGGCGCTGCTGCGCCCGGGCCGCTTCGACCGTCAGGTCGTGGTGCCGATCCCCGACATTGAGGGCCGCGAGAAGATTCTCAGCGTGCATATGAAGAAGGTGCCGCTGGCGCCCGATGTGAACCCGCGCACCATCGCGCGCGGCACGCCCGGTTTCTCGGGTGCGGACCTCGCAAACCTCGTCAACGAGGCGGCGCTGCTTGCCGCGCGGCGCAACAAGCGTCTGGTGGCGATGCAGGAGTTCGAGGACGCCAAGGACAAGGTCATGATGGGCGCCGAGCGCCGCAGCATGGTGATGACCGAGGACGAGAAGAAGATGACCGCCTATCACGAGGCCGGGCATGCGCTCGTCAGCATCAACGAGGCCGCATCGGACCCGATCCACAAGGCCACCATCATCCCGCGCGGCCGCGCTCTGGGCATGGTAATGCGCCTGCCAGAGCGGGACAATTACTCGTACCACCGCGACAAGATGCACGCCAACCTCGCCGTGGCGATGGGCGGGCGCGTGGCGGAAGAGATCATCTTCGGCCATGACAAGGTGTCGAGCGGCGCTTCGGGCGATATCCAGTACGCCACCGACCTTGCCCGCAATATGGTCACCAAATGGGGCATGTCGGACAAGCTCGGCCCGCTGCAATATGAGGCAAGCCAGGAAGGCTATCTCGGCATGGGCCAGACCGCGCGCACCATGGCGGGCGCCGATACCAACAAGCTGATCGACGCAGAGATCAAATCGCTGGTCGAAGGCGGGCTGGCCCGCGCGACCGAAGTGCTCAAGGCGCAGGAGGACAAGCTCCACCTGCTCGCGCAGGCGCTGCTCGAATATGAGACGCTGACCGGCGAGGAAATTGACCAGCTGATGAAGGACGGCAAGATCGACCGTCCCGATGCGCCCAAGGGTCCGGTGCAGCTGCGCCCGACCAGCGGATCGGCTGTGCCCAAGGCGGGCAAGAAGTTTGGCGGCGAAGGCGCACCGCAAGGCGCGTGACCTTGCGCCCTGCCTGGCGGGATAATCCCGTCAGGCAACCATGACTGCGATCGCGCTGGCGAACAGCGCGATCGCAATCCATGCAAACAGGCTGAGCGCAAGCATCCGCCAGAACGCCCCCCAACGCCCCAGATCGTAAGTGCCGCGCAACTGCCGGTACATGTGGAGTGGCGCGTAGAGCAGCAACATCCCGCCGATCGAACCGAGATTGTAGAAGAACAGCAGGCTCACCAGTGCCACCAGCGCGATCATGAATGTGATCGAATAGGTCGCGAACACGGTGTGGTCATAGCCCCTGAAGCGCCGGCTGAAGGGAAACAGCAGCCATACGAACGGTACGCTCAGCGGAATCAGCATCCAGCTGAACTTGTAGGCATTGGTTTGCGCCTTGTAGATCGCCAGTTGCGGATTTGCGGTTACATGCTGGATAGCTTCGGAGATCGGATTGCCTTCGGGGAGCGGACTTTCCTCGAAGCCTGCCTTGAAATCGCGTTCGACATTGGTGGTGACATCACCGAGCACCATGCCAAGGCCCTGCTGGTCGTCCTTCAATCCCTTGAGCTTGTCTTCGATCTCGGCCTTGCGCGCCGCATCCCCGGTCACACCGGGTAACTCTGCCTCGAGCGCGGCGATC
>CBFGON010000186.1:0-2859 GCA_965650395.1 uncultured Qipengyuania sp. | reverse complement strand
GATAGACCACCATGTCCAGACGCTGTTCGAGCAGGCCGATCAGGTTCTGGCTGGTATCGCCCTTCATGCGCGACGCTTCCTGATAGGTGCGCTTGAACTGCTTTTCGGTCACATCGCCGTAATAGCCCTTGAGCTTCTGCTTGGCGCGCAGCTGCAGACCGAAATCCGACATCTTGCTCTTGCGGCGCTGGCCGTGCTGGCCGGGGCCATACGAACGCTTGTTGACCGGGGAATTGGGACGGCCCCAGATGTTTTCACCCATCCGGCGGTCGAGTTTGTACTTGGCGCTTTTGCGCTTCGACATAAGTCTTTCCTTCGATTTGCGGACCGCCCCAGTGGCGGCCATTCAACCCGGCATCGCACCGCCGGACCGAAAGTCCGACGCGGCCACTGCTTCACCGGGGTGCAGGGCCAATTAGCGAAGGCGCGCGCATAGCAGGATTGTGCCGCGCGTCAAGCGTTGCGGGCAGCGTCGCAGAAGGCGCGGATGAGTTCCCGGTCCTTCAAGCCCGGCGCGCTTTCGACGCCGGAGGAAGTGTCGACCAGTGGCGCGCCGGTGACGCGTATGGCCTCGCTGACATTGGCGGGTGACAGCCCACCGGCAAGGCCCCAGCGGACAGGTGAACGGAACCCTGCCAGCAGCGACCAGTCGAACCGCAGCCCCATGCCACCCGGGAGGGCCGCATCTGTGGGTGTCTTCGCGTCGAATAGCAGGAGGTCTGCTGATCCCTCATACCGTAAGGCCCGTTCAACATCGCCCCGTGTCGAGACTGGAACGGCCTTCCACACGGGCAGCCCGAAGCGCGCTTTCACGCGCGCCACTCGCTCTGGCGTTTCCTCACCGTGAAACTGCAGCGCATCGAACGCGCCGGTAGCCACTGCTTCGCCGAGCTGGCTGTCTGAAGCGTCAACGAACAATCCGACACGCTTGATATGTCCGGCGGCATGCTCGCCCAGCCTTCGAAGAGTTTCCAAGTCTACGTGGCGGGGTGACGGGGGAAACACAACGAAGCCGCAATAGTCGGCGCTGGCCGAGATGGCTGATTCGACTGCACCTGCGGTAGTCAAACCACAGATCTTGATTTCGACCTGCATGAGAGCGCCTTACAGCGTCGCTTCGATCGCTCGGGCTGCGGCTGCCGGGTCTTCCGCGCGGCTGATCGGCCTGCCGATTACAAGGACGCTGGCGCCATCGTCTCGTGCCTGACGCGGGGTTACGACGCGTTTCTGGTCGCCCGCTGCGCTGCCAGCCGGGCGCAGGCCGGGAACGACGAAATAGCCGTCTTTCCACTGGTCATGAACCGATTTGACCTCCTGCCCGGAACAAACGATGCCATCCAGCCCGCTGTCTTGCGCCAGTTCGGCAAGCCGCATGACATGATCATGCGCACTGCCCTCGATACCCGTGCGCTGCAGATCGCGATCATCCATGCTGGTAAGCATGGTGACGCCGACAACTTTGGTATTCTCGCCCGCAGCGGCCTTGGCATCCTCCATCATCGCGCGGCCGCCGCTGGCGTGGATCGTGACGATAGCGGGTTCCAGCTGGTGAATCGCATACATCGCGCCAGCGACCGTGTTGGGAATGTCGTAGAGCTTGAGGTCGAGGAAGATCGGCAGTCCAAGCTGCCCGATCATGTGCACGCCGTGCGAGCCGTGGGCGCAAAAGAACTCCAGCCCTAGCTTGATGCCGCCGACATGTGCTTTGACCTTTTCCGCCAGAGCAACGGCGTCTCGCAGGCGCGGAACGTCGAGAGCGAGATAGACCGGGTTGCTCATGCCCGGTCGGTCGGTACCGGATCGACCGGATTGGCAGGTTCAGGGCGCATCGGTGTACTGGGCGACGGTGCAGGCGCATCCACACGTGGGCTGGCCATCTTGGTTGTCGCGGTTTCGAGCGCCGAAATCCGGCGACCCTGCCGCCAGCGCACGCCGCGGTGGTAAAGCCACATCGGCACCAGTCCAAGAAGGAAGGACACGATTACCAGCGCCGGCACACGTGTATCCCACACGATACCCGGCCAGATCCGCACATCGATCTGCCGGTCCCAATTGCCGAAGGAGAAGGCAAGCACGGCCACCAGCAGTAGGACCCAAAGGATCGTGCGGACAATTTGCATATGGCAGGCTCCCCAAAAGTCTGTTCTTCTATGCTAGGCGCGGCTTTGCGGTGCGTCCAGCGGGTCTGTCAATGGTCAGCCGAAGACGCGTGCGAAGATCGTGTCGACCTGCTTGAAATGGTAGTCGAGATCGAACTTGTCCTCGAGCTCGGCTTCCGAAAGCGCGGCGGTGACTTCGGCGTCCTGTTTAAGCAAGTCGAGCAGCATCAGCCGCCCGTCCGATTCCCACACCTTCATCGCATTGCGCTGGACCAGGCGATAGGCGTCCTCGCGGCTCACGCCTGCCTGCGTCAGCGCCAGCAGCACGCGCTGCGAATGGATCAGCCCGCCCATGCGGTCCATGTTGGCCTGCATCCGTTCGGGGTAGATCAGCAGCTTGTCGACCACGCCGGTCAGCCGCGCGAGCGCGAAATCGAGCGTGATGGTGGCGTCGGGCCCGATGAACCGTTCGACCGAGGAATGCGAAATATCGCGCTCGTGCCACAGTGCCACATTCTCCAGCGCGGGCAGGGCATAGGCGCGAATCATGCGTGCCTGTCCGGTCAGGTTCTCGGTCAGGATCGGGTTGCGCTTGTGCGGCATGGCGCTCGAACCCTTCTGGCCGGGCGAGAAATACTCCTCCGCCTCCAGCACCTCGGTCCGCTGCATGTGGCGGATCTCGATGGCGACGTTCTCGATGCTGCTGGCGATCACGCCCAGCGTCGCGAAGAACATCGCGTGGCGGTCGCGGGGGATCACC
>CBFGON010000185.1:0-2905 GCA_965650395.1 uncultured Qipengyuania sp. | reverse complement strand
GCTTTCCTTTCGTGGGGTGTGTCCACCGGGTTGGGCACGCCGATGGCGATGGCGAGGGTGATCAGCGCCTTGCCGCGCTGGCCGCGCGCCTCGGTGGGATCGGCAATGCCGCGCGCGATCATGGCGTTGCGCGCCGCGCCCACCACTTCGCGCACGCGGGCGATGGGGCAGATATCGTCGGCGATCATGCAGGCGGCGCGCGCCGCGGACATGCCGTTGCCCGCCACGATGGCGTCACGCAGCAGGCGGACATCGTCATGCAGCTGCGCCGGATCCACGCCGCAGCGCAGCGCCAGCGCCGCCCAGGGGCGCAGATGCGCCTCGGCCTGCTGGGGGGTCAGCTCGCGCGCGGCCAGCCTGCGATCGGCAGCATCGCGGCGGGCGGTGTATTCGCCCAGCGCCAGTTCGGCGAGCGAGGGGCCGGTGGGCAAGGCAGTCATGCGAAATGCTCCTCGACAGCGGCAATGAGCCCGGCAGCGAGCAGCGCCGCGAGAACGATATCGCCCACGCCGAACCGGCGGCCAGGGGCGAGCAGCACCGCGTTGGCCAGCGTGAGCAGGGTGCAGCCGAAGCCGGTGCGCAGGGCGAAGCGCAGGATCATGCCGCTTTCCGGCGGCGGTCGCGCTTGCCCCTCAGCGCCTCCAACTCGGTGGCGAAGAGATCGCGCAGCGCGATGTTGCAATTGCCGCTGGCGATGCGGCCCAACTGGGGGATCGCGCGGGTGCCGGCCTTGGCAACGAACCGCGTGCCATCGCCATTGTCACGCACGATGCGCACTTTTTCGCCCGTCTTGCGGACAAAGGCCTCGGCACCGTTGAAGGGGAAGGGGGCGGCAGCTCTGAGCATCGGGCAACTCCTGTTGAATTGCCCTTAGCATCATGTGGGCAAATGCCCATGTCAAGCGATAATGTGGGCAAATGCCCTTATTCTTGTCGGGCAGGGTTCGATAGGGCATGGTCCGGGCCGTCATGAATCGCTGCGGGGAGGGGCAATATGGTGCGGAGAACCGTTGCCGAAGTGCTGGAAGTGCTGGGCCAGTCGATCGGCGAGCGGCGCGTCGTGCCCCCGATTCCCGCCGGATCACATGTCGAGGTTGATCCATCTGCAGATGAACAGGACGAGCGGGCCGAAGGCGCGCCCGAGGCCGTTGGCGAGCCGCTCACCCTGTCGCTGTTTATCCGTTACCGGAACGCAGCTGGCGAGCAGTCGCAGCGGCGGATCACCGTGCGGCACGTTACGGGCAACCCGCCGACCAATCTGCTTGCCTTTTGCCACGAGCGCCGCGCCGCGCGGAGCTTCCGGATTGACCGGATATCGGAAATCATCGACCCGGAAACGGGTGAAGTGATTGATACGCCAGCACTGCTTGTGATGCTGTCGAGCAAGGGAATTGCCGCGATCGACCCGCTCGCCAGGCGGATGGTCAACATCCTCGTGTTCATGGCGGGTTGCGATGGCAGAATCTGCCCCCGCGAATGGGAGGCAATCGACAGCATGACGGCCAGCTGGTGCCTGCGCTTCGGCGGCGGGGATGCGCACTGCAATGAACTGTCCCGATTGGCGCGTCACAGTGCGCCCGATGCCGATGACTTGCTGATCGGCCTGCGCAGCTTTGCGGCACAGGCCGATCGTGACCGCTACGGCCCTTGGCTGCAGCGGGCGATTGATGCCGTCGTATCGGCCGACGAGCGCCATGCCGAGGAGGAATTCGATTGGCTGATCAGGGTGCAGGATCTGCTGCGGCTGATCTCGCGCAGCCGCGATTGATCAGCCGTAAAGTTCGTTGTTCGGCACGATGCGGTGCATGCGGGCCACGCGGCTGCGGCCGATGCGGAAGGTCTGCTCGGGATTGAACTGGCGCAGCTCGACATGGGTGGCGGCAACGCGCACCAGCTGCTTGACCAGCACGGTCACCACGTCGTCGCTGTCGCCGTCGTTGAGCTGGACCACCACGAAATCGCCGGGACCTGCCGGACGGCGCGGATCCACCATGCCCAGTTCGCCCTGGTAATAGCGCGGCTCCATGCTGCTGCCGTGGAAATAGATGGCGTAAGCATCGCGTGCATTCCACAGGGCTGGCGGCCGGGCGACCATCTGCACGGTGTGATCGGTCTCCAGCTGCAGGCGCTCGACCTCGAACTGCCCGTCGTCGCCTTCGACCATCAGATCGTCGCAATAGCCTGTGCCCAGCACGGGCAGGCGTTCGTCGGGAGCGGCGTTCCAGCCCGGGCGATCGTCGCGCAGCCCCGCCGGCACCGGTGCGATGCTGACCTCGCTGCGCACCGGTTCGTGCGTGTCGACATGGCCCAGCAGCCAGTCGCTGGTGGTGTCGAGCACCTCCGCCAGTCTGGCGACGGTTGCCGCATTGGGGATGGAGGTGCGCCGCATTGCGTCGCGCACCATGTCGGGCTTGCCGGTGACGGCGAGCGAGACGGCGCGGTTATTGGTGCCGAGTTCGGCGATGCGCTGCCTGAGCCGTTCGTTGAAGATTTCGCGGGTGCTGGGCATGTTCCCATTATCGCCGCGGGACAAATCCACGGGTAGCGGGAAGATGCCCGTTGACAGATGTGGGCAAATGCCCATATCAGCACCGTCATGGAACATGATCGTCCCTCCCTGATTGACCAGCTGCGCGACGCTGCCGCCGCCTGGTGTGCAGCCACGGGCCGCACCACCGGCGCGCTCAGCGCATTGGTGACGAATCACGGCTCGTTCTTCGAGCGACTCGGATCGACCCGCAGCGGCTTCTCGACCACCACGCTCGAAAAGTTTGCCCGCTTCTTCGCCGATCCGGCCAGCTGGCCGGAAGAGCAGGTGGCCGATGCGGCGCTGGCCTTTGCCCATATTGTGCTGGGTAACCCGCTGCCCGCCGATCTGTCGCCCGATAGTTGCGCCGATCCTATCG
>CBFGON010000184.1:0-3113 GCA_965650395.1 uncultured Qipengyuania sp. | reverse complement strand
GTTGATCGGCCAAGTTCGACCCGTCCAGATTCTCGATGCCGGAGAGCCAGTCCAAACCCGCGCCAACTGTGTTCTGTTCGGCGTTTTGCGTTGCGAGCGAAACCGTTACGCCGGCTGTCGCAAGGACATAGCTTGCCAGATCCGTTCCGGTGCCACCATCGAGCCGATCATTGCCCGCGCCACCGCGAAGAATGTCATTGCCGCCATTGCCGGCCAGATAACTGCCGCCATTCGATGCCGTGAAGCTATCTGTGAAACTGCTGCCCCACAGGTTCTCGATGGAAATCAGCGTATCCAGTCCAGCGCCAACGGTGTTCTGCGATGTACCGGCGATCAGCAGCGACACGGTTACACCGGCGCTGGCGGAAGCGTAACTTGCAAAATCGCGGCCCGCGCCGCCGTCGATAATGTCGTTGCCTCCCCGACCTTCAAGCATGTCATCGCCGCCCAAACCGGCAAGCGTGTTGGCGGCATCGTTACCGGTCAGCCAATCGCCGAATTGCGAGCCGTGCAATCCTTCGATCGAAATCAGCGTGTCGTTGCCGGCACCGAACGTATTTTGCGCTGCTCCGGCGAGAATAAGCGAAACGGTTACGCCGGTGCTTGCCCCTATATAGGAGGCGATGTCGTTCCCCGCCCCGCCGTCCAGCGTGTTATCAGCCGAGTTTCCGCCCAGCACATTATCGAGCGTATTGCCCGTAAGCGAGCCGACCCCCGATTCCTCATACAGATAGGCCGCCTCGAAATTAGCCGCCAGCGTATAGGGGCCATACACATGAACCGTGTCGAAGCCTTCGCTTGCATACTCGACAATGGTGGTCAGATATTGCTGCGAATTGCTGAAAGCCGTCAGATAATAGGTGTCGTTTCCAGCCCCACCGTAAAGGAAATCCTGCCCCAATTGCGAACGGAACTCGTCATTACCGCCGCCGCCGTAAAATGTGTCGTTATCGTTGTTGCCGTAGAAGCGATCATTCCCGCCAAAGCCGTAAATCGTGGTATCCCCTGTCCTGCGCGAGACGAGGATATTGTCGCCATTGTCACCATTGTATTGGCCCATGCGACCGTCGATTATCGAGAAATACAGGCTTGAATCGGTGCCAAAGGCCGCCATGCGCCCGTCGCCCATTGCCACCAGCGAAACCTGGCTGAGCGGCATGTTCGATTCGAGTGTACCAGTGCGCGCGCTGCCATCACTGTTAAACCAGCGAAAACCGCCCGTATCGTTCTGCCCCCAATAGGAAATCATGAAACTGTCATCGGGCAAGACGGTTACGTCCGGCGTGCCCTGATATCCCGCTGTATTCTCGTTGAGGACAAACTCGGCGCCCAGCGGGACGCCGGATGCGTCGAACAGCCGGCCGCGTGCAGAGCCGCTGTCGGCATCGGCCCCCGGCGCATTATAGGCATCCCACACCACAATGTAGTTGCCGTTCGAAAAGACATCGATCTGCGGGCGGCTGTGATCTCCGGTAACGCTGGACTGGACCAGGAATTCACTGCCGATTGGCGTGCCGGCGAGGCTCATCATCTGGCCGCGGACATCCTGGGTGGTCTCGTCCCACCAGGTCACGAACAGATTGGTTCCATTAGAAGCGATGTGCGGTTCGAACTGGCGACCGGCTCCAGTAGTCATGACCGTGATGACATCGGAGACGGCGCCGGAACCGTCGACCATGCGCATCTCGATGTCATAGCCATCGCCGAAATTGTTATAGACTACCGCATAACCGCCATCGGGCAGTTCTACCATTTGCGCCGCGCCATTGCTGCCGACGGCATAATCGCTGTCGACCGTGATTGCATCGCCGATGGGCTCGGCCGCGCTGTTGAAATGCTGGATATAGAGCGCGTAACCCGTGCCGGTGTACTGACCGTAAAGCAGAGTGAATGCGCCGTTTTCGTCAGGCAGCATGGTATAGGCAAATTGTGCGTCGGCGGCGTCGGGATTGATTGTGCCACCGGCAACAGCTGTACCGAGCTGGTCATAAATCGCGAAGCTGGCACCAGGAGAACCGTTCTGCGACCACAGTACCAGGACGTTTCCGTTGGAAAGGAGCATGCTTGATGGTGTGCCCACGGCCGAAGAAACCGGCGTCGGCAGTTGCCAGAATTCGAGATCCATATTGTGCGACCCTCTTCGCGTGATGGTCGCTATATATCTTTCATTTAAGAATTTCTGAGAAGAGGGATTTTTACTTGAGAAGCATTTTCTTCAATTCCCGGCGAAGCGTCGCTCGCCGAGGTGCTGAAAGCGCCTGACTGCCGCGTTCGGCAGGGGTCATTTCGCGAATGCGAGCTGCCGAAGTTTTTCGCGCCCGGCGTGCCTGCGGACCGTGTCTAGCGGGCGCAGTATTCGTGGTGTCCGCTTTCGCACATGCGCACTGCGTGACGCCATTCTTCCATGCGGCGCTGATGATCAGCCTGCTGGCGCGGATAGTCGCGATAGGCCTGCCAACCTTCGGCATATTGTGCATCGCGCTGCTGGACATAGCGGAGCTGATCGCGATTGAGCTGGCGGATGATCGCCGCATCGCGGGCGCGGGCTTCTGCACTGCGCATTGACCGATCATTCGGATCATCGGCCATGGCTGCAGCAGGCATGACAAGTGCAGACAGCGCCAGCGCGCCGGCCAGGTGATTGATTTTCATGGGTGCGACCTCCCTTGGTTCCCGTCGCTGCCACGATAGTCCGACCCCGCGACAGATCGCCACCTCCTTGCGATGAAGCGAACACGGCTCGTCGCAGATATGGCACGGAAGGTGGACGGGCCGAGCACGTTGTATTTTCCCGGGTGTTTCCCACATCGCAACCACCCTTGGGGAACGCGCTGCGCGACCCCTTGACCAAAGCGAACAATTCAGGAACACGCTCCCTTCATGGCACTCACGCAAATCTCTGTCCGCGGCGCGCGGGAGCATAATCTCAAGGGCATCGATATCGATCTGCCGCGCGATGCGCTTATCGTGATTACGGGGCTGTCGGGCAGCGGCAAGTCGAGCCTCGCCTTCGACACGATCTATGCCGAGGGGCAGCGGCGTTACGTGGAATCATTGAGCGCCTATGCGCGCCAGTTCCTCGAGATGATGCAGAAGCCCGATGTCGAGCATAT
>CBFGON010000183.1:0-3171 GCA_965650395.1 uncultured Qipengyuania sp. | reverse complement strand
CTCGATCTTGTCGCCCATCGCGGCGATCGCGTTCACCGGCGGGCCGATGAAGGCGATGCCTTCCGTCGCCAGCGCCTCGGCAAAGCTGGTGCGTTCGGAAAGGAAGCCATAGCCCGGATGCACCGCCTCTGCCCCTGTCTGCTTGCACGCGGCGATGATCTTGTCCGCGATCAGATAGCTTTCCGCCGCGGGCGCCGGGCCGATATGCACCGCCTCATCCGCCATCCGCACGAACGGCGCGCGCGCATCGGCATCGGAATACACCGCGACCGTCGCGATACCCATCCGCCGCGCGGTCTTGATAACCCGGCACGCGATTTCGCCGCGATTGGCGATGAGGATTTTTTTGAACATCAGTAGGTGTTTCCCGACTTCGAATTACCGTCATGCCGGACTTGATCCGGCATAGTGCTGCCTTCGGGTGCAGTGCTCGAAGAAAAGCACCACCCCGGATCACGTTCGGGGTGACGGGTTTGAGGGTTGGTCACTCTGCCACCACCCGTGCACGACACGCTCGCGGCTGTTCCGCGCACTCGAACGCAATCAGGATGCTGAAAAACAAACGGGCCTCCGGAGGCGGTGGACATGGCTATCCATGTCCATGCCGCACCGAAGGCCCGCTAGCAAGCTATGCGGTTCAGATCATTCACCCACGTCGATATGGCCGATCTGGGTCTGGGATTCCTCCATGCATTCCTCGAATTCGGCCCACAGCGCCTTGCCCTTCTCCTCGCCGCCGACCTGCTTGAAGAATTCGGCCTCCCACTTCTTGTCGTCGGGATCTTCCTTCCAGCCCATCGCGGCGATGCCGTTGCGCATCCGGATAGCGACAATCGAATCCCATTCGCCCGTGCCCATGTGGAAATCGAGCACATCGTTCCAGCCGAGCGCCTTGTCGACCTTCTCGAACATTTCGATGATTTCGTGCGCGCGTTCGCCCTTGCCCGTTTTCCACTTGATCATCTGGATGCGGTACCAGTTGACCTCGCGCAGTTCCTGCGCCTCGGCAACGGCAGGTACGGTCAGTGTTCCGACGGCCATGGTGGCCGCGGCAATCGTCAATGCAAGCTTCTTCATCAGTCCACTCCCCATTGGATAAGGAAACGACCCTAAGAAGCGATCCGGATTGTTGTTTAAGCTGATGTGCCCCAGCGGCGCCCTGTGGAGGCGCTTTCGGGGCCGGAGTCAAGTTTGCGGGGTTATTCCGCCGGTTCGCGGGCCTTGCAGGCGCGCAGCGGTTCCTCCTGCCGGAGCGGTGTGAGGCCCAGCTTGGCGAACAGCGCCGCGTCGCTGTCATCGCCCGCGTTGGGCGCGGTGAGCAGTTTGTCGCCGGTGAAGATGCTGTTCGCGCCGGCGAGGAAGCACAAGGCCTGGGTCGCCTCGCTCATGCTCTCACGCCCTGCGGATAGGCAGCGAACCCTTGCGCCCGCGAGGCAAGGTCGGGGTTGGGCTGGAGCCACTCGCTCTCGTCCAGCTTGGCGAGGCCCATCTTGAGCACCCCGCCCCCGCGTGCCTTGGGCAGCAGTTCGTCGACGGAAAAGCCGAGCGTCAAGGCCTAGCCTGCGCAGTCCATCTTGAAGCCCAGTTCCTTGTCGAATTTCTTGCCGGTAGGGAACACAAACTGGAGCGCCTGGGGGATGACCTGCTGATACGTCGTTGCATGCGTCAAATCCGTACGCGGCACCAGGCATCCACGCTTCCCCGCGGCCTCGGCAACCTTGGTGGTTGCGCCCGCCGTCATCGGTCCTTCGTTGGAATAGGTGAGGTAGATTCGCCCCCGCTCGGCACCGTCGGCCACAGTTTGCGCGGCCCTCTCGCCATTGGCAGCCTCGTTCCACCAGAGCGATGGATTGATTGCGGCGTAGCTGGTGAACAGCGACGGCTCGTCGAGCCAGGTGTTGACGATGAACAGGCCGGCCACCGATTCCCCCAGAACCGCCCGCTCGCCGTCGGTGCGATAATTCGCCTCGATTTCGGGAATGACCCGATCACGAATGAAGGCACGAAACAGCTTTCCGTTGCCCGCGGTGGGAAAAGCATCCCGCTCCGCCTTGATGGACCCGGGCGTATCGATCAGTTCCGCCTGACGATCCTTGGTCTGGATGCCGACAATTATGGCCGGGCGCGACCGCTCGAGACCTTCGTTCAGCCGCGCGACCCCGACCACCTGCAAGAAATCCTGCGCCAGGCCACCGTCGATCAGATACAGGACCGGATAGCTTTTCCCGTCCTCGTAACCTTGCGGCAGAAACACATTGATTTCGCGCAGGTCGCCCGGCGCGTATTCCAGCATGTGCGTGGTCCCGATGGTGATGGGCGTGGTCTTTGGTGCATCGTCACTTGCTCTCGCAGGCGCAGCGAGGCCGATGGTTGCAAGGCAAAGCGCAGTCGTCAGGGTGCGGATCATTCGGCAGGCTCCATCTGTGCAGCTCTCATCGGTTCTTCCTGTTGCAGCGCGGTCAGTCCCAGCTTGGCGAACAGAGCCGCGTCGCTGTCGTCGCCCGCATTGGGTGCAGTGAGCAGCTTGTCGCCGGTGAAGATCGAATTCGCGCCGGCGAGGAAGCACAAGGCCTGGGTCGACTCGCTCATGCTCTCGCGGCCCGCGCTCAGCCGCACCATGCTCAGCGGCATGGTGATGCGCGCCGCCGCCACCGTGCGGACAAATTCGATATCGTCGATCTTGGCGAGCGGCGTGTCGGCCAGCATATCGCCCAGCACCGTGCCCTTGACCGGTACCAGCGCGTTGACCGGCACGCTCTCGGGATGCTGCGGCAGCGTGGCGAGCGTGTGGATGAAGCCCACCCGGTCGGAGCGCGTCTCGCCCATGCCGACGATCCCGCCGCTGCAGACATTGATGCCCGCATCGCGCACATTCTGCAGCGTATCGAGCCGGTCCTCCATCTTCCGGGTGGAGATCACGCGCTCGTAATATTCGGGGCTGCTGTCGATATTGTGGTTGTAGTAATCCAGCCCCGCCTCGGCGAGCATATCGGCCTGTTTGGGCGTCAGCATCCCCAGCGTCATGCAGGTTTCGAGGCCCATCGCGCGCACGCCCTTCACGATCTCGACGATCGCGGGCATGTCGCGGTCCTTGGGGTTGCGCCATGCGGCGCCCATGCAGAACCGCTGGCTGCCCGCATCCTTGGCCTGCGCCGCGCGCTGGAGGACCGA
>CBFGON010000182.1:0-3207 GCA_965650395.1 uncultured Qipengyuania sp. | reverse complement strand
AGCTGGCGCACAAGAGCTTCAGCCCCAGCCTGTTCGTGGTCCACTTCGGCATCGAGGGGACATGGCCGGGCATCCCCCATCACACCGTGTTGTTCGGCCCGCGCTATGAAGGCCTTCTGCAGGACATCTTCGATCACGGCGTCCTGCCGCAGGATTTCTCAATCTACCTCCATCACCCCAGCGTCACCGATCCGTCGGTCGCACCCGAGGGGATGAGCACTTTCTACGCATTGGTGCCGGTGGCACACATGGGCAAGCTGTCGGTCGATTGGCAGGAGATGGGCCCGATCCTCGAGAAACGCATCCTCGCCGAAATCGAGCGCCGCCTGATCCCCGGCCTTTACGAACGCATCCGGACTAAATTTCACTACACCCCGCGCGATTTCGCGCTCGATCTCAACGCCTACAAGGGCAGCGCCTTCAGCCTCGAACCGCTGCTGACCCAAAGCGCGTATTTCCGTGCGCACAACCGCGACGATGTGCTTGACAATTTCTACCTCGTCGGTGCTGGGACGCACCCCGGCGCAGGCATTCCGGGCGTGGTCGGAAGCGCCAGGGCGACTGCAGGTTTGATGATCGGGGATCTGGTGGGCACATGAAACGTCTTGCGGTTTATTGCGGTTCGGCATCGCCCGAGGATCCGCGTTATCTGGAGTTGGCGCGCGAAGTGGGTGCCGGGCTGGCAGAGCGCGGGATCGGGGTGGTCTATGGCGGCGGGCGGCTGGGCCTGATGGGCGCGGTGGCCAAGGGCGCGCTTGATGCAGGCGGCGAAGTTATCGGCGTGATCCCCGATGCGCTGGCCAATAGCGAAGTCGCCAACCATGACTGCACCGAACTTTACACCGTATCGGGCATGCACGAACGCAAGCAGCGCTTCACCGATCTTTCCGATGGGTTCGTCACGATCCCGGGCGGGGTCGGCACGATGGACGAGCTGTGGGAAGCGATGAGCTGGGCGCAACTGGGCTATCACACCAAGCCGGTGGGCCTGCTCAATTCCTTCGGCTTTTACGACGCGCTGATCGCCTTCAACCGCCACATGGCCGATGTCGGCTTTGTGCGGCCCGCGCACCAGAATATCCTGATCGCGGATGACACATTAACCGGATTGCTCGACAAAATGGCAGCATATCAGCCGCATATTCCGATTTTCCGCATGAAGGCTGATGACCTCTGAGTAGCGAGCGCCCCCTTACCACCAGCAACATCCGCCACACCCCCACCCGCGCGGGCGGTGGGCGTGATCGTGGCGAACTGGTTGAAGAAGCGCGTTATGCGATCGAGACCGGCTCGCGCAGTTTCAGCGCCGCTTCAAAGCTGTTCGATCGCGATACGCGCGAACGTGCCTGGCTGCTTTATGCCTGGTGCCGCCGGTGCGACGATATTGCCGATAATCAGGACAAGGGCGGGCCGCAGCGAATAGCGGAGGAAGGCGGCATCAAAAGCGCCGAGGACCGCGTGCAGGCCATCCGCGTGCTCACCCGCCGCGCTTTCGACGAACAGCCCACCGCCGATCCGGCTTTCGACGGTTTCGGGCTGGTGGCCGACGAATGCGGGCTGACGCAGGAAATGGCCAATGACGTGATCAGCGGCTTCGCGCTCGACGCCACTGGCTTTGCGCCCAAGAACGAACGCGACCTGCTGCGCTATTGCTATCACGTTGCGGGCGCAGTCGGCATCATGATGGCGCGGGTGATGGGCGTGCCCGACGATGACGGCGAAACGCTGGACCGCGCCAATGATCTCGGCATTGCCTTCCAGCTATCCAATATCGCGCGCGATGTGGTGGAGGATGCGGCCGTGGGCCGCTGCTATCTTCCCGCCGAATGGCTGGCAGAGAAAGGCTTTGCCCCGGGCGAACATGCCAGGCCGGAAAACCGCTTCATCCTTGCCAGCCTGATGCCGCGCCTGATCGCGCTGATGGAACAGGCCGAAGCTGCGGCCAGAACCGGAACCACACGGTTGCGCTTTCGCCAGCGCTGGGCGGTGCTGGCTGCGGCGAATATCTATGGCGCCATCGGCCGGCGCGTGCTGGCGCGCGGGCAAAAGGCGTGGGATCGCCGCGTGGTAATCAGCGGAGCAGAGAAGCTGTGGCACATCCTCACCGCATTCTTCGCCGCATTGTGGAACCGCCCTGCCCGGCCCGAGGAACCAATCCTGTGGAGCCGCCACGATTTCCGCCCCGTCGCGGGCTGGTAGTGGACCTCGCGCCCGCGCCGCGCTAGCGCGTCTGGCGGTAGAGAATTGCCGGGAGAGAGATGATGCGAAAGTGGTTTGCACCGCTTGCAGGTGGCGTGCTGCTCGCCTGCGCTGCGCCGGTTTCCGCACAGGACAGCAGCAATGCCGAAATCCTTGCCACGGTCGATGCGTTTCTGGCGGGCCTCAATGCCCGCGATCCCGCCGCCCTGGCCGCCGTTTCGGCAGACGAGGGGCTGATCGTTGCCCATCGTGACGGTGCGGAGAAGGACCGCGTACATCGCCGGACCTTTGCCGACGATCTGGCGTCAATCGACGATGAGACGGACAAGCTGCACGAGGTTTATTGGGACCCCACCGTGATTGTTCGCGGCAACATCGCCGTCGTCTGGGCCGAATACAGCTTCGACTATAACGACCAGCGCACCCATTGCGGGATCGACGTGTTCAACCTGCTGAAGATCGACGGCGCGTGGAAGATCACCGGCATCCAGTACACCGTCGAACCGGATAATTGCCCAGAGGGACGATGATCGCTTCAGGCGGCTCGGCTATACCTCCCGATCCGTCGGCCCGGACCTGATCCGGGCCAGTGCTTTTGATCCGTAGCGCACGCAAAAGAAGCACGACCCCGGATCAGGTCCGGGGTGACGGGTTTCCTTTTTGATCGGTCAGCGATAGTCCGATTGCATGATCCAGAAACTCCTCATCGCCAATCGGGGCGAGATCGCCTGCCGCATCATCCGCACCGCGCGCCAGATGGGCGTGGCCACGGTGGCGGTCTATTCGGATGCCGATGCCAAGGCGCTGCACGTCCGGTCAGCGGACGAGGCGGTGCATATCGGCCCCTCGCCCGCCGCTGAATCCTATCTGGTGGGCGACAAGATCATTGCCGCCGCGATTGAGACCGGGGCGGACGCGATCCATCCGGGCTATGGTTTCCTGTCCGAAAACGCCGTTTTCGCGCAGAAGGTGATCGACGCGGGGCTGGTGTGGGTCGGCCCAAAGCCC
>CBFGON010000181.1:0-3222 GCA_965650395.1 uncultured Qipengyuania sp. | reverse complement strand
ATCGCGCCCGCCGCCTTCAACCGCTGGACGACCACCGCATCACTTGCTGCGATATTGTCCTTGAAACGCACATGGCCGAAGGTCGTCGGCAGCCCGGCGACGTTGAAACTCTCCTTGACCGTCATCGGCACGCCGAACAGCGGCTGGTTCGCACCGGGTGTAGTGCCCATCGCATGTGCCGTTTCGCGGGCGCGGTCAAAATCGCACACCACCACAGCATTCACATGCGTGTCGAGATGTTCGATCCGCGCGATGGCTTCGTCCACGGCTTCGACCGGTGTCATCTTGCCACTGGCGACAAGCTCCGCCGTTTCCAGTGCACCGGGTTTATCGGTCAGTCGGGGATAGGCCACACATGTCTCCTCTCGCCGGCCTGTGTCGGACAAGCAGCCCAGATCGTCAATCGCTGCCCAACGCCTCAACGCGGTGCAAGGGCGACCGATGCGGTTCCAGTGCCCCAGACCGGCAGATAGAGCCCCTGTCCTGCCGCCTTCAACTCACCCGTCTTTACATCGGCAATCTGCGCGCGGATCAGCAGATCTCCTTCACGCTTGCTGTCGATGGCATCCTCGATCTTGCCCATCAACTCGTCGTAATCGCCTTCGAAATTCTGCGCGAGTGCGGTGGCAATGGTTTGCGCGAAGCCGGGCGAATTGGCGATCTGAAGCAGGAAATCGGTGCTCTTGCGGTCTGTATCGCCGGTTATCTGCAGGTCAGCAAATCCCACCTTGCGCGACCCCGCTTCGTTCATGGGCAGGGCGGTAATCCAAACCTGACCTTGGGCATCTCCGAATTTCTCGTCGGTCCGGGCCGCGGTGAAGGTAACACCCACCGCCACACGATTGCCGGTTGTGCCATAGGCCTCGACCGCGCCAAAGCGCGCCTTGACCGGCCCGATACCCGGGACTTCGAACGGGCGGGCAGATCGTTTCACCAGCGCTTCGGCGATGACCGGTTCGAGTTCCTTGTAATCGGCGATAACGGGGATGAAGAACAGCATCTGGCCCGGCTTCTCGTCCAGGCGGGCGAGCGGAGGCAGTGGCTTGCGCTCTGGATCGGGCGGACGGTCGCCGACGAAGGTCTCGGTCCGCGCTTTCATTCCCAGCCGCAATTCGAGCCGCTTTCCGTGCAGCGTATAGCCGCCATATTGCAGCTCGCCGGGCGTGATCCGCATCCATACGGGCGGGTTCGAGCGGTTAAGCTGGAGCGACGTGAACGCCTGACCCCACAACCGCTCGATATCGCTGCGCAGATTGAGTTTGGCGAGTTCGCGCGGCAGGGTGCGTTCCAGCTTCGCCACCACGCCTTTCAGCTTTGTATCAGCCTTGCTGGTAAACTCTATCCGCTGGCCGAGAAATTCGACATGCGGTTCATTGGTCCAATCATATTCGATGTCGACCTTGGCGCGCGGGTTCCATTGACCGTCGAGCGACAGCCGTACCACGGCGCGAACCTTGGCATCGCCAGTGGCGGTTTCCTGCTTGAGAATACCTCCGATATCCTGCGCCTTGATCTCAGCGTGAATAGGCATGGTGACAATGATGTCTTGCCCGCGCCCGTCGATGGTCATGGGGCCGCGCGTAACCGTGCCGATAATATCGCATTTGATCTTGGGCGTCTTGATCTTGACGAAGGCGACCTTGACCTTGTCCGAAGCGACGCAAGTCTGGTCCCTGCGGTTGATCCGCCACAATGTTCGAGGCACTTCACGCGCAAGCTGTGTCGCGAGGCCGGAAAGGTCGGCGGTGACCGGCACGGCGATTACCGAATCCTGTGGTTCGATCGAAATGGCGCCGTCTGCACGCAATGGCGGTGCAAAGTCAGGTTCCTTGCTGCAGCCGGACAGTGCAAGCGATGCACCCACCAGCCACAAAGTTATGTATTTGAAATTCATGCCCCATTGCGCCCCTGAAGCCTGTCACAAATCTGCGGCAGGACTGGCAATTGTGCAAGTGGGAAGATTTCTCAGGATTGAGCGGGCTGTTCGATGTCGGCTCGCAGCGCGATCCCAAGGGCAAGGCCAAAGCCGAGAATTGGTGCCGCGCCATAGCCGATCAGCACGCTTGGATAGTATGACATCAGGCTGGTCACGATCATGCCGAACAGGGCCCCGGAAACGGCGAAACGGCTGGCGCGACGGGCAGGCAGGGCGAACAGCAGAATTGCAAAGCAGACTGCCCACGCCAACGCCAACGCCAGGGCAACAGGCCAGGACGTGAGCACCGCGTCGAACAGCACACGTTCGACAAATGGGGCAGGAGCCAGCTCTCCGCGCAGCGCCATCCAGATGCTGGCGAAAAATGCCAGGATCGCGACCACGCCCGTGCGCCAATCGCGCGTGACGTGATGCAGGGCGACAGCGGCAAAAGTCAGTGCAAAGCCGCTGGCGGCATCCGGCTGAAGCATGGCGCATATTGTTGCAATTCCCAGAATGAAGGGCGTTCCCTCGCGATCCTGGGCGCAGAGTGCGACCAACACTGGCACGGCGAATAATCCGGAAGCGAAATTGATCGGGCCGAGCGGCAGCCAGCGCGATACCGGATAGTCGCCCACCGCGTGAAGCGCAGGTCCGGTGGCGAGCGGAACCAGCATCAGCAAGCACATTCCTGCCGCCGCGATGCGCAGCATCTTCAGGTTCGGCGGCGTTGGGGCCCACAGCACCAGCGTAAACGCCAGCACCAGCGCCACGGTCCCGACTAGTGGATAATGTGCAGGCGCACCTGCGACCAATTGCCAGACGATCCCCGTCAGGACGGGGATCGCCAGCGCCAGCAACGCGACCGCACTACCGCGCTGCACCATGCCTTACATATGGATCGGCTTGCCCGTCACCGCCATCGCCGCTTCCTTGATCGCTTCGGAATGCGTCGGGTGGGCGTGGCAGGTGTAAGCGATATCCTCGCTCGTCGCGCCGAATTCCATCGCCTGCGCGGCCTGCGCGATCATTGTGCCTGCCACGCTGGCGATGCACCACACGCCCAGCACCTTGTCGGTCGCGGCATCGGCGATGACCTTCACGAAGCCATCGGGCTCGTGATTGGTCTTGGCACGGCTGTTGGCCATCATCGGGAACTTGCCGACCTTGATTTCGCCGCGCGCCTTGGCGTCTTCCTCGGTCAGGCCGACGCCGGCGATTTCGGGCCAGGTATAGACCACACCGGGGATGACATCGTGGTTCACGATGCCGGTCTGCCCGGCGATATTCTCGGCACAGGCGATGCC
>CBFGON010000180.1:0-3341 GCA_965650395.1 uncultured Qipengyuania sp. | reverse complement strand
GCCCGGCTGATGACCGCCGCCATCCGGATTGCCAACAGCAATGCCGAGGGTGCGCTGCAGCGCGCCGGCTTCGGGCCGCTCATCGATGCGTGCTTCGCGCATGCGCAGGACCAGCTCACCGACATGAGCCAGTCCGGTACCTTCAGCGACATGGACCTCGTGTGCCGCGCGGTGGACCGGTTCCATCGGCTGCTGCGCGCCGTGACCGGCTACGTCGAACTCAACCGCAGCAGCCGCTGGTCGGTGGTTGCCGCGGCGCTCAGTCTGCACTCGACCCCGCAGGGCGCGAGGCCGAACGAATGTCAAACATGTTCTGGCTGATGACCGCCGGAGCGATAGTTATATGGCTGGCCGTAATCATTCTCGCCCTTTGGTCCGTGCGCACCCCACCCGAAGCAAACACGCGACGCCGCAGCCGGTTGATCATCGTCGGCGGCGGCGCAGTTTTTCCAACTGTAGTTTTAACCGCGCTGCTCATCTACGGCCTAAAACCACTCCCGGCTCTGCTGGCGCCGGCGCCGGAAGGAAGTCTCAAGATCAACGTCACCGGCGAGCAGTGGTGGTGGCGCGTGCGTTACCTGCCACCGAATGGACCAGAAGTCGTGCTGGCCAATGAGATTCGGCTTCCGCTCGGGGAGCCGGTCGAGTTTCGACTGGATAGTCCTGACGTCATTCATTCCTTCTGGATTCCTTCGCTCGCGGGCAAAGTGGACATGATCCCTGGCCGCGTCACCCGTCTCGTGCTCAATCCGACCAGAACGGGAGTTTTTCGCGGTGCTTGCGCTGAGTACTGTGGCGCGTCGCACGCATTGATGGCTTTCAATGTAGTAGTCCAGGAACGAATGGAGTTCGACCGCTGGCTAACCGCGCAAGCAGCGCCGGCGCAACCAGCTAGCGAGCCAAACGCGGTGCGCGGTCAGGAGCTGTTCATCGGCAACGGATGTGGCGCTTGTCACACGATTCGCGGGACGGCGGCAGCGGGAGTGATTGGACCAGATTTGACGCACGTCGGAAGCCGTTTGAGCCTCGCTGCGGGTACGCTGGAAAACGAGCCGAAAAGTTATCAACGGTGGATCGGCCATACAACACACGTGAAGCCGGGCGTTCTGATGCCGCCGTTTCACATGTTACCGCCTGAGGAGTTGCAGGCGATCGCGGCGTATTTGGAAGGTTTGAAATGAGCCACGGATGAAACAGATCGAAGAAAACGAAATAGCGCCAGATGTAGAGCCTCTGAAGGAAGCGCCGCCTCAAGACGTGCAGCGCGCGCAGTCTGAGCGACTCCTGCGAGCCTGGAAGACTCCGACAGGATGGCGCTACTGGTCGGCGGTCAACAATTCGCAAGTCGGTCTTTGGTACACGGGGATGACCTTCTTCTTCCTGCTCTTCGGCGGGGTGCTGGCGCTGTTGATGCGCATCCAGCTCGCCCGGCCCAACAACGATTTTCTGGCCGCCGAAACTTACAACCAGGCGTTTACGGTGCATGGCTCAGTAATGATGTTTCTCTTCGCGATTCCCGTGTTTGAGGCGATCGCAGTCATGTTTCTGCCGCAGATGCTTGGCGCGCGTGATTTACCCTTCCCGCGTCTCTCTGCTTTCGGGTTCTGGTGTTTTCTGCTCGGCGGTGTTTTTCTTTGCGGGTCGATTCTCTTTGACGCGGCGCCACGCGGCGGTTGGTTCATGTACCCGCCACTCACTTCCCGTTACCAGCCGGGCATCGGCGCCGACATGTGGCTGCTCGGTTTCTCGTTTATCGAGATTGCGGCGATTGCCGCTGCGGTCGAGATGATCGTGGGCGCGCTAAAGACTCGTCCCCCAGGAATGCGGATCAATCTCATCCCGCTCTACGTCTGGTATGTGCTGGTAGCGGCAGTAATGATCCTGTTCGCGTTTCCTCCGCTAATTGCGGGCAGCTTGCTGCTCGAGGTCGAGCGCGCTTTCGCCTGGCCTTTTTTCGACCCAACGCGCGGCGGCGACCCGTTGCTCTGGCAACATCTGTTCTGGCTCTTCGGACATCCGGAGGTCTATATCATTTTTCTGCCCTCAGTCGCCCTCATCGCGATGATCGTGCCGACGTTCGCGCAGCGAGCGATTGTCGGCTATAGCTGGATCGTACTGGCGGCAGTGGGAACGGGCTTCCTCAGTTTCGGGCTGTGGGTCCATCACATGTTTACAACTGGACTGCCAGGCATCTCGCTGGGTCTGTTCTCAGCGGCTTCGGAGGCGGTGGCGATCCCGACAGGCGTGCAGATCTTCTGCTTCATTGCGACGCTCGCGGCAGGACGTGTGGTTCGTTCCGTGCCCATGCTGTTCACTTTCGGGAGTCTGGTTATTTTTGTACTCGGCGGACTCACAGGTGTGATGGTAGCTGTCGCGCCATTCGACTTTCAGGCGCACGACACTTTTTTCGTGGTGGGCCACTTCCATTACGTGCTCATCGGCGGCGCGCTCTTTCCAATATTCGCCGGCTGTTACTATTTCTTTCCGCTCATCAACGGCAAGAACCTCTCAAAGAAACTCGGACGAATCGGTTTCTGGCTGGCATTCATCGGCTTCAACATCGCCTTTCTACCGATGCATGTGACCGGACTGCGCGGCATGCCGCGGCGTGTCTTCACTTATCCGGAGGGAACGGGTCTCGACGCCTTAAACCTGACAACCACGATTGGCGCATTTGTCTTAGCAGCAGGCGTCGGCGTCATCTTCTGGGATCTCTTGCGCCCAAAGGGAACAGAACCTTACTCGGAACGCAACCCATGGAATGCGGGGACTCTTGAGTGGCTCCAGGAGATGCCCGGCAAGCCCTGGGGCATTCGCTCGATTCCCGAGATCGACAGCCGCTATCCGCTATGGGACCAGCCCAATTTTGAGCGCGATGTTGACGAGGGCCGCTTCTATCTTCCCGATGCGGAAGAGTTGAAACGCGAAACAATCGTCACCAGCGTGATCGACGCGCGCCCCGAACAGTGCCTGCGCCTGCCTGGTCCATCGTTCATTACGATCCTGGCAGCGCTGACAATTGGTGGTTTCTTCATCTTTGGAACCTTTCATTGGTGGTGGCCTGCGCTACTGAGTCTCGCAGCCGGCACTGGAGTAATCATCTACTGGCTGTGGACGGGCACGGCCACTATCCCGGAAAAGGATCGGAAGGATGTGGGATTGGGTTTGACGTTACCGATCTACGTTTCCGGACCGCGGTCGGTGAGTTGGTGGGCCATGTTCATCACGATGCTGGCCGTGTTAACGGCGTACATCTGTTTGGTCTTTGGATACTTCTTCTTCTGGACGGTTCGCCCCGACTTTATTCCGCGGCCGGCGCCAGGTCCGGGAGTTTTCTGGCC
>CBFGON010000179.1:0-3483 GCA_965650395.1 uncultured Qipengyuania sp. | reverse complement strand
GATGGCGTGCTCAGCAGGGGGTGGAATGTCATTGGTTCAGTGGACTAGGAGCCTCGATCGTGAGCGTAGCGCGTCGCGCGCGCACTCCGTTGCTTGCTCGCGAATTCGCCCCACGCGCGCACCGGCAAACGGGTGGAGCCATATCGGCATGGGCGTAATCCGCTTCGACGAAGCTCCCGCCGCAGGGGCCGAAGTGCGCGCGGGCTTCCGCTTCGACGTGCCGGTGCGCTTTGCCGAAGACCGGCTCGATATATCGGGCGCAACCTTTGCTGCGGGCGAAGCGCCTTCCGTCCCCCTGATCGAAATCCGCGAGGCAGCATGACCCGCATCTTCTTCGACCGCGAGCTCGATACGGCGGCCGCCTGGTGGCGCATCTATCGCCCCGATGGCGTGGCGCTTGCCTTCACCACGCATGATCGAGACCTGTGGTTCGACGGGCTGCTCCATCGCGCCGCACCGGGCATGCTCCCCTCGTCGATCCGGCGCACCATCGATTTTGCCGATGACGAGGCCGAAGTCGAAGGCGCGCTGGGCCATGACACGATCCGTGCGGAGGATATCACCGCAGGGCGCTTCGACGGTGCGAGGATCGAGACCGGCGTGGTCGATTGGGAAAGGCTCGATGCCGCCAGCCTCTATACCGGATCAATCGAGTCGGTGCGGCAGGATGCAGGCGGGTTTGCCGCGCAATTGCGTTCGGCAAAGGCCGATCTCGATGTCGATCCGGTGCCGCGCGCCAGCCCTTCGTGCCGCGCGCGCTTCTGCGGACCGGGCTGCGGCATGTCTGCCCATGCCTACACCATCCGCGCTGTGCTGGAGGCAGTCGATCTCGATGCCAATACGGTGCGTTTCGATCTCGCCGCGCCGCAGGATTATGTCCTGGGCGAACTGCGCTGGCTTGACGGGCCGCAGACCGGGCTTGCCCTGCGCGTGCTGTCGCAAGACGGCGGCGCGCTCCAGCTTGACCGGCTGATCGACGCAGGCCTTGTCCCCGGCATGCGCGCGCTGCTGCGGCAGGGCTGCGACCGCACGATCGCCAACTGCGCCAGCCGCTTCGGAAATGGCATCAACTTTCAGGGCGAGCCGCATCTGCCAGGCAATGACCTCCTCGCCCAATATCCGCAGCCGCGATGAACCTCGCCACGCGCTTCGCCGAGGAAGCGGAGCAACTCGTCGGGGTTGGCTTCCGCCTGCACGGACGCGATCCCGCCTCCGGGCTCGATTGCGTGGGTCTGGTCGCCTGCGCACTGTGGCGGTGCGGGCGCGAAGTGGCTGTGCCTCAGGACTACGGCCTGCGCAATTCGACCATCGAGCAGCATCTCGCTTTTGCAGCCCGCAACCGATTCAGCCCCACTGACGGACCGATAGCCCGCGGCGATCTGCTGCTCGCCTGCCCCGGCCCGGCGCAACACCATCTAATTGTCGCGCTGGCCACCAATTACTTCGTTCATGCTCATGCAGGCCTGCGCCGCGTGGTCCTCCATAACGGCCTGCCGCACTGGCCCATCGCCGCGCATTGGCGGCTTGCCCCTGACAGGAATTCCACATGGCTACCATAGTCCTTTCCGCCGCCGGAAGCCTGCTCGGCCCGGTCGGCAAACTCGTCGGCGCGCTTGCCGGAAATGCGATCGACCATGCAATCTTTGGTTCGGGTAGCCGCGAAGGCCCACGGCTGAAAGAGCTCGCGATCACCTCCTCCAGTTACGGCAATCCGATTGCGCGGCAATTCGGCACCATGCGCTCTGCCGGGACAGTGATCTGGTCGACCGATCTGGTCGAGCATCGCGACAAGCAAGGCGGCGGCAAGGGCAAACTGAGCTCGGTCAGCTATAACTATAGCGTCTCCTTTGCCGTGGCGCTGTCGAGCCGCCCGATCGATCGCGTGGGGCGGATATGGGCCGACGGCAATCTGCTGCGCGGTGCCAGCGGCGACCTAAAGACCGGAGGGAGCCTGCGCGTCCACACCGGGTTGGCCGACCAGCAACGCGATCCACTTATGCACGCGGCCCTTGGCGACCAATGTCCAGCCTTTCGCGGCTGCGCCTATGCGGTGTTCGATGATCTGGACCTGACCGATTTCGGCAATCGTATCCCCACGCTGAGCTTCGAGATATTCGCCGGAGCAGGCAGCGACATGGTCGAAGCCATGCTGGGCGGGCACGATATTGCCGCCGCCCCATCCGCGCGCTTCTCCGAGCTGACGGGCTTCAGCCATGAAGGCGGCAGCCTGCGCGATGTGGTGCGTCTGGTCGACCGGCTCCATCCGCTGGCGCCGGTGATGCAGGCAGAGAGGATGACGATTGCCGCTGCCCCGCTGGCGCAATCTGCCCCCATCATGCTGGCACAAGCGGCCGCATGGGACGAAGGCGAATTCGGCCGGCAAGGCGGCAATGCCCGCGTGCGCAGCGATGCCCGCAGCCGCGCCTTCGCCGCACTGCGTTATTACGACATTGCGCGCGACTACCAACCCGGCATGCAGTTGGCTGAAAACAGCGCCGATCCTGGCGTTACGCTGGAATTTCCCGGCGCACTGGCGGCAGACGATGCGCTTGATCTGGCGCGGCGCGCCAATACGCGTGCAGCGGCCGGACGGGATACTTTGGCCTGGCGATTGGCCGAAATCGACCCGCGCGTAGGTCCGGGCACGCTGGTCACCGCTCCCGGTGTAGCAGGTATCTGGCAGGTCGCGGGATGGGAGTGGCGCGAACGCGGCATCGAACTGGACCTGATCCGCCATCGCGCCGCGATGCCCAATCCTGCCAGTGCCGATGCGGGCAGCGGCTGGACTCCGCCTGACCGGCTGGCTGGCCAGACCGTGCTGCGCGTGTTCGAAGCGCCGTGGGACGGCAATGGCAGTGCCACCGCCCGCCAAACCCATGCCGCGATTGGTGCGACCAGCGGTCGCTGGGCCGGTGCCGCACTCCACGCCATGCGTGATGGCGTGTTGGTGAGCACCGGCCAGTCTGCAATCGAACGTGCCGCGTCGGGTCACCTGTCAGCGCCGCTCGCACCATCGAGCGCAATGCGATTTGAACCTGCCGCCGCGATGACAGTTACATTCGACTGCGCCGAAATCGTGCTCGCCAACACTGGCGTGGCAGGATTGGCGCAGGGCGAAAACCGCATGCTGGTTGGCGCCGAAGTGATCCAATTCGCCTGCGCCGAGCCGCTTGGCGACAAGGTATGGCGCCTTTCCGGTCTGCTGCGTGGGCGCGGTGGCACCGAAATTGAAGCGCAGGCGGGGCATGCCGCGGGCACGCAAGCCACACTGCTCGACGAGCGGTTGGTCGAACTGACTGCCGACACGCTCGCGCTGGCAACCGAAGGTTTCGCGGCAATCGGACCCGGCGACGAGGAGCCGGCTACCGCTGTGCTCGAAAATCCCGGTAACAGCATGCGACCGCCGTGCCCCTTTGCATCCGCAATTCCACACCAGCGTAGCCGGCGAAATGCTTTTGGGCTGGACGCGGCGTGCACGCGGCC
>CBFGON010000178.1:0-3487 GCA_965650395.1 uncultured Qipengyuania sp. | reverse complement strand
GTCCACAGCCGTTCGGCATTGTCGGGATCGATGGCATAGCTGCGCACGCCGCCCATCGTGTCGGTGTCGCTCTGGTCGGCGACATGGCAATCCTCGCAATAGAGCCCGCCAGCTCCTGCCAACTCGTCTGCGGTCGCCACCCAGCAGGTGGTCGCGGCGCCTTGCGGGATTGACTTGAACGGCTGCGGCTCCTTGCCGCTCGCTTCGGCACTCTTGCGGATCCGCTCTGTCAGCGCGGCGATGTCAGCCTCGGACATATGCCGCCCAAGATTGGTGTGGATGCCCCCCGGATGCAGCGAATAGGAATGGATGCCCTTGCCAGCCAGCCGTTCCTCCAGCCCCACGGCGAACAGCACATTGGCGGTCTTCGACTGGCCGTAGCTCTGCCATTTCTCGTAATCGCGATGCTCGAAATTGGGATCGTCGAGATCGACCGGAGAGATATGGTGGCCCCGGCTGGAAAGGTTGACGATGCGCGGAGACGCGCCCTTTGCGACCAGCGGCATCAGCAAATTGGTGAGCAGGAAATGCCCCAGGTGGTTGGTGCCGAACTGCATCTCGAACCCGTCAGCCGTGTGGCCGAGCGGGCAGGCCATAACCCCGGCATTGTTGATCAGCAGGTCGATCTTGTCGAACCGCTCGTTCGCCTCTTTGGCAGCGGCGCGGATGCTGTCGAGCGAAGCCAGATCGCAGACCAGCGTATCGACCCTGGCACCGGTCAGTTCCTCGATCGCGTCGGCTGCAGCGTCAAGCTTGGTGGCATCGCGGCCTGACAGGATGACATGCGCACCGCGCGCCGCCATCGCCCGGGCGGTTTCCTGGCCCAGCCCCGAATAGCCGCCGGTGATGAACGCTGTGCGCCCGGTCAGGTCCTTGCCGGCCAGCACTTCATCCGCTGTGCTCGAAAACCCGAATTGCGCCATCGTCACTCTCCCAACAGCCGCTTCTCGAACAGATACTCGTCGTCGATCTGTTCGCCTACGCGAAAGGTAATATCGGCGATCTTGGAAAAACCATAGCGTTCATAGAACCGCTGCGCACCGCGATTGCCGCTATAGACCGACAGCAGCACGGAATCGTGCCCGCCCGCGGCAGCCTCTTCCATCGCCCAGTCCATCAAGGCGGCGCCAATGCCCTGCCCGGTGCGTGCGGGATCGGTGTAGAGCTGGCCCAGCTCGATAGGGTTGGCGGCGGCCGAATGTCCGGCAAATTTGCTCGGGCGGCGCAGCTTGCAATAGCCCGCCAGTGCGCCGTCGATCTCGGCCAGCTGGTAAAGGCATTCCTCGCTTTTCACTTCGCCGGCGACGGCATCCTCGGCATAGGCTTCGGTGAGGAAGCTGGCGAGGTCCTGCGGCGCATAGAGATGTTCGAAGGCGGCGCGGAAACTTTCGCGGCCGAGCGTGGCGAGGGCAGGGACATCTGCCAAAGAAGCGGGGCGCAGGATCATCTCCTGCGCCCCTACCCTCCCGCAAGTATGAAAGGAAGCGTTACGCGCCCGGCGGCAGCGGATCGTTGCTGGTTGCCGCAGGTTTGCGCCGCGTCGGAGCCTTGGGCGGCGAAGCACCGCCAAGATCGCTGTCCATCTGTTCCAGCTTGCGCGCCGCCCAGTCACGCCCGCCAAGCCCGAAGGCCAGTGCGCCTGCCACCGATACGCCCGCGATCAGGATCGTCAGCGTATTGGCCGGGATCATCCCGCCGATACCGGTGAACTGCAGCCCCATGAACACGAACAGGATGATCGTGGCCCAGCGCACGATGGTGCCCGCCGTGCTGCTGCCCGCATCGCCCGCGATCAGGCGGGCGAGCAGATTGGCGATGAGGAAGCCGAAAGCGATCACTACCGCCCCAAAGATCACCCTGCCGCCAAGGGCAAGCAGCTGGTCGAGGATCGCGGTAAGCTCTGGAAAGCCGAGCAATCTGGTCGCAGCGATCGCCGCGGCGAGGATAATGGCGATCTGGGTGATGCGGGCGATGATGCCGGATGCCGTCGTGCCCTCGGACATCAGCCCGGTGTCGGCCAGGGCGCGGTCAACGCCGAGGCCGGGCAAGACCTCCTTGATGATCTGGACCACGAACCGGCTCAGCATATAGGCCAGACCCAGCAGCAGCGCCGCCCCGATGATATTCGGAATGGCCATCAGGATGGTGTTGAGCATCCCGCTGAGCGGGCGCGATATCGAGTCGATCTGCAGCCGTTCCAGCGCGGCAATCGCCACGGGAATGGCAATCAGCACATAGACAATCGTACCGATGGTTTTGCTGATCGCGCTGTTGCCGGTGATATTATCCACCCCGCCGCGATTGGCCCATTTGTCGAAATCGACCGTCTGCAGCGTGGTCACCACCAGATCGCGCACGATCCGCGCCACCATCATGCCGATGAAGAAGATCAGGCCTGCCCACAGCAGGTTTGGCAGGAAGGCGACGACATTTTCAAGCAGGCTGTCGATCGGGCCGGCCACGCCGCCAAGCTCGAAGATGTTGAGGATGATGAGCAGGCCGAACAGCCAGATCAGCAAGGATACTATCTTGCCCAGAGATTCACCCAGGCTGGCGCCATTGCCGGTGCCGCGTTTGAAGAAATCCACATTATCGACCAGCTTGGCGAAAGCCCATTTTGCGCCGCGCGCCACCAGCCAGGTTACAAGCAGCGCGATCAGCGCCATGCCGAATTTCTGCGCCAGCGCCATCGCCAGTGCCTGATCGTAATAATATCTGTCGAAAATCATGAAACCTCTCCCCATTGGGTTCCGTAGCGTCAGGGCTATCATGCGTGCCGGTTTTATCCAAAATCGGGCACGGGGATTGAGTGGATAACTCAAGCTGCTATCCCGGTGGAATGAGAGGAAAAATCACCCCGCTCGCCAGCGCCCTTGCGGCGCTTCTCGCAATTTCGGGAGCACCGGCCATGGCACAGGAGAACGCAGGCTGGTCGCTGGCGATACACGGCGGTGCCGGGACGCTCAGCCGCGAGGATATGACGCCCGAACGCGATGCCGCCTATCGCGCCGCTTTGCAGGCTGCGCTCGACGCTGGGCGCAAGGTGCTGGCCGAAGGCGGCACATCGCTCGACGCAGTGCAGGCGGTGATCGTGCGGCTGGAGGATGACGAGAAATTCAACGCAGGGCGCGGTGCGGTGTTCACCTGGGAAGGCGGGCACGAGCTTGACGCCTCGATCATGGATGGCCGCACCAAGGCGGCGGGCGCCGTGGCGGGCGTAACCACTGTGCGCAATCCGATCCTGCTGGCGCGCAAGGTGATGGAGGACAGCCCGCATGTCATGCTGTCTGGCCGCGGCGCGGAACAGTTCGCGCAGGAAAAGGGGCTGGAAATGGTCCCGCCCGGCTATTTCGATACCGACGCCCGGCGCGAAGCGCTGGAGCGGATGAAGGCAGAGAACCTGTCGGCGCTCGATGTCGATATCAAGTTCGGCACGGTGGGCGCAGTGGCGCTCGACACGCATGGCAATCTGGCGGCGGGCACCTCC
>CBFGON010000177.1:0-3520 GCA_965650395.1 uncultured Qipengyuania sp. | reverse complement strand
AGCCCGCAGCCTTCATCTCCTCCGCCACTGTGACCATCTCGTCCAATGAAGGGGTGATGAGGCCCGACAGGCCGATCATGTCAGCCTTTTCCGCCTTGGCCACTTCGAGGATCTTCGCCCACGGCACCATCACGCCAAGGTCGATCACTTCATAGCCGTTGCACTGCAAAACCACGCCGACGATGTTCTTGCCGATATCGTGGACGTCGCCCTTCACTGTCGCCATCACGATCTTGCCCTTGGACGTATCGGCAAGGCCGCTGGCTTCCTTTTCCGCTTCGATGAAGGGGATGAGGTGCGCCACGGCCTTCTTCATCACGCGCGCGCTCTTGACCACCTGCGGCAGGAACATCTTGCCGCTGCCGAACAGATCGCCGACGACGTTCATCCCGTCCATCAACGGGCCTTCGATAACCTCGATCGGGCGCCCGCCGGTGGCATTGACCAGTTCGCGCGCTTCCTCGGTATCCTCGACCACATAAGCGTCGATGCCCTTGACCAGAGCATGTTCGATTCGCCGGTCGACCGACCATCCGCGCCATTCCTCGGCGGCCTTTTCGTCGGCCGCAGTCTTGCCCTTGTAGCTTTCGGCCAGCTCGATCAGCCGCTCGGTCGCATCAGGGCGGCGCATCAGGATCACATCCTCTGCTGCCTCGCGCAACGCGGGGTCGATCTGGTCGTAAACATCCAGCTGGCCCGCGTTGACGATCGCCATGTCGAGCCCGGCGGGGATCGCGTGATAGAGGAAAACGCTGTGCATCGCGCGGCGCACCGTCTCGTTCCCGCGGAAGCTGAAGCTGAGGTTGGACAGCCCGCCGCTGGTGCGCGCGTGGGGGCAGCGCGCCTTGATCTCTGCCACCGCTTCAATGAAGTCCAAGCCATAGCGGTCATGCTCCTCGATCCCCGTCGCCACGGCGAAGATATTGGGATCGAAGATGATGTCCTCGGGCGGGAAACCGATGCCGGTCAGAATGTCATAGGCGCGAGCGCAAATCTCGACCTTGCGCTCCTTGGTATCGGCCTGACCCACGGTATCGAAGGCCATGACCACCACCGCTGCGCCGTAATCCATACATTTGCGCGCATGGTCGAGGAAGGCTTCCTCGCCCTCTTTCATACTGATCGAGTTGACGATCGGCTTGCCCGAAACGCATTTCAGTCCGGCTTCGATCACATCCCATTTGGAACTGTCGATCATCACCGGCACGCGCGCGATATCGGGTTCGGCTGCGATCAGCTTAAGGAATGTGGTCATCGCCTTCTCGGCGTCGAGCAGGCCTTCGTCCATATTGACGTCAATCACTTGCGCGCCGTTTTCGACCTGCTGGCGCGCGACTTCCACGGCCTTTTCATAATCGTCGGCCATGATCAGCTTCTTGAACGCAGCCGAGCCGGTGACATTGGTGCGCTCGCCAATATTGACGAAGCGGGCGGTCGATTGGGCAGTCATACTATCAATTCCGATTAAGGTCGCGGGCCATGACGATATCGTCATACAGCGTGCCGCCGACATCATATTGGCGGGTGCCGATCTGGTCGAAGCCCTGCTTGCGATAAAAGGCGATGGCGCGATTGTTGTCGTCCTTCACCCCCAGCAGCAACCGCTGGTGGCCTTGCGCAGCAGCAAGCGCGGCGTCGAACAGCGCGCGCGCCGTGCCGCCGCCGTGGAAGCGCGAGAGGAGGTAGATCTTCTTGAGCTCGATATCGCCCTCACGCGCGGCTTCAAGCTCGGGCGTTGTCAGCAGCGCATAGCCGACCGGTGCGCCATTCGCTTCGGCCAGCCATGCCTTGCCGCCCGCTTCCAGCACCTCGACAAAGTGGTCGGTCGAGCAGGATTTTGCGCAATGGCCAACCAGCGCATTGCCATCGAGAACACCAGCAAATGTCTCCAGAAAAGTCGCGCTGGCTACCAGCGACAGGCGCTGCGCGTCCTCAGCCAACGCCCGCCGGACTTTCACCTCTGCCGGATCGCCCTCGCTCATGCCGCAAGCGTGAAGGGCTCTAGCCCTGCAAGGTGCATGTCAGGCGCAATCACGGGCAGCTTGCGCGGCGCGAGACCTTCCACCGCCTGTGCCATCGCGGCGATATGCGCCGGGGTGGAACCGCAGCACCCGCCCAGCGCATTGATCCGTCCACCTTCCGCCCACACCCGCGTCAGCGCGGCAGTCGTGGCGGGCACTTCGTCATATTCGCCGAGATCATTGGGCAGGCCGGCATTGGGATAGGCCATCAGCCAGGTATCGGCGATGTCCGACAGCAATTGCACATGCGGGCGCAGCTGTTCTGCGCCGAAGCTGCAATTGAGCCCGATGGTCAGCGGCTTCGCATGGCGCACCGTGTACCAGAACGCCTCAACAGTATGGCCCGACAGATTGCGGCCCGAAAGATCTGTCAGCGTGAGCGAGATCATCAGCGGAATATCGCGGCCCAGCTCGCGCTCGAGCTGCTTCACAGCGGTAATTCCGGCCTTGCAGTTGAGCGTATCGAACACGGTTTCGGTCAGGATGAAATCGGCCCCGCCCTCGATCAGCGCAGCGCATTGTTCGCGATACACATCTACGATGGTGTCGTAATCGACTTCGCGGAAGCCCGGGTCTTCGACATCGGGCGAAAGCGAAAGCGTCTTGTTGGTCGGCCCGACAGCGCCGGCAACGAAGCGCGGAATGCCATCCTGCGCAGTGCGCGCATCGACCGCTTCGCGGATGATCTTCGCTGCTGAAACATTGATGTCATGCACCAGATGTTCGGCGCCGTAATCCGCCTGACTGATGCGGTTGGCGTTGAAGGTATTGGTAGCAAGAATATGCGCGCCAGCGTCGATATAGCTGTCACAGATCGCGCGGATCACCTGCGGCTGGGTCAGGTTGACGAGGTCGTTATTGCCCTTCTGATCCTGCTCCAGTCCGGTATCGCCTGCATAGTCTTCGGCCGCCAGCTTCGCGCGCTGGATTTCGGTGCCATAGGGACCGTCCTTGACCAGGATGCGCGCCGCTGCGGCGCGAGTGAATTCGTCTCGTTTGGTCATAGTCAGGCTTTCGGACGCAGGCCGAGCATGTGGCAAATGGCATAGCTCAGCTCGGCGCGGTTCAAGGTGTAGAAGTGGAACTGGCGTACCCCGCCCGCATAGAGGCGGCGGCACATTTCTGCAGCGATGGTGGCGCTGACCAGCTGGCGCGCTTCGGGCCGGTCATCCAGCCCGTCAAACAGGCCTTCCATCCAGTGCGGGATTGCAGTGCCGCACAGGCCCGACATGCGCTGGACGGCGGCAAAACTCAGCACCGGCATGATGCCCGGCACAATCTCGCCCTTGATTCCTGCCGCTGCCGCCTTGTCGCGGAACTCGAAGAAGCATTGCGGATCGAAAAAGAATTGCGTGATCGCGCGCGTCGCCCCGGCATCGAACTTGGCCTTGAGATTGTCGATATCGGCCTGAGCATCGGGGCTATCGGGATGGACTTCGGGATAGGCGGCGACCGAAATCTCGAAATCTGCAACTTCCTTCAGGCCCGCAATCAGCTCG
>CBFGON010000176.1:0-3594 GCA_965650395.1 uncultured Qipengyuania sp. | reverse complement strand
ACCAGCCAGAACCTGATCGGCCTGCTCGAACAGCGTCTGGACATGGTGGTCTATCGCGCCAAGTTCGCGCCGACCATCTTCGCCGCCCGCCAGATTGTGAGCCACGGCCACATCTTCCTCAACGGCGTGAAGACCAACATCGCTTCGGCTCGCGTCAAGGTTGGCGACGTCGTCAGCCTCGGCGGCAAGGCCAAGGAAATGGCGCTGGTTATCGAAGCGCAGAGCCTGCCCGAGCGTGATATCCCCGATTACGTCAGCACCGACGGCAACGACAAGGTGACCTTCACCCGCGTGCCGAAGCTCGACGAAGTGCCCTATCCGGTCACGATGGAACCGAACCTGGTCGTCGAATTCTATTCGCGCTGATCGGTCCGGTAACGGAACAGCAGAAGGGCGGTCCTGCGGGGCCGCCCTTTTTCGTTGTGTTCCAGCTATTCAGGGTCGGTTGGCGATTTCCAATGCCTTCCACAGTATAACTGCAATCGCCAGTGTGATCGCCCCGCCCCAGAACCAGTAGGGCAGCAGCAGGACATCGGCGATGGCCCCCGTGTCGGACAGGCCATGGTGGCCATCGACATAGCCGCCTTCGCTGAACAGATAGCCGATATCGCGCCAGATGCTGATCGCCGCCTGCACGCCGAGGAACTCGATTGCGAAGCGGCGAACTCCGGCTTTGGCGAATCGGGCGACCAGTAATGTGCCTACGCCCAAGGCCGGAAGAACGATCCAGCCTGCAAGCGAGCGGACCCAGATTACCGTCGAAAGCAGCAGCACGGCTCCCAACCCGTAGAGGACCACGCGCGTCGCTTTTTCCGAACGCGATGCAACGATCATTGCCGCACCCGCAATCGACGGGCCGAGCAGCCCTGCCGCCGCTGTGATCGCGTGAAACAGCGCGGGCGCATCCATGCTCCAGTTAGACAAGGCATAGCCCGATCCATCGGCAAACAGCACCAGACGCTCGAAATCCGCACCGAGCAGCATCGAGGCAAGACCGTGCCCCATTTCGTGGAACCACGTCGCCAGTAGCGTGAACGGATAGAGCAGCATCCGCCCAAGTGGCAGCTGCCACAGCGCCACCGTGCCAATGGCGATCGCCAGAAGATAGCTACGCGTGCGCTGCCGAACCGGCGGCGACGGCAGGCCCCATTTTGCGGGCTCTACAGACTTCCCCTTGTTTCGCTTGAGAAAATCCATCGCCACCTACTCACGCCTATTCGTTTCGGCCTAGATAGTCAGCGCGGAACCCGGCCGCAAATGCCGTCATCTGGCCTGAACCGATCGCATCGCGCATTGCCTGCATCAGCTGCTGGTAGAAGGCTATATTGTGTTCGGTCATAAGCATCGCGCCGAGAATTTCCTGCGCCTTTACCAAGTGGTGCAGGTAAGCGCGGGAATAGGTGGAGCAGACCGAGCAGGAGCAGCGGCTGTCGAGCGGTTCGCTGTCCTCTGCAAAGCGCGCATTGCGCAGGTTCAGCGGGCCGTTCCAGGTAAAGGCCTGTCCGTTCCGGCCGGAACGGCTGGGCAGGACGCAGTCGAACATATCGACCCCGCGTTCGACCGCGCCGACCAGGTCGTCTGGTTTGCCGACACCCATCAGGTACCGCGGGCGGTCTTCGGGCAATTGCCCGGGTGCGAAATCGAGTGTGGCGAACATCGCCTCCTGCCCCTCGCCCACCGCCAGCCCGCCGATCGCGTAACCGTCAAAGCCGATCTCGGTCAGCTTCTGCGCGCTGATCTTGCGCAAATCTTCGTCGAGCGCGCCCTGCTGAATGCCGAACAGCGCCGACCGCGTCGCATGTTCGCCGCCGGCATCGAAACCATCGCGACTGCGCTTGGCCCAGCGCATCGACATTTCCATGCTCGCCGCAATCTCGTCACGCGGGCGGTCGGCGCGCGGGCATTCGTCAAATGCCATGACGATATCGCTGCCGAGCAGCCGCTGGATTTCCATCGAGCGTTCGGGGGTCAGCATATGCTTCGAGCCATCGATATGGCTGCGAAACTGTACCCCTTCTTCGGTCAGCTTGCGCAGCTCGGAAAGGCTCATCACCTGATAGCCGCCGCTGTCCGTCAGGATCGGTCGATCCCAGTTCATGAACCGATGCAGCCCGCCCAGCTTCGCCACCCGTTCTGCACCGGGACGCAGCATCAGGTGATAAGTATTGCCGAGGATGATGTCGGCGCCGGTTGCGCGCACCGTCTCGGGCTTCATCGCCTTCACCGTGGCCGCCGTGCCTACCGGCATGAAGGCAGGCGTGCGGATTTCGCCGCGCTTCATGCGGATCGTGCCGCTACGTGCGGCACCATCGGTCGCATGGACCGTGAAATCGAAACGTGGCCGGGACATCAGAAGCCGTAAACGACCGAGAAGCGCGATTGCGTATCGGTCGAAACCGCGCCAACCGGCGGCTTGCTGTCGTAATCGACATTGTAGGAAAAGCGCGTGGTCAGCCGGTCGCTCACCTTGGCATCCAATCCGGTGATCAGGTTGAGCGTGGTGTTCGACCCGCCGAAGAAGACAGTCGCCTGCCCGCCGGTCTGCGCAACGGCATTGGTGTCCTGCGTCAGCGTCAGCCGGTCGGTAATGCGCCAGTCGAAATCGATGCCGAACAGGCCTGCAAGGGCGCTTTCGTCTTCCTCGAGCGTGAAATCGGTGTGGCGGAACGCCGGGCCAGCCTTGATCGACAGGTCGAGGCTGGGCTTGTCGATCAAATGATAGCCAATCCCGCCCGACACCGAATAACGCTCGTCAAAGCCCTGGAACCGGTTGCTCTCGAACTGCGCCAGTCCATAGGCGAACAGGTTCTTCTGCATTTGGTAACGCGGCTCATAGCTGGCGAAATATTGTTCGCGCGTGGTGCTGCCGCTTGATCGCTGGATATCCACCCGCGCCTGCACGCGATGGCTCCAGTCAATCCCGTCACGGCGTATATCCGCGCCGGTCGTGATGCCCAGCTGGTCGGTATTGCCGGTGGAACGGAAGCCGCCGAATTCGCCCCTGCCTTTCCAGTTCTCCAGCATTCCAGCGTTGCGGATGGCGTCCTTCTTTTCCTGCTCTTTAGCTGCCGCCAATTCGGCCTGCTTGTGCAGGAAGGATTGGTGCAGTGCTTCGATTTCTGCAGCATCATCAGGATTGGTCTTGGTCGCCACCGTCACCACCGCGGCGACAGTCGCCGCATCGCCCGATGCGATGGCAGTTTCGATCATGGCGCGAACCGGGCCGGGCAATTCTGCCAAAGCGGGCGCCGCTGTCATCAGCGCTGCAAGAGCGATCAAGGAGATGCCGTTTTTCATGATGGACCCGCCTATACCCGCCAAAACGGGCCTGCGCCAACCCCGCATCTTCCCCCGGTCGATACGTAAATACCGGCTTTGCCGAGGCAAATCGCGCCTCCGCGTTCATACGTATTCACGCCTTCAGGCGCGCAGGCGCCACCCCGTTTTGAAGATGTACGCGATCACGGCAACGCAGGCAGCGAGGAAACCAAGGGTAATGCCGAAGCTGACCCAGATGTTCACATCGCTGGAGCCGTAGAACGTCCAGCGCAGCCCGCTGACCAGATAGACGATCGGGTTGAACAGCGCGATCGT
>CBFGON010000175.1:0-3673 GCA_965650395.1 uncultured Qipengyuania sp. | reverse complement strand
GCCTGCCAGATGAACACGTACGACCTGCCTTCGCGACCGCTCTACAATATCCCCGCGCTGACGCTGCACGAATGCGTACCGGGGCACAGCTTCCAGGCGGGCGTTGCGCTGGAGCAGGAAGAGGCACCGCGGTTCCGGCGGCAGACCTATTTTT
The DNA here is from genome assembly GCA_965650395.1 of uncultured Qipengyuania sp. Taxonomy (GTDB): domain Bacteria; phylum Pseudomonadota; class Alphaproteobacteria; order Sphingomonadales; family Sphingomonadaceae; genus Qipengyuania. The sequence goes on along the minus strand of CBFGON010000175.1, from coordinate 3,519 downwards.
CTGGCTTTGGCGAGGGATGGGGGCTCTACACCGAGTTTCTCGGCGAGGAGATGGGCATCTACCGTACCCCTTATGAGCGGTTCGGACGACTTTCCTACGAGATGTGGCGCGCTGCCCGCCTGGTGATCGACACTGGTATCCACCATTATGGCTGGAGCCGCCAGCGGGCGGTCGACTATCTTGCCAGCCACACCGCCCTGTCAGAACGCGAGGTCGGGACCGAGATTGACCGCTACATCAGTTGGCCCGGACAGGCGTTGGCGTACAAGCTCGGCGAAATGACCATCCGCCGTGAACGCGCGCGAGCCGAGCAGGCGCTGGGCGACAAGTTCGACATCCGCAAGTTTCACGATGTGCTGCTGTCATTGGGTTCGGTGCCGTTGCCGACATTCGAGCGGCGGATCGACGCTTTCATCGCCGATGGCGGGCAGGGCTTGCCCGGGGTCACCTACGATTAATGTCGGTTTCTCTAGCCTGTTGATCCGTAAAAGGAAAAACAGGGACATTGGAGAGAAGACATGAATGTCAAACTGATCGCCGCCCCCGTCCTTGCCCTGTCATCGCTGGGCCTTGGCGCCTGCGCAGAGAACTATGCCGTCGAAGGCGCGGGCCTTGGCGCTGCCGCTGGCGCAGGTCTTGCTGCAGTGCTCGACAAGGACATCAAGACCTATGCGCTGGCGGGTGCCGCAATCGGCGGCGTGGTCGGCTATGCCACAGACAAGAACGACCGCTGTGACGGCTATTACGGCGATGGCCGCTATGTCGACGACGATTGTCGGTATGACGATCGCTATTCGCGTTACTGGTAATGTTCGATCTATTGGGGCCACCCGAAAAGGGTGGCCCTTTGCACGTCAACCTGTTGCCCCGGGGAAGCGCACCAGCAGATCATAAGCGGACACATCGGCCGCGCCTGCCAGCTTGACGCCGTTGCGCAACCAGAACGCGTGCTTCACGATTTCGGCCTGCTGTTCGATGCCATAGCGTTCCAGCTGCCAACCGGGCTTGAGGCTGTAGTCATAGCGTGACCACGGCATGCGGTGCGTGACCAGATACCAATCACCCTTCGTCTGCACCTGCCACACATGGACAAGCTCGTGGATCAGCAAGCCTTGCTGCAGCACCGTCTGGTGCGAGAAGTCGTCGCAATAATTTTCCGAGCGCGGGTGGAAATGTAAATGCCCACGCGGTGCCATTGTGACCTTGCGCGGCTGCAGCGGAAACCACTTCTTGCGCCGGATCGTGACGCGCGAATAATCGATCGCATCGCCGAACACCGTGCGCGCCAGAGCGATTTCGCCGGACGTCAGCCGCCGTTCGTCACCTATCGGGCATTCAGGCCCGACAGGTTGTTCATGACTTTCAACGTCAAGCGAATCGTGTGGATCGCTCAGCGATCGTCCCCTGCGGCCTGCGCCGTTGCTTCAAAGCTGTGCCGCTTGCCGCCTGCAGCGATCAGCGTCACTTCCAGCTTGTCGCCCGCCTTCACCGCGGGATCGAGCTCGAACACCATGATGTGCCGCGCGCCCGGTTCGAATTTTGCGGTCCCGCCCTTTTCGACCATTATAGGCGGAGGCGGTCCCATGACCATTTCGCCATTCTGCTCTATCGTATCGTGGATTTCGGCGCTCTTGGCCTTGCTGACCTCTGCACTGCGGAAGGCAAGGTTGCGGTCGGAATTATTGCTGAGGTCGAGATAGATTGCTGCCGGGTTGCCGGAAACCGGCGGCAATACCAGCCGCGCATTGGCCACTTCTACCCCTGCAATGGCGTTGGCACTCGCCTCGGCAGCCGGTGCATCTGCGCTACCACCGCAGGCAGATAGACCCAACACGGAGCCTGCGAGCAGGATTGCGGCGTAAAGCGGCGTGTTCATCGCGATTTTTCCCTCCTGTGAATTGACTGAAAAACTAGCGGGGCGGGTCCCTTGTGCCAAGAGAAAGCAAACCTATATCGCGCAGGTAATACACTGCTTTTCGAGCCGCCGACCGGTTTCGCCACTTGTGGGAATCCAGCTGTGCGGCGTCCAATGAACTGAATTTGATGGGGAAACCATGGCAAAAGTAATCGGTATCGACCTTGGCACTACCAACAGCTGCGTAGCCGTAATGGACGGCGGCAAGCCCAAGGTCATCGAGAATTCCGAAGGCGCGCGTACCACGCCGTCGATCGTTGCCTTCACCAAGGATGGCGAGCGTCTTATCGGCCAGCCGGCAAAGCGCCAGGCGGTCACCAACCCTGACAACACGCTGTTCGCGATCAAGCGCCTTATCGGCCGCCGCTTCGACGATCCGGTGACCAAGAAGGACACCGAGCTGGTTCCTTATACCATCGTCAAGGGCAAGAACGGCGATGCCTGGGTCAAGGCGGGCGGCGAAGATTATTCGCCCAGCCAGGTCTCGGCTTTCATCCTGCAGAAGATGAAGGAAACCGCAGAGAGCTATCTCGGCGAAACCGTGACGCAGGCGGTCATCACCGTTCCCGCATATTTCAACGACGCACAGCGCCAGGCGACCAAGGATGCCGGACAGATCGCCGGTCTTGAAGTGCTGCGCATCATCAACGAGCCGACTGCGGCTGCACTCGCCTATGGCCTCGAAAAGGACGATGGCAAGACCATCGCCGTGTACGACCTTGGCGGCGGCACCTTCGACGTGTCCGTGCTGGAAATCGGTGACGGCGTGTTCGAAGTGAAGTCGACCAATGGCGACACCTTCCTGGGCGGCGAAGATTTCGACAGCGCGATCGTCGAATATCTGGCGGACGAGTTCAAGAAGAAGGAGAACATGGATCTCCGCAGCGACAAGCTCGCGCTTCAGCGACTGAAGGAAGCTGCCGAAAAGGCCAAGATCGAACTTTCGAGCTCGGCCCAGACCGAAGTCAACCTTCCCTTCATCACCGCGCGCATGGAAGGCGGCAGCTCCACCCCGCTGCACCTTGTCGAAACGTTGACCCGCGCCAAGCTGGAACAGCTGGTCGGCCCGCTGGTCGAACGCACGCTTGAACCCTGCAAGAAGGCGCTGGCCGATGCCGGTCTCGACAAGGCCGGGATCGACGAAGTCGTGCTGGTCGGTGGCCAGACGCGTATGCCGCTGGTTCGCGAAGTGGTCGAAAAATTCTTCGGCAAGAAGCCGCACACCGGCGTCAACCCCGATGAAGTCGTGGCCATGGGTGCTGCTATTCAGGCCGGTGTCCTTCAAGGCGACGTCAAGGATGTGCTGCTGCTCGACGTGACCCCGCTTTCGCTGGGTATCGAAACGCTGGGCGGAATCATGACCAAGATGATCGACCGTAACACGACCATCCCGACCAAGAAGGCGCAGACCTACTCGACCGCCGAGGATAATCAGCAGGCGGTGACGATCCGTGTGTTCCAGGGCGAACGCGAAATGGCGCAGGACAACAAGCTGCTTGGCCAGTTCGATCTGGTCGGCATCCCGTCCGCACCGCGCGGCGTGCCGCAGATCGAAGTCACTTTCGACATCGACGCAAACGGCATCGTCAACGTCAGCGCCAAGG
>CBFGON010000174.1:0-3778 GCA_965650395.1 uncultured Qipengyuania sp. | reverse complement strand
GACGATGGCCCACGCGCACATCACCGCGATCGACGTCGATGAAGCGCGCGGGGCCTATTTGCCGACGGTCGACATCGGGGCATCCTATTTCCGTTCGATCGACCGCAATTTCTCCAACGACCCGCAGAACATTCTCGAACGCTCGCGTCCGACCGAGCGGGCCGATCTCAATTTCCAGGCCGCGATGCCGCTGCTCGATCTCGGCCGGACCCGCGCGAATGTCCGCTCGGCCTCCGCACGGCTGCGCGCCGCCGGTTTCGAGCGCGAGGCGCGGACCGGCGAAGTGGTAGGCGATATGGTCATCGCCTGGACACAGGTCTCTGGCTATCAGGCGCTGGTGCGGCTGGTTGAAGGCTTCGTCGCAGCGCAGGACGGGCTCGATACTGCGGTAGCTACACGCATCGAGCGGGGCGTTTCGGCAGAGGGCGACCGCGCGCGCGTCGCCTCCCTTCGCGCGCAGGGTGAAGTCCAATTGGCGCAGGCTCGCCGTTATCTCGCCAGCGCCACCGCGCGGTTCGAACAGATGAGCGGCTTTGCCGCGCCCGACCGTCTGCTGCGCCCGCCCTTGCTCGACGATAGGCGGATCACACAGGAATATGCTGAATTTGCGGCGGGAACCTCCGCACAGGTCAAGAGCGCCGAAGCGGTCGCCGAGGCGCGTGCAGCTGAAGCCAAGGGTGCCGATGCAGCCAAGCTGCCCGAATTGACCGGGCGTGTCGATGGCGGACGCTATGGCGTGTTCGAGCCTGACCGTAACGATTACGACGTCCGAGCCACGGTAAATCTCAACTGGCGAATTTTCGGCGGCGGCGTGTGGGAGCGCGCGCGCGCTGCGCGCGCCGAAGCCGATGCTGCCGATGCCGTGGCGGAACGCGTGCGCGAGGAAGCTATCCGCGATGCATCGATCGCCTGGTCAGATGTGCAGGCGATCGAGGAACAGGTCGTGGCGCTCGAAGCAGCCTACAAGGCAGCCCGCCAGTCGCGCGACATAGTGGTGGCGCGCTTCACTGCGCTGCGTGGTTCGCTGTTCGATGTGGCCGACGCGCAGAACGTCTATCTCGATGCCGCCAGTGCCTATATCCGTGCGCTGACCGAGCTTGACCAGGCACGCTATATCTTGCTGTTGCGCACCGGCAGGCTGGTCGAACTGCTTGATATCAAGGAAGAGGAGGCTCCGCTGTGAGCGAAATGTCGATCATCGATATTCCGCAAAGGCGGATCGCAGACTGGCTGGCTGAGCCGATCAGGCGCAACTGGAAGACCTACTCCAAGGTCGCGATGGCGGCGGTGCTGATCAACCTTTTCGGTCTGGCCAGCGCCCTGTTCACGATGACGGTCTATGACCGGGTGGTGCCCAATTCGGCCTATGGTTCGCTGCTGGCGCTGTCGATCGGCCTGGGCATTCTCATCATCTTCGACTTCGTGCTCAAGCTGCTGCGCGCCTATTTCGTCGACTTTGCAGGGACGCGGATAGACCGGGAGATCGGCGAGGATGTGTTCCAGCGCCTGCTCGCGATGCGGCTGGAACTGCGTAAGGGTTCGACCGGGCAGATCACCGGCATGATGCGCGAGCTCGAAACGATCCGCGATTTCTTCGCTTCGGCGACGCTGGTGGCGGTGGTGGACCTGCCGTTCATCATCATCACGCTGATCGTGGTGGCGATCATCGGCGGCTGGGTGGTGCTGGTCCCGGCAGCCATGATCCCGCTGGTGGTGCTGGTCGGCCTTGCCGCACAACCTGCGCTGCAGCGCATCGCCGCGAAGACTTTGGGACAGGGCCTGCTCAAGCAATCGGTGCTCGTCGAAGCGGTCGGCAGCATCGAACACGTCAAGGCCTCCGGCGCCAATGGCATGCTCCAGAGACGCTGGAAGGCAGCGGTGACCGAACACGCGCAGAGCAATATGCGCCAAAGGCTGATCTCTTCGATTGGCACTACTTTCGCCACCACGGCGGGCATGATCAGCTATGCAGGCGTAGTGATCGTCGGTGTGTTTGCGGTGGCCGATAACCGGCTCACGCTGGGCGGGCTGATCGCCTGTTCGATCCTTGCTGGGCGGGCGATTGCGCCATTGGCGCAGATATCGCAACTGGTCGGGCGGATCACGGCCACACGCACCGCCTACCGCCAGATGTGCCAGATGATGGAGCGGCCGCTGGAAGGCCCGCAGTCCGAAGCGCTGAGAATGGGAGCGACCGGCGGCTCGGTCGAACTGCGCGACGTAACTTTCACCTATCCGGGCGCCGCTGCGCCGGCTCTCGACAAGGTCAATATCAAGATTGAGCCGGGTCAGCATGTGGCGCTACTTGGCCGGGTCGGTTCGGGCAAGTCGACGGTGGCGCGCATGATCCTCGGTCTCTATCCGCCGCAGGAAGGCATGGTACTCCTCGACGGGATCGATGTCGGGCAGTTCGACCCGTTCTCGATGCGCGGCCGGATCGGTTCGGTGCTGCAGGAACCGGCACTGTTTTCAGGTTCGATCCGCGAGAATATCGTGCTCGAGAGACCTTTCGTCGACGATGACGAGATGCTCCGCGCCTCGCGCGTTTCGGGCACCGACTTGTTCGTTTCGCGCATTCCCAATGGTTACGATCTGCGCCTGGTCGATCGCGGCGAAGGCCTTTCGGGCGGCCAGCGCCAGTCGATCGCAATTGCGCGCGCGCTGGCCGGGCAGCCGCCGATCATGCTGATGGACGAACCATCAAGTGCGATGGACGCGCAAACAGAAGCCGATCTCATCACCAGGCTGGAAAGCGAGTTCAAGGGCCGCACGCTGGTGGTGGTTACGCATCGGCAGCCGCTGCTCAGGCTGGTCGACCGGATTATCATTCTCGACCGCGGAAAGGTTGTGGCCGATGGTCCGCGCGATGCGGTTCTCGAAAAACTCGGACAGGGGAAACCGAACCCGTGAACATGGTCCCCTCTGCATCGCAGGACGAAATCGACCTGCTCGACGATGAGCCCCAGGGCCGGCACATCGAGGATATGGTCGACGAGATCGAGCCCGGCCGCGCCTCGCGACTGCTGTTCTGGGGCATCTTGCTGTTCTTCGCACTGTTCATCCTGTGGGCTGCCTTCGCCGAGATCGACCGTACCGTGCGCGGCATGGGCAAGGTCATTTCGAGCAGCGAGTTGCAGGTCGTGACCAGTCTCGAAGGCGGCGTTCTCGAAGATATCCTCGTTCGGCCCGGTGAAGCGGTTAAGCAAGGGCAACCGCTCGTGCGGCTCGATCCGACCGAAACCGGATCGAACCTCGGCAGCACCGCTGCGACTGCGCTCGCGCTCGACATGAAGATCGCGCGATTGAGCGCGGAAGTCGCCGGTCGGGCGCCGTCCTATCCCGCACCTGCCGATGCTGAAGCTGCACGCCAGCTCGAGATCGAGCGATCGCTCTACGCGTCGCGACAGGCCAACCTTCGCAGTTCGCTGAATGCTGCACATGCGCAGGTCGAAAGTGCCCGGCAGGGTGTGGCAGAAGCCAATGCCTCGCTCGCATCGCGACAGAGTATCTCCAGCCGCGCAGATACTGAATTGGCGGCGATCCGCCCGCTGGTTGAGAACGGCATCGAACCGCGCCTGTCGCTGACACGTGCGGAAGCCGACGCCGCCAGTGCCAGAAGCGATCTGGCGGGTGCGCGGGCCATGCTCGGCCAGGCGCAGGCGCGGGTGGCGGAAGCCTCTGCCAATGTGGCGCGCGTTCGGCAGGACTGGCGCGCACAGGCCGCCGCCGAACTGGCGGTAGCCCAGGCGGATTACGAATCGCGCGCGAGTACCTTGCC
>CBFGON010000173.1:0-3783 GCA_965650395.1 uncultured Qipengyuania sp. | reverse complement strand
CGTGACGTAGCAGAGCATCGCCGTGCCGAACCAGCCGATCATCGCCGCGCCGATGCCGCTGGTAATGTGGTCGTAGCCTGGCGCGATATCGGTGACGAGCGGCCCCAACGTATAGAACGGAGCCTCGCCGCAAGCGTCCAGCTGCTTGTCCATGTTCTCCTTGACCTTGTGCATCGGCACATGGCCCGGCCCTTCGATCATCACCTGAACGTCCTGTTCCCAGGCGCGCTTGGTCAGCTCGCCCAGCGTGTAAAGCTCGGCAAACTGCGCCTCGTCATTGGCGTCGGCGATGCTGCCGGGGCGCAGGCCATCGCCCAGCGAATAGGCGATGTCATAGGCCTTCATGATCTCGGTGATCTCGTCGAACCGTTCGTAGAGGAACGATTCCTTGTGATGCGCCAGGCACCATTTCGCCATGATGCTGCCGCCGCGACTGACGATGCCGGTGACGCGTTTGGCCGTCATCGGGATATAGGGCAGGCGCACCCCGGCGTGGATGGTGAAGTAGTCGACGCCCTGCTCCGCCTGTTCGATCAGCGTGTCGCGGAAGATCTCCCACGTCAGATCCTCGGCAATGCCGCCGACCTTCTCCAGCGCCTGATAGATCGGCACGGTGCCGATGGGCACGGGGCTGTTGCGGATGATCCATTCGCGGGTGTCGTGGATGTTGCGGCCCGTGCTGAGGTCCATCACCGTGTCCGCGCCCCAGCGGATCGACCAGACCATCTTGTCGACCTCGCTCGCCACATCGCTCGCCACGGCGGAATTGCCGATATTGGCGTTGATCTTGACGAGGAAGTTGCGGCCGATGGCCCTCGGTTCGGCTTCGGGGTGGTTGACGTTGCTGGGGATGATCGCGCGCCCGCGCGCCACCTCGTCGCGCACGAATTCGCTGGTGACGTGATCGGGGATGGCCGCGCCCCAATCCTGCCCGTCGCGCACCAGCGCCTCTTTCAGCGCAATCCGGCCAAGATTTTCGCGCGTTGCGACATATTCCATCTCGGGCGTGACGATCCCGCGCCGGGCATAGTGCATCTGGCTGAGGTTCATACCCGGCTTGGCGCGCAGCACCGTCTTGGCGACATTGGGGAAGGCGGGAACGCCGCCGCTGCGGTCCGGCCCAAGCTGGCCGTTGTCTTCCGGCCTCACCGCGCGCGCCGGGTAAAGCTCCACATCCTCGCGCTCCAGCTGCCACTGGCGGCGCAATTGCGGCAGGCCCTTGCGGATATCGATCTGCGCCGCGGGGTCGGTGTAGGGGCCGGAGGTATCATAGACGCGCAGCGGCGGCTCGCCGCTTGAAGGCTCCAGGTCAATCTCGCGCATGGCCACGCCCAGCGGGCCGATATGGACCTTGCGACTGCCACGGATCGGGCCGGTGGTGACACCGATGTCGAATGTGGAATTGATGTCGGCCATGCGCTTCGCTCTCCTCAAGGGCGGAAGGCGCATGTCGGACCAGCGGCACGCCCACTCCCTCCGCCGATGCTAATCGGTTCAGGTTCGACGGGTCGGAGGATGCAAACCCTCCCTCTCAGCCAGTGCCGGCTCCCCGGGGATGGCGGGTCGATAGGCGCATTCGGGCGCGGCGTCCAGCAGTCAGGCGAATGGGCGGCACGGACGGTCGCAATTCCTTTCCCTCGCTTAACCCGACGTGCTTACGAAATCTCAACCATACGGGCCCAGAAAAGTCGCGGGCTCGAGAGGGATGGTATGACTTCCGCTTTCAATTGTTTTCCTGTGACCTATTCTGGTCGCATGTTCGGATCGGTTGCTTTGTCTGGCTTGGCATTGCTCAGCGCTGCATGTGGCGGCGGTGAAACCAGCACAGCATCAAGTGTGACCGCCCTGCAGCCCGTCACTTCGACGCCGACGCCGACTTCATCCGCCAGCGCGCTGGGCTACAAGCCCGATACATGGGCCCAACAGGTATCGGTAAGCGTCCGGTTTGCCGGCCAGGCCGCCTTCGCTTCCGCCGACACCACACCGGCCCAGATGTCGACCGATCTGGTGCGCGGCAACCTTGTCACCCGGCGCTTCGAAAAGCCGATCGGCGGCAATCTGTGGCTGGTGGGCATGGCCACCAATGGGTTTGCCGATGGCAAGGAACGCGCATCCTATGTGATCGAGAACCGCACGCCTGGCGTGTTCGGTCAAGCCCCCGCCCCGGTCACCTATACCATCCGGATCGCCGATCCGATGACCGGCGTGAATGTCGAAAAGACAATTGGCGCTGCAACCCCGCACGGCGCTTGGCAACGCTGGCGCATCCAGAGCCGTGACTGGCCGCGCAAGCCGCTATCCTACATCGAAACCGCGGTCGCGCGCGGCTGGATCCTGAAGCACCGCTACAACCCTTATGTGAACGAGGGCTCGCTGGCGAACATGGAGCATCCCTCGGTCAACGAGCCGCTGAGCGACCTCGGGTTTATCCGCGCCTTCGGCACTACCGGCGGGCGTTCGGAAATCGGCCTCAATCACGAATGGTTCGGCCGCGCAGTGCGCAAATATTACGAAGGCAAGCAGAGCGAGGCGGAGACATGGATGAATTCGGCCATGCTCGCGGCCGAAACGCATGCCGCCATGCCGACCCATGTGCGCAATGACGCCGGGCGGATCGTCACCCCGCGCATGCCCGGCTTCGCCAATGTCGGGCTGAAGGACACTTACGGCCACGGCAATGGCACCAGCCAGGAAGTGGACTACCTCTATAACAACACGACCGGATGGCAAATGGACAAGGCCCACCGCGGCAATGCCGTCTGGGCCAAGATCGTGATGCAGGGCGGTGCGCAAGAGGCCGACCCCTTCCTGATCGAGGAGCAGCAGTTCCTCGCCGCGGCCACACTGAACCAGTCCTGGGTCGATTATCGCGGACCTGACGGCAAGCTGTTCCGTTTCTGGACCCGAGTGATGGCATGGGCGATGCGCGATTTCGCTCAGGCAGAGGCAGCGACCCCTGCCGAAACACCCGAATGGCTGCTGGGCAAAGGCTTCTTTCAGCCCAATCTGGCGGATATCAAGGCCACGCTGGCCGAACGTTTCAGTACCGGCCCCGGCAAGATTTTTGGCACCACGCATCCCGCGAAATACTTCAGCAAAACCACTGACAAGATCAGCAATGTCGAGGATTACAACGCCTTCTCCCTCATGCACCTTTACCGCCTGACCGGCGATACCGACTGGCTGAGGCTGGCGCACTTTTTCATCGAGCGGAAGATCGCAGGAAATTACAATGCTGCCCCGCTCTATCACCGCGATTACATCTATCCGGTGAAGGCAGATGGACCGGTACTCTATTCGAGCTGGGAGGAATATCACGCAGCCAAAGGTCATACCTCGGATCCCAACGTCCAGTGGTATCGCTTTGACAGGCCCTTTGCTGACGGAAATTCCTCGGCCGATGTGGCGATGCAGAACTATGACGCCTTGAAGATGGCGCGCGATAGCGGTGCGGGATCAGCCGCGATCGACCGGGCCATCTCCATTCTTGAAGCGCAATATGCAGGGAACAGCCAGGGCGCGCATACGCGGCAAAGCCAGGACCAGTTCGCAATCGAATATTCGCCCGTCACCCAGCGCTGATATTACGCACTGAACGTTGCTCGCGCACGCGCGCCGCCGGAGCCCTGAAAGCGACCTGAGCCTTGAGCTCCGTGAACACCGTCCGGGAATCCATCGGGCAATTCGCGACCTCATCAGGCCGTTCGTGCTGTCAGGCTGCAGGAAGCTGGATGCCCCGTGAGGATTCGAACCTCAATTGACGGAGTCAGAGTCCGTAGTCTT
>CBFGON010000172.1:0-3787 GCA_965650395.1 uncultured Qipengyuania sp. | reverse complement strand
GCCCATGATTCAAGGGCGAAGGCCCACGACGCCAGAAACAGCACAGGCATCAGGGCAAAGGTGGCCAGCGGAGGGGGCGCAATCGGCGGGCGGTCCTTCCAGATGCGATAGAGGATGACGCCGAACAGATAGGCGAACAGCACGCGCGCAAAGCCGAAGTGGAAGTTGGCGGTCCTCGAACCGACGTCGAGCCTGCCTTCGATGGTTCCGGCCACCATCAGCACCGGCACGCAGGCCAATACAATTCCGGCCAGAACCGGCGTCGATAGTTTTGCGATCACGCCGTGGACGGCATTGGCGACCAGTTCGAAGAAGATCGACCATGCCGGGCCGTTCACAGGAAAGATGAACCAGCCCGCGTGGAGCGTGGGCAGCAGGAGCAGGCTGAGAATAACCGAGTGCCACGGCCCGCCGAGGCTCAGGAATGCAGGCACGCCGATCAGGCAACCGATTGCCACGATGGGCCACAAGCGTGAAATGCGTGAGCGCAGGAAACCGACCGCGCTCAGTTCGCCCGAAAGGATACGCGGCTCGAATGTCCGCGCCATCACGTAGCCGGAAAGCATGAAAAAGAAATCGACCGCGAGATAGGCTTTCGCGATCACCTTGAACCCGTTGAGCAGCAGCGAGACGTGGAACAGCAGCACGCACAGCGCCGCAATCCCGCGCAAAGCATCAAGTCCTGTGAGGCGACCCATCCGGGGCTGGTTGGCAAGTAATCCACGAAATTAATTGCAAATTTCCGCCACCGTCCCGGTTCGGGGCAGGAATTCCGGGGACAGTGTACCTATTTCCCCTCATGCCGCTAACTTCCGTTTGCGGCCCGGTCTGGCCGGTTCAAGCTGGCGGCCCAGGCTCGCCTCCTGTCGCGCGATCCATTCGTCCGCCACCATCAGATGCGCTGTGTCCATCAGGCACCATGCCAGACAGCGTGTGCCACTGGACCGGGCCACCTCGACGAGACGCGATCATCCGGGGGATGATTGCGCGCGAGGAGGCATCGCCGTCGCAGAGGAATTGCCGCCTGCCTTGGCTCATATCCGGTTTCGCTTTCCACGCTCCTGCACCCACGCTACGCTGCCTTAGGTCTACAGGGAGGGATTATATGGACTTGCTCGGATTACTGATCACCATTGTGGGAATTGCGGTGGTGTTCCTCGTCACCGGCGTGCGCGTGGTGCGGCAGGGCTATGTCTATACGATCGAGCGGCTGGGAAAGTTCACCTTGGCCGCGCAGCCGGGCCTGCATCTCATCATCCCCTTCATCGACCGTGTCGGGCAGAAGGTGAACATGATGGAGCAGGTGCTCGACATACCCGGGCAAGAGATCATCACGGCCGACAACGCCATGGTCGGCGTGGATGCGGTGGTGTTCTTCCAGGTGCTCGACGCGGGCAAGGCCGCGTATGAAGTGTCCAATCTCTACCAGGCGATCATGGCGCTCACGACGACCAATCTGCGCACCGTCATGGGCGCGATGGATCTCGACGAGACATTGTCCAAGCGCGACGAGATCAACGCCCGCCTGCTGAGCGTGGTCGATCACGCGACATCGCCCTGGGGCGTCAAGATCACCCGGGTGGAGATCAAGGATATCCGCCCGCCATCGGACATTTCCGAGGCGATGGCGCGGCAGATGAAGGCCGAACGCCTCAAGCGTGCCGAAATCCTCGAAGCGGAGGCCGACCGTGCCTCCAAGATCCTGCGCGCCGAAGGGGCCAAGCAATCGGCCATTCTCGAAGCCGAAGGCCGCCGAGAATCCGCTTATCGTGACGCCGAAGCGCGTGAACGCGAAGCCGAGGCTGAAGCGAAGGCGACGCAGATGGTGAACGACTCCATCGCCACCTCAGGCGTGCAGGCGCTCAACTACTTCGTGGCACAGAAATACACCGAAGCGGTTGGCAAATTCGCCACCAGCCCCAATGCCAAGACCATCCTGTTCCCGGTCGAAGCGACGCAGCTGATCGGCTCGATCGGCGGGATTACCGAGCTGGTGAAGGGGCTTTCGGACAATGGCGACCCTTCGGCTCCGCCGCCGCCCGCGCCCCAACGGCCGGTGCCCCCGCGCAACCCCGCGGTCCCGCGCAGCGTCCCGCCAGCAGGAGGCCGCTGATGGATTGGCTCGAAACACTCGAACCGCATTGGTGGTGGTTCGCCATCGGCTTCTTCCTCGGCGCAGCCGAAATGCTGGTGCCAGGTGTATTCCTGATCTGGCTGGCAGGGGCGGCACTGATCACGGGCGTGCTGGGCTTCCTGCTGCCGATCGGCTTTCCGTTGCAGGTGGTGATCTTCGCAGCGCTGTCGATTGTCGCCGTGTTCATGGGGCGCAATTATCTGCGCCGCCACCCTGTGGTCGATGCCGATCCGCTGATGAACCGTCGCGGGGCGCGGCTGGCAGGCGAAACGGCCGTGGTCGTCCAGGAACTTGATGGCAGCACCGGCCGCGTGAGGCTGGGCGATAGCGAATGGCTCGCCAAGGGGTGCAAGGCCGAAGTCGGCGCGAAAGTGCGGATTACCGGAAGCGACGGAGCGGTCCTGCTGGTCGAACCGCTCTAGCCGCACGCCCGATCAGGCGCTGAGTCGCTCGGCAAAGCGCCCGTGCTTGCGGAAGCGCGTCATCCATTTGTCGAGGAACAGGGCGAGCGGCTTGGGTTCGATCCCGAACTTCTCGAAACCGGGCAACTTGCCGGAAACAATGTTACCTGCCTTCAGCAGGTGCCACTGGTCCTTGTTCATCGGCGTTCCGGGCAGCATGGCAAAGCCCGCCGAAAGTGCGTCGGGCACAGCCAGGAAAGTGCGTTCGCGCTCTTGAGCCGCAGCTATGCGGCGCTGGATATCCATCATCGACAGGCGCTCCGGACCGCCCAGCTCAAATGTCTTGCCGCCATAGGTTGCGGGGTCTTCCAGCGCCAGCGCCACCGCTTCGGCAACATCGTCGACATAGGCCGGCTGCAGCTTGGCTTCGGGGCCGAACACCGGCAGCACCGGCAGTCGCGCGATCATCCCGCCGAACAGGTTGAGAAAATTGTCGTCCTTGCCGAATATGATCGAGGGGCGCAGCACGGTGGCGTTGGGAAATGCGCCGAGCACCATGCGCTCGCCGAGATGCTTGGCTTCGGCATAGCTGTTGAACCGATCTTCATCCTCAGGAAGCGGCGCGATGGCGCTGACATGGACGAAGGCTTGCGCACCCTGCGCCTTGGCCGCTTCGGCCATCCAGCCAGGTGCCTCGCCCATCAGCCGTTCAAGATCGCCATCGAAACTGCCGACAAGGTTTACAACTGCATCCGCGCCGGTGAGGCATTGATTGACGCTGCGCCGGTCATTGGCATCGCAACGGGCGAATTGTAACTGTCCGAGATTGGCGAGCGGCTTGAGCGTGTAAGCCTTCTGCGGGCTGCGCGATGTGATGCGCAGCCGTGCCCCGCGCGAGAGCAGCGCCTGCGCCACGTAATTGCCCAGAAAGCCGCTGCCGCCCATCAGGACGACCAGTTTGCCGTTCAGTGCGCCGGGTTTTGCCATCGCTCTCGTCTCGATCCTTAGCGAGGGGGAATCCTCTGCCGCGCCCCTAGCCGCAATGGCCTTTGTGCCGCAAGCGCCTCGACCCTGCCGAATCGCGTTGACAACCCCTGCCGCGCTTCGCTAGTGGCGCCCGCCTACCCAGCCCGGACTTCGATGCTCCGCGGCTTGATTGTGTGCCCAGATGGCGGAATTGGTAGACGCACCGTCTTCAGGTGGCGGCGCTCGCAAGGGCGTGGAGGTTCGAGTCCTCTTCTGGGCACCATTT
>CBFGON010000171.1:0-3885 GCA_965650395.1 uncultured Qipengyuania sp. | reverse complement strand
GGCTACGACGCGCTCCATGCGCGCCTGGGCGAGACCTTGCGCGCCTTGCGGGTGATCAAGAGCTTTGGTCGCGAGGATCGGCAGGCGCGGCTGCTGGCAGAGGAGTTCGGTGGCCTGCGCCGGACCGAGCGCGCCTATGTCCGCTCGGGCGCAACAGCGCAGGCGGTGCTGCAGATCAGCGGCGCGCTGCTCGCGGCGCTGGCGATATGGCTGGCGTTGGAGCGGTTCGCCATGCCACTCGCCAGTATCCTCGTCCTCGCAGCGCTGTTCGTGCGCGCACTGCCGCTGCTTGGCGAATTGCAGGCGAGCGCGCATGAATGGGCGCATTCCAGCCCCGCTTTCGAACGTGCCGCGCGGTTGATCGGGGACGCCGCCGGCCATGCGGAGCCGCAATCCGGTGTTGCCGCCCCCTCGCTTTCCCGCAATCTCGAATTGCGCGATGTAGCCGTCGCCTATGCGCCCGAACGCCCGGCGCTCACCGGCATCGACCTCTCCATTGACGCGCGCAGCCTCACAGCAATCTGCGGTCCGTCGGGCGCAGGCAAGAGCACTTTGGCCGACCTCTGCGCCGGGCTGACCGCGCCCGATGCAGGGCAGATCCTGATCGATGGCACTCCGCTTGGCGATGACACCCGCGCTGCGTGGCGTGGGCATACTGCCTATGTCCAGCAGGAACCTGTGCTGCTCTCGGGCTCGGTACGCGACAATCTGCTGTTTGCCCGACCCGATGCAGGAGACGCCCTGATCGCCGGTGCGCTGGAGGAAGCCAATGCCGGTTTCGTCCACACCTTGCCTGGCGGGATCGACTGCGACCTCGGCAATGCCGGAAGGACTTTGTCCGGCGGCGAGCGTCAGCGGATTGCGCTTGCCCGCGCCTTGCTGCGCGATCCCGAGCTGGTAGTGCTCGACGAAGCGACCAGCGCGCTCGACCCGGTGAGCGAGGAGGCCATCCTTGTCGCGCTGCGCAGAATCAGCGCCAGTCGCACGGTCATCGCCATTGCCCATCGTGGGCGGTTGCTCGACATTGCCGACCGCGTGGTTACTATCGCCGAGGGGCGGATCGCAGGCTGAACGGTTGAATCACGCGCAATTCAGCCCAAATTCAGCGCCAAGCACTAGATTGGCACCAACGAAGGGCGGCCTGGGCCGTACCGCCCGCGCGATTTGAATGTGCGGGGCTACACTGAAATTAGACGGGGCATTTCCCAATGAAGACCAGCACTGCAACCATCGCCGGCACTGCCGCGCTCGCTCTTGCCGGGCTTGCAATAGCCGCGCCCGTGCAGGCGCAATATCGCGAGAAAATCTCCAACGACGCGTCCAAATGCTCTGCCGAAGCAGGCCCCGCAGTTTGGGTTTCGATCAGCGGGATCAAGGAAGGCAAGGGCAAGATCCGCGTCCAGTCCTATCGCGGAACCAAGGCTGACTGGCTGGAGAAAGGCCGCTGGATCTATCGCATCGAAGTGCCGGCCAAGGCAGGCACCATGCGCGTCTGCATGCCGCTGCCCGCACCCGGCGCCTATGGCATTGCCGCGCGGCACGACCTCGACGGCGACGGATCGACCGATATCTTCGGCGATGGCGGGGCCATGTCGAACAATCCCAGCGTGAACATCTTCAATCTCGGCAAGCCGAGCTACAAGAAGGTGCTGTTCAATGTCGGCAACGGGGTCGAGAGCATCTCGATCCAGATGCGCTACCGCTGATCGCTGGCGGGGGGGCTGCGGGGGCGCCACAGCTCCCACGCCGC
Organism: uncultured Qipengyuania sp.; assembly: GCA_965650395.1. Lineage (GTDB taxonomy): Bacteria > Pseudomonadota > Alphaproteobacteria > Sphingomonadales > Sphingomonadaceae > Qipengyuania. The sequence continues at coordinate 2,135 of CBFGON010000171.1, read as the reverse complement.
GCCGGGCATGGCGAGCAGCGGATGCTTCTCGCGGAACGGCGTCACTTCCAATTCGATACCGGTATGGCGCTGGAGCTTCCACGCGCCATACCGTGCCGCACCGTCGAAAGTGGTAGTCGCCTTCATAAGGCGCAGGATATTGAGCGGCCTGCCAAGCCGCTCGCGCACTTTCCATGTCTGCTGGATAGTCTCGCGCTGCGCCGTAGTGATCTGAGGTGCCAACACTTCGCCATTGCGCTCGAAGGCAATCCCCTGCGCGTCCCACGCCTGCGGTAGCAAGCCGTCGAAGTGTTCGGCATTGACGGAGAGGATCGAATCCTCGCGCCCCGGCTTCTCGACCCGAAATTCTGCGCGATAGGTCGCCTGAAACAACGCGCGCCAATAATCTTCCGCCACGCCGCTTTGTGGTCCCAGCGCAACGGCAAATCGCGACGCCGTCTTTGCCGCATCGCCGAGCGCGGCCAGAATTTGTGCCCGTACCGCTTCATCGCGCGCCCACGCCAGTGCGCTCGGCTGGACGAAGCGCGTCCAGATCGTCGTGTCGCGACTGCCCCCGCGCGCCGCCGAAGCAAATTTTTCCAGCGACATGGTGGCGATCTTGGCGCGCAGCACTTCGCCGCCGAATTCCCATTCGCGATAGCTGACCCGCGGCCAGATCCTTTCGGCCTGCCGACCTGGCAGCAGGACATAGAAATCGAGCACGCCTTCCAGCGAACCAGTGCGCAGGTTTGACCCGTAGAACAGCACCGCCGCGGCGCCCGCTTCATCGCCCAGCATGGCGGCATAGGCGCTGACTTCGGGGCGCAATTCATGCGCCAAGGAAGCGGCGATGCGCTGGTCGAGCGTGCTGCTCACCTGCCGTTTCCCGTTAACCGCAAACGAAAGTCAGTTCGGGCCCGCGCTCGACGAGGTAATTGCCCGGCGGAAAATGCTCGCCATCGAGGATGAAGGGCGCTTCGATATCGAGCGAGAATCCATCAGCGCAAAGATGGTGCAGGCCAGCAGGTGCCAGCCAGCGCGGGTGCCATCCGGCAAGCACTGCAGGCAGCGATGCGAGCAGCCTGCGGCGCGGCTTGTCAAGCAGCGAGATACGGATCCCTGTGAGCCCCTTACCGAACAGCTTGATGCCGATCGGCATGCGTTCAAGCGTCGAGGCCAGCATCACACTGCGCCTCGACGGATCGCCATAATGGGAATGCGGGAAGGGGTCGCCCGAAGGCTGGTAGGTCAATTCCATCTTGGTACCGCGACGCCAGCGATTATTGTCGCTGCCGAACAGGCCCTGCAGTACGCCCCAGGCGCTGGTCATGCCGACCGCGAGCGAGTTGAAAAAGCCTATCCGATGCGCGTCCTGCCCCGCTTCAACGCCCAGCGTGAATGCTCCGGCGCCGATGATGAAGCCGAACATCGGCGGCTCTCTGCTACCGATCCGGCTCACTGCCAGCGGACGATGGGTGATGCGGCGACCACTGGCGAAGGCCGCGATAGCCCGCTTGAGATTCCAGTCGGCGGGCGAGCCGAGATCGACGTTGAGCGCATTGGTCTTGCCGCGCGGCAGCACCGCCAGCTGCGGCCAGTGATCGCCGAATACCGATTGTCCCATGGTCAGAACATCGCGCACCGTGCCATCACCGCCGCTGATGACCAGATAATCGATCTGCTTCTCGGCAAAGCCGGCCAGCGCATGGGCGATGTCCTCGCGCGTGGCGGGCCGAGCAACGAATACATCGGGGTGATTACCCGCGTCGGGCTGGCGCTGCTTGTTGTGATGGCTGCGCGCATTGAAGATCACCCCCACGCGCGGCGCACGCCCCAGAGGCAGACGCGCGGATGCACGGCCCTCGCCCGGCGCATTTTCTGCGTGCATCGGCAGATGCTCGTGGGTGTAGATCGTCAACTCCATCGCGTTTCTCGCCAGCGTGGCGCACCGATCTAGCGCCTGTGGCGCGATTTTGCGAGTTTGGCGAGAATCGGGCTGTAATTAATTGTCGCGCAGGCAGTGCGTTGCCGGCCCGATTGCTCCGTATCTTGACGGATATAAACCCCAAGAAAACGTCAAGGGGGCGGCCCTCTTGCGAAGACCGCCCCCTTGGCGCACCCGACAGGATTCGAACCTGTGGCCTCTGCCTTCGGAG
>CBFGON010000170.1:0-3961 GCA_965650395.1 uncultured Qipengyuania sp. | reverse complement strand
GAAAACCTTCACTAAGTCATCAACCTACACGTATTTCTCAAAGGAGTTTGTCATGGAAATGGAAGCTGCAAAGCTGATCGGCGCAGGTCTTGCCGCTATCGGTGCCGGCATGGCCGCCATCGGCGTTGGTAACGTCTTCGGTTCGTTCCTCGAAAGCGCTCTGCGCAATCCGGGTGCTGCCGATGGCCAGCAGGGTCGTCTGTTCATCGGCTTCGCCGCTGCCGAGCTTCTCGGTCTGCTGGCGTTCGTCGTTGCGATGATCCTGATCTTCGTCGCCTAAGCCACGACACTCGATACCGCATCGGCCGGGGATTTGCCCTGGCCGGTGCCGTGAATACCCCGCACCCGCTTTTCGAGAGCTGCAATGCCCCAGATAGCACAGCTAGCCGAAACATGGTCCAGCCAGCTTTTTTGGCTGATCGTATTCTTCGGTCTTACCTTTTTCGTCATCGGCCGGGGCATGGTCCCCAAGGTGATGGAGACGGTTGCCCAGCGCGATAGCCAGATCGCCGACGACCTCGCCGCAGCCAAAGCCGCGCGCGATGCTGCCGACGAGCAGGAAGAAGCCTGGCGGGTGCGTGAAAACGAAAACCGCGCCGCAGCGCAGGCGATTGTCGCCAAGGCCAAGACCGATGCCGCTGCAGCTTCCGAGAAGAAGCTCAAGGCGGCGCAGGGCCGGATCGACACCAAACTGACCGAGGCCGAAACCCGGATCGGCGAAGCGCGCACAGCCGCTCTGGCCGAAGTGGAATCGGTGGCGGTCGAAGCAGCGCAGGACATCGTCGCTCGGCTCGCCGGCGTGAAGGTGACCAAGCCTGCTGCTGCCAAGGCCGTGAAGGAGGCCATGAACCATGGCTAATCCCGCAGCCACCGCAACAGCTACGCCGCTTCCTGAAGTGTTCGAAACCGAAGCTGCGCAGGCTATCGTCGAGGAAGGCCACGGCGGCGCGGAAGCGCATGTCGAGCCCGAACTGTGGGGTCTTGCGCCGTTCCAGGTCGTCTCGATCGCCATGTTCCTCCTGCTGGCCTTCGCTTTCTTCGGGGCCAAGGTGCACAAGTCGATTGCCGGCGGGCTCGACGGCAAGATCGCCACGATCAAGCAGCAGCTCGACGAGGCGAAGGAACTGCGCGCCGAGGCGGAAGCCCTGCGCAAGGAATATGCCGACAAGATTGCCGGTGCCGAAAAGGACGCCGAAGCCATGCTCGCCAATGCGCAGCATGAAGCCGACGCCATCCTCGAAAAGGCCGAAGCCGACAGCAAGGCAATGGTCGAGCGCCGCAAGCGCATGGCCGAAGACAAGATCGCCGCTGCCGAACGCGAAGCAGTCGAAGACGTGCGCAATCGTGCCGTTTCCGCTGCAACCGGTGCAAGCCGCAAGCTGATTGCTGACAAGCATGACGCCGAGGCCGACCGTTCGCTGGCCGATCAGGTGATTTCGAACATCTGACCGCTGAATTGGCGAGCGCGCCCAAGGCGGCTTGCCAGCAAGCCGCATCAAACAGATAAGCTTGTCCCTGTCGGCCCATCCGTCGGCAGTGAAAGGCGCATTTGATGCTGGCGAAAATCGAAGCCCTGTTGATACTGTTCGATCCGGCAAGCCTTGCGGGCGCGTTGATGCTCGCCGGTGTGCTCTTGCTGGCCGGGTTCCTGCTGACATGGATCATCCGCCGGGCGATGAGTACGCTCATCGAGCATGACCGTTCGGAACGGCTCGACGTAATCACGGTGTCCTTCCTGACCAATCTTGCCGTGCTGATGCTGTGGCTGGTTCTGGCCACGCTCTATGCGCATCTGGTTCCTGCCTTGAACCGGCTTGGCACGGCTTTGCTGGCGGGAGTCGGTCTGATGTCCGTTGTGGTCGGCTTTGCCGCGCAAACCACACTGGGCAATCTGGTCTCGGGCATCAGTCTGGTGCTTTACAAGCCGTTTCGCAGGGGTGACCGGCTGACGGTGATGGCACCCACCGCCGATCAGTGCGAAACTGGCATTGTCGAAGGGATTTCGCTGGGCTTTACTTCGCTTAGAACCGATGATGGCCGCCAGATTATCGTCGCCAATGGCACAATGGCACAGCAGACCATGATCAAGCATGCGGAAGCGCCGTCGAAGAAGACCTAGGCCTTTCCTCGGGGATCGCAGCTTTCACCGGGTCGATTCTGGCGGGTCGATGGTTACTGTGTGACTAACCTCGGGAATGGGTGCGGCAAGTGCGGCCAGACCGGCCAGCAGCCCGGCAGTGGCCCATCCGTATCTGCGCGCCCGGAAGTCGAACAAACTGCGCACCAGGCAAAAGAGGGCCGCTGCAAACAGAATTAGTGCTAATACCATGAGCGTCAGAAATTGTCCTTCGCAGCCCTGAGCGCGGCGAAAGTCTCTGCAGGCGTGACACCGCCCCAGCGATTGCGCATCGAGGTCTTGTCGGCGCGCAGGAAAGGGTTGGTCTCGAGCTCGCGCGAAAGCACGGTCGGCACGGTAGGCTCACCACGAGCACGCTTTTCCTCGATACGTGCCGCGTAAAGCTGCAGCTCGGCATTGTCGGGATCGGCATGGAGCGCGAATTTGGCGTTTGCGGCGGTGTATTCATGCGCGCAGTAGAGCTGGGTGTTCGCCGGTAACTGGCGAATCCGTTCCAGGCTGTGCCAGAACTGCTCCGGCTCGCCTTCGAACATGCGCCCGCAACCCAGCGCAAACACGCTGTCGCCGACAAATGCCACATCGGCATCGGCGATGTGATAAGCGATATGGCCATTGGTGTGGCCCGACACGTCGATCACGCGGGCCTGCCAGTCTCCCAGCGAAACGCTGTCACCATTGCCGACCACGCGGTCGATAGGGGAAATCCGCTCGACCTCGTGAGGGGCGATTACCGTCGCTCCGGTTGCCCCGACAATCGCCGCATTCCCGCCTGCATGGTCGGGATGCCAATGGGTGTTCCAGATCTGCGTGATCTTCCACCCCTTCGCTTCGGCCTGACGGAGATATTCCGCACCATCGGGCGTATCGATTGCAGCAGTCTCGCCGCTGTCGGGATCGTGGACAAGGAAGCCGTAATTGTCGGCCAGACAGGGGAACTGGTGGATTTGCAGCATGGAGGACAGTGTAGGCCCAGCTGCCCATGTAGAAAAGGCCCGCCTGCAATAGTTGCAGACGGGCCTTCCTGATCATCCCGAAGGAGAAGTGACGAGCTTAGTCGTCTTTCTTCTTCAGCGCTTCACCGAGGATGTCGCCGAGCGATGCACCCGAATCGGACGAACCGAACTGGGCAACTGCTTCCTTCTCTTCAGCGATCTGGCGAGCCTTGATCGAGAAGGTGGGCTTCTTCGAACGGTCGAAACCGGTGACCAGAGCGTCAACCTTGGCGCCTGGCTGGAAGCGATCCGGACGCTGTTCGTCGCGGTCGCGGCCGAGGTCCGAACGCTTGATGAAGCCGGTCGCGCCATCTTCGCCAACCTGCACTTCGAGGCCGCCATCGCGGACTTCGAGGACAGTGACGGTGACGACCTGGTTCTTGCGCAGCGAGCTGGACGAACCTGCTTCGGTCGGAGCGCCCTTTTCGAGCTGCTTCATGCCGAGGCTGATGCGTTCCTTCTCGACATCGACGTCGAGAACGACTGCTTCGACCTGCTCGCCCTTGCGGTGCAGGGCCAGTGCGTCTTCACCCGAAATGCCCCATGCGATGTCCGACATGTGGACCATGCCGTCCACGTCGCCATCGAGGCCGATGAACAGGCCGAATTCGGTGGCGTTCTTGACTTCGCCTTCGACCTTGGTGCCGACCGGATGCTTCTCGGCGAATTCTTCCCACGGATTGCGCTGAGCCTGCTTGAGGCCAAGCGAAATGCGGCGCTTTTCGCTGTCGACTTCCAGGACCATGACTTCAACTTCCTGCGAAGTCGAAACGATCTTGCCCGGGTGGACGTTCTTCTTGGTCCAGCTCATTTCCGAAACGTGGACCAGGCC
>CBFGON010000169.1:0-3964 GCA_965650395.1 uncultured Qipengyuania sp. | reverse complement strand
GCTCACCCGGTGGCGGGAATCCAGCCCAGCGATTGCGCATAGGCGAGGCTCATCATCACCGTGTCGACTGCGGCATGGGCCAGCACGCAGATCCACAGATTGCCGCGCTCGCGAAGCCTGATCCAGCCGAGCCACAGGCCGACAACAGCGGTCACGATCACGCCGCTGATGCCCTGGTAGAGGTGGGGCAGGCCGAACAACACGGCCTGGATTGCGATCACCAGCCAGAGACGACCGCTGATGCCCTTCAGTCGCTGCAGCCGGTCCATCAGGAAGCCGCGATAGAGCAATTCCTCGCCCAGACCCGCCGACAGCCACGCGACCAGCACGATCCACAGGGCAAAAGTGGCGGGGCCCTGCGTCACGAAGCCGATCACGCTGGATACTTCGGGTGCACTGCCTCCCGCCGATTTGAGCAGCAGGGTGCCGAGCTGGAACCATGCCACGATCACTGCGCCGGCCAGAAGGGCCTGAAGAAGGGTGCGTCCCCAATTGTCCGGCAGCGTGAGGTTCCATGCCTCGGCCAGCTTGCCGTCGCGCCGCAGCCAGAGGTAGGAGACCAGCAACGCCCCTGCCATGCTCATCACCACCGAAAGCAGTACGCCGGCGGAGGTCATGCCCCAGATGATGATCGGCGGCACCGAAGCGGCGACGAAGGCAAAGGCCACCGTCGTGAACTGGAGCAGGAAGCGGCCCCAGCCGAGGTTGCCCGTTTGCTGAACAGCTGCGGGCCCGGCTTGTGCCATTGTAAAGGTCTCCTCATTCGCCATTTCGCGACTGTGGCATGGGTGGGGGGCGGCAACCAGCGGGCCTGCCTGCGCTATCCCCCACGCGGAAAGTTCAGGCGATCAGCCTTTCTTCGCCTTTCCACCGGATTTCTTGGAAACGGATTTCGCAGCGGGTACGGTGGCGCCGTCGCGCATTGCTGCCAGTTCTGTTTCTATCGAACGTGCGCGGCGCATCTCCTCGATCTCGCGCTCTACCGATGCATTGCCGCGAGAGGCAAGGCTGTCCTCAGTTGCGAACTCGGTGCGCTTCTCGAGATTGGCGATGTGATCCATCCGGCGTTCGGTCCGCTGCGCGAAGCCACCCTGCGTCACCGTGCCCGATCCTTTGCCATCGGCGGCGAGCTGGTCGACAAGGCGCTTGCGGACATCTTCGCGCTTCGCCTCAAGCTGCTGCATTGCACTGTCCATTTCGGCGATATCGGCGGCCAGACGATCAATGTCCTGCTTGAGCCGCGCTATCCCGGCGCGGCAATCTTCGCGTGCCAGAAGCGCCTGTCGCGCAAGATCCTCGCGCCCGGCATCCATTGCGATCTGCGCCTTGTCGCCCCAGTCTGCCTCGCGCAGCCCGGCCTGACCGAGTTCGGTTTCCAGCCGCTCTGCCTGCCGCCGAGCCTTGGTGCGCTCTCCCGTCAGCCCGATCAGCGCCTCTTCGATCTCGCGCTGCAACCGCCCGAGCATTTTTGCCGGATCGGATGCGGAATCGAGTGCGCTGGTAACATTGCTGGAAATGAGTTCGCGTACCTGGACTGCGATGCGAAACATGAAACGGGCCCCCACTATTCAATCGAATCTACCTAACCGGCAAATGTTAAGAAAATCCAGTTGCTTCGGTAAATAATGGGGGTTTATGGCAGTTCCCTATTCGGTGCCCAGCGCGGCCCTTACATCGTCCCATGCGACCAGCTTGAAATTCTGTGCCGGTGCGTTGAACCCGTCCTGCGCCACGAACAGCCCGCCGGGAAAGCCGGGGCCGAAATCGCCGAGTTCAAGCGCGATGCCGTCGGTCTCTTCCGCCGCACCGAGCGTGCCTGCGACGATGCGGAAGCGGCCGGCGGGGGCAAGGTTTGGCAGGCGGAACAGTGCATAGGCGTAATCGCCCTGGCTCGATGCGACGAGATAACCATCGTTCTCACCCTCGGGAGCCAAAGTCAGCCCTTCGACATCGGCCACCAGATGAGTGCCATCGACTTTGGCCACGAGCTCGCCAGAGGTGGGTGCAGCGGCGCGGGCATCGAAACGCCAGATGCCGACGCCTTCCTCGCCCACGAACAGCGCGTTGCTGCGCGGATCGACCACGCAGCCTTCGGTCTGCGTGGCAATTTTCATTGAGCGGACGATTTCGCCTGAAGGGGCCGCGCCCGACAAATCGAGTTTCACCTGGTGCACACTACCATCCTTGAGCACGGAGTAGGCATAGGTTGCGTCGCCTGCATCCCACAGGCACAGCCCATAGGCTTCACCCGCGCCGCCGGTGACTGCGCCGAGCGGTGCCAGCTTGCCGTCGGCCGAGAGCCAGTAGAGCCGGATTTTCGCTGCCAGCAGATCGTTGCGGTCGCTCGCCGCAACCAGCACGCGGCCATCGGCCAGCGTGACGAGATCGACATTGTTGAGCAGGCCCGCCGGATCGAAGAAGCGCGATTTCCCGTCGAGGCCATAGACATGCAGGCCTGCCTTCTTGTCGGTGGCCACGATCAGGCTGGCGGCGGGATTGGCGGGATTGCGCCAGATCGCCGGATCGTCGGCGGCGTCGGCATTGCCGCCTGTCGCCACGGGGATTGTCTCGGCCCGCGCCACCACGGGCGAGGCCGCAGTGGTGGGGACGATCGGACCTTCAGCGCAAGCAGTCAGCGTGCTTGCAGCCAGGATCAGTGCCAGCGCGCGCATCAGAAAGCGTACCGTGCGACAAGCTGGAACACCGGACCGGCTTCCTCGGCTTCGAGTTCGTATTCGTCGAAATCGCGGTCCAACTGATCTTCGATACTGTCGAACTTGTTGAACACTTCGCGCTTCTTGCCGTTCAGCAGATTCGAACCCACTGCGCGGACGGTGAAGCTGTCCCCGAAGCGCTTTTCGACGAAGACTTCCAGATCGGCGCCATAGGTGGTGGTCACTTCTTCGCCGATGACCCGGCCGTAAGCAGCGCCCTGCTTGCGATAGGTCGCACCGAAGCTGGCGCCGAAGTCTTTCAGATCCTGGATCATGCCGAAATTATAGACATATTCCGACTGGTCGTTGAAGCGACGCTCGCCCATGAAATCGGTGATCTCGCTGTCGAGCCAGCTGACATTGCCGAACACGCCGGTGTCGGGCAGGCCGATGAAGCCGAGATCGGTGGAGATGTCGAACTCGACGCCCCAGACCTTGCCGTCGCCGACATTCATCGGGGTGAAGACGAACGTGCCTTCACCTTCCGAACCTTCATCGCCGGTATTGGTCAGCTCGATCAGATCGGTCACGTCGCGGTAGAAGAAATTGACCCCTGCGATGCCGCGTGCGCCAAGGCGATGCTCGTAGCCAAGGTCCACACCCCAGGACGTTTCGGGCTGGAGATCGGGATTGCCGAGCAGATCGTTGTCGGCGACTTCCTCTTCCAGCAGGACCGGGGCGATAAAGTTGAAATCGGGGCGGCGACTGGTGCGGGCAATCGATGCGGTAATGCGGTCATGCGCGGTCAGTTCGAGCTTGACCGAAGCGCTGGGAAGCAGCTTTTCGTATTCGGTCGTGACTGCGCCATCTTCCCATGTGCCGGTGAAATCCTCCACTGTCAGGCGGGTGGTTTCATAGCGCACACCCAGTTCCCAGCTGGCGATTCCGGTCCGGCCTTCTACCAGCGCAAAGCCGTCGATCCGGCGTTCTTCCAGCGTTCCAAGGCCGCCGTCAATGGGCTCCACGACGTCGAAGGTTTCCGCATAGTCGAGCGGGCTGTCGGCGAACTGATCATAGGTGGAGGCCAGGCCGTCCAGGTCGATCTCGCCTTCCGCTTCGCCGATAGACGTTTTGCGATCCTTGTCCTGATAGAACGCACCGAACACCAGATTTGTGTCGGTGCCCAGCGGCACGGCATGTTCGAGCTTGAGAGTCAGTTCCTTGTCGGTGATGTCGCGCGCCGTGAAGGCCTGTTCCAGCACCGGCGGGTCTTCGTCAGTGTCGAAATCGATCTCCACTTCCACTTCGCG
>CBFGON010000168.1:0-3969 GCA_965650395.1 uncultured Qipengyuania sp. | reverse complement strand
GCAGATGGGTGATGCGCACCGCGCTGTCGGTGGTGTTGACGTGCTGGCCGCCCGCCCCGCTGGCGCGATAGACGTCGATCTTGAGGTCCTTGTCCTCGATCTGGACATCGACTTCGTCCGGCTCGGGCAGCACGGCCACGGTCGCCGCGCTGGTGTGGATGCGCCCGCCGCTTTCGGTTTCGGGCACGCGCTGGACGCGGTGGACGCCGCTTTCGAACTTCAGTTTCGCAAACACCCCGGTGCCGGTGACATTGGCGACCACTTCCTTGAAGCCGCCGACTTCGGATGCACTGATGCTGACCGGCTCGACCTTCCAGCCCTGTTCGGCGGCAAAGCGTTCGTACATGCGGTAGAGATCGCCCGCGAACAGCGCCGCCTCATCGCCGCCGGTGCCCGCGCGGATTTCGAGCATGGCCGGCTTGCTATCGGCGGAATCGCGCGGGAGCATGGCGACAGCCAGCTCGCGCTCGGCCTCTGGCAGGCGGGCACGCAGCGTGGCCAGTTCTTCCTCTGCCATCGCCTTCATTTCCGGGTCGGCGAGCATTTGCTCCAACTCGGCAATTTCGGCCCGCGCGGCCTTCACTTCGGCGGCGATCTTCGCCACCGGCTCCAGTTCGGCATAATCGCGGCTGGCCTGCACGAACGCCTCGCCCTCCAGCGTGCCCGAAGCCATGCGCGCTTCAAGCTCGGCAAAGCGATGCGTGATCTGGTCAAGGCGTTCGGCTGGAATGGTCATGGTTTTCTGGGTGACGTTTGGTTGACGAAGTTGACACGGTGTCAACCGGCATTGGTTTAGTTAAACTACTATTTTATAATAGCTTTCAATCGGTCATGGCACTTGTCGCTTTGTAGGGAGCCCCCCGGGGGGCCGCGCCTTGTGCCGTGGTTGCGGGACGCATTAGCCAAACAAGCCGCCTGTAGGAAAGGTGTTTCGCTGCCGCAGTCTGGCATGGGCTCAACCATTCCCCAATCTCGTCGTCCCGGACTTGATCCGGGACCGTGCTTCTTTTGGCAAGCGATGCGCGGGAGGAAAAGCACTACCCCGGATCAAGTCCGGGGTGACGGTAGGCTATTTGGTCAGTATCCCGGAAGCGTAGAGTAAATCGGCAACCCGATTGACCAGCGCCTCGTCGTTGCTACGCACGGGCGCAGACATGTTGCCGACACCTCCCAACGAGAGAATGCCCCTCGGGTTAGCCTTGGAAGCCTTGTCGAATCGTTTCCTTGGCGAACCGCTGGCAATCAGCTCAGCCGAAAGGCCGGACGCCCTTAGCTGACGGATAGCAGAAATCGCCAGCGAGATGCTCTCATCATTCTCGACAACAACAATGATGTCAGCCTGAGCTTCCCGCTTCTCCCCCACCAGCATCGCCAGCCGCTCGATCCCGGCAGCCCAGCCGACCGCGGGCGTGGGTGCGCCGCCGAGGCTTTCCATCAGCCCGTCATAGCGCCCGCCACCCAGGATGGTGCTCTGGCTGCCGAGCTTGCTCGCGGCGTCCGAGCCCTCGTCCGGAATGAATTCGAAGGCGGTGTGGCGGTAATAGTCGAGCCCGCGCACAAGGCTTTCCGCGCGCACCCATTTGACGCCTGCTGCGTCCAGCCCGCTGGTCACGGCATCGAAAAATGCCCGCGCTTCGTCCGACAGATAGGCGTCGATCTTCGGCGCATCGGCCACGAATTTTCGGTCGCGCGGGTCCTTGCTGTCAAGAATCCGCAGCGGGTTCTTCTCCAGCCGCTCCTGCGAATCCTCGCTCAATTCGCCCTTCACGGCGGAGAAATAGTCGATCAGCCCGGCGCGCCACGCTTCGCGGCTGTCGCCGTCACCCAGCGTGTTGAGGTGCAGGGTGACGCCCTCGATCCCCAGCTCGCGGATGATCTGGTCGGCCATCGCCAGCAATTCGACATCGGCCTGCGGCTCGGCCGCGCCGATAATCTCGGCATCGATCTGGTGGAACTGGCGATAGCGACCCTTCTGCGGGCGCTCGTACCGGAACAGCGGGCCGTGCGTCGCCAGCTTCAGCGGCGCGTGCTGCTGCCAGCCGTTGGTGAGGAAGGCGCGCGCGATGCCCGCAGTAAACTCGGGCCGCAGCGTCAGGCTTTCATCGCCGCGATCGAGGAAGGAATACATTTCCTTCGACACCACATCGGTTGTTTCGCCAATCGCGCGGCTGAACACCTCGGTCTTTTCAAACACCGGCATTTCCACCCGGCGGAAGCGGTAGAGCCTGCGCACGCGCTCGAAGGTTTCGACCACGAAGGCAAATGCCTCGGCATCGGCTCCGAAGATATCCTGCGTGCCGCGAATGGCCTGGGGTGTTTTCGACATGGCGCGCGCTTAGTCGAGAGTACAGCTTGCCGCAATATCGCGAGGGCGCTATCGGCCCCGCGAAGTCTTTCTGGGGAGAGGGGCCGATTACATTTCCGCTAGCTAGAGAGCACAAATGCGTATCGACATGATCCCTGTGGGCGACAATCCGCCCGAAAGCCTGAACGTCATCATCGAAGTGCCGACCGGTGGCGAGCCGGTGAAATACGAATTCGACAAGGAATCGGGCGCGCTGTTCGTTGACCGTATCCTGCATACGCCGATGCGCTATCCGGCGAATTACGGCTTCATTCCGCACACGCTTTCCGACGATGGCGATCCGCTGGATGCGCTGGTGATCTCGCGCTCGCCCTTCATCCCCGGCTGCGTGGTCCGCGCACGCCCCATCGGCGTTCTCAATCTCGAAGACGAGCATGGCGGCGATGAGAAGCTGATCTGCGTGCCAGTCGACACCACCTTCCCTTACTATTCCGATGTGGGCGAAACCAAGGACCTGCCCTCGATCATCTTCCAGCAGATCGAGCACTTCTTCACCCACTACAAGGATCTCGAAGCCGAGAAATGGGTGCGCGTGGGCAAGTGGGGCGATGCCGACGAAGCCAAGCGCATCGTCTTCGAATGTATCGAGCGTTACGAAGCCAGCAAGAAGTAGGCGGATGCGGCGGGCGACCTACTCGCCCGCCACCGTCATCCCGTCGATCCGCAGCGTGGGGACATTCATCGCGCGGATCATCTCAAGGTCGTTCGCGGGCACCAGCGCACGGAACATCTCGATCAGATTGCCAGCAATGGTGATTTCCGCCACCGGTTCGGCCAGCTCACCCTTACGGATGCGGAAGCCGGTTGCGCCGCGGCTGTAATCGCCCGTCACCATGTTCACCCCCTGCCCGAACAGCGAGGTGACGTAGAGCCCGTCCTCGATATCCGCCATCAGCTGCTGCGGCGTGATGCTGCCCGGCTCCAGATGCGTGTTGCTCACGCTCACCCCCGGCGCGCCGCCACCGCCGCGCGAGGCGTGGCCAGTAAGGTCAAGGCCGAGCTGGTCGGCCGAGGAGACATTGGTCAGCCAGCCGGTAATCCGCCCGCCATCGACCAGCGCGCGCGGCGTGCAGCCCACGCCTTCGCCATCGAAGGGGCGCGACCGCAGCCCGCGCAGCCGCAGCGGGTCTTCGACAATGCGGATGGCGGGATCGAACAATTGCTCATCCTCGCGGCCCAGCAGGAAGCTCGATTTGCGGGCGATCGACGGCGCACCCATCGCCCCGATCAGATGGCCGAGCAGCCCGCTGCCGATGCGCGGCTCGAACACAATCGGCAGCTTGCGGCTGGGCATGGAGACCGGATTGAGGCTGGCAACCGTGCGGCGCCCCGCCTCTTCCCCGATTTCTTCCGGTGTCGGCAGATCGGCCAGAAAGCGCGTGCTGCGCGAGGCATAATCGGTCTGCATCGCCCCGCCCTCGCCCGCGATGACGCTGGCCGAAAGCGAAAAGGCGGTTCCACTGTATCCGCGCGCAAAACCTTCGCTGGTAGCCAGTGCGACCACGGCGCGGCTGGCGCTGGCGCAGCCGCCATTGCTGTTGGTGACACCAGCCACGGCGCGCGCCGCATCCTCTGTCGCCAGCGCCGCTTCACGCAGCGCGGCA
>CBFGON010000167.1:0-4249 GCA_965650395.1 uncultured Qipengyuania sp. | reverse complement strand
CTGTTTTCCGACAGCGAAGTGACCGCGAAACACCGCATCGGGGCGGTCAATTCGATCAATTGGGCGCGGCTTATGGCGCAGGTGGTCTATTACTTCGCCGCTGCGCTCCAGCTTGGCGGGCCCGAGCGTGAAGTGGCATTCAGCGTGCCCACGGGCAATTTCGGCGATGTCTTCGCAGGCCATGTCGCGGCGCGCATGGGGCTGCCGATGAAGCGCTTGATTGTGGCCACCAATACCAATGATATACTTTACAGGGCACTGACGAGTGGCGACTACTCAGCCGGAACGGTGACGCCGACCTCTGCCCCCAGCATGGATATCCAGGTGTCCTCCAATTTCGAGCGGCTGCTGTTCGATGTCGGCGGGCGCGATGGCGCAGCGCTGGCCGAGCAGATGCGTGGTTTCGAGACGGATCGGGCGATGCAACTCACGAATTCCCAGCGCGAGGGCGCGGCGGCGCTGTTTTCTGCTGTACGAGCCGAGGAAAGTGACACCGCGCAGGCAATCCGCTGGGCCTATGAAAACTGCGGCGAAATTATCGACCCGCATACGGCCATCGGCCTCCACGCGGCGCGCGCCAGCGACCTGCCTGCCGATGTGCCTGTGGTGACCCTTGCCACTGCCCACCCGGCGAAATTCCGCGATGCGGTGGAACGGGCCACCGGCATCCGGCCCCCGCTTCCTGCCCGCGTCGGCGATCTGTTCGCGCGCGAAGAAAGCTATGTCGAGCTGTCCGGCACCTATGACGCGGTGCGCGCGCATATCCTCGAGCACGCTGGCTGATGGCAGAGTTGATCCGCGATCCGCTGTTGATGGCGGGCGAGGGCTGGGACGCCTTTCGCCTGCTTGACAGCGGCAATGGGCGCAAATTCGAAGCCTATGGCGATTATCGCTTCATCCGTCCCGAGCCGCAGGCCATGTGGAGCCCGCGGCTGGATGAATGGGACGCACATGGCGAATTCGTCCCCGGCAGCGACGAGGATGGCGGCGGACGCTGGCAGTTCAGCCGCGATGTGCCGCGCGATGGCTGGGAGCTGGGGCTGGGCGACGATATCCGCTTCACCGCGCAATGCACGCCGTTCCGTCACCTCGGCTTCTTTCCCGACATGGGCCCGGTATGGGACTGGATGGGCGAGCAGCTAGAAGGCCGGACCGACGCCGAGACGATGAATCTTTTCGGCTATACGGGCGTGGGGTCGCAGGTACTCTCCCGCTACGGCCGCGTAACCCATGTCGATGCGAGCAAGAAGTCGGTCGCGCAGGCGCGCGAAAATGCCGCGCTGGCGGGGCTGGAGGATCGCCCGATCCGCTGGCTGATCGACGATGCGGCGAAGTTCACCGCGCGCGAAGTGCGACGCGGGCGGCGTTATGACGGCATCATCCTCGACCCGCCCAAGTTCGGGCGCGGCCCCGATGGCGAGACATGGCGGCTGGAAGCAGGCTTGCCCGGCCTTGTCGCAGATTGCCGCCAATTGCTCGATGCCGACAGCAGTTTCCTGTTCCTCACCGTCTATGCCGTGCGCATGAGCAGCCTTGCGCTGGCAGGCCTGCTGGACGAGGTGTTTGAAGGCCTGCCTGGCCGCATCGAACATGGCGATCTGGCGGTGCAGGAAGCGGCCGGGCGATTGCTCCCCACCGCCATCTTCGCGCGCTGGTCCAATCCGCGCTAGGGGGAGCCATGACCGATTCGCTTACCCTCGAAGTGGCCGATTTCGAGCATGACGTGCTCACCGGTATCTATTCCGAAGAAACCGGCAAGCCGCAGCCCTTGCGCTTTACCATCTCGGCGCGGTTGAAGCCGCTCTATCGCTACGAGCCTGACACTTCGCTCGACCATTCGAAGAATTATATGGACCTCAAATT
Organism: uncultured Qipengyuania sp.; assembly: GCA_965650395.1. Taxonomy (GTDB): domain Bacteria; phylum Pseudomonadota; class Alphaproteobacteria; order Sphingomonadales; family Sphingomonadaceae; genus Qipengyuania. The sequence goes on along the minus strand of CBFGON010000167.1, from coordinate 2,386 downwards.
CGCGGCCTCCGAAGCATTGCCCGAAGGTGTCCATTTCAAGCTGATCGAAGCTGTCGCCGACCATATCTGCGAAACGCTGTTTCTGCAGGATCGCCGGGTCGAGGCGGTGACGGTGAAGATCGTCAAGCTGGCGATTTCCGAAGCAGGTGAGAAGATCGGCATCACCTTGCACCGCGAGCGGCGCGAATGAAGCGTATCGTGGTCGAGGCGCTGCCGGAAGAACCGCTCGCCGCGGCGGGGCTGTTCCACCAGAACTGGCTCGATCCGATCGAACGCGCTCTGGCAGCGGGGCAGGATGTAGTGGTTGCGCTTGATCCGGCTGATCACACGCATGGCGAATGGCGCCGCGCCGCTGCTGCCATGCTGGCGCGGAAGTATGCTCCGTTGCGGGTCAATTTTGTCTCGGGCGAGGGGGACGCGCTGGATGTCATTTTGACTTATCTGGCCAACGCCGCCGGCGTAACCGGGCAATATCTGGAGGCCGCGGCATGAGCGCGATCCGGGTCGTTTATCTTGGGCGTCTTGCCGATATGGCGGGAAGGGTCGAAAGCGAGTTCACTTCCTCGAGTGGAGATCTTGACTGGCCCGATCTTGTTGAGGTCTTGCGCAACCACGTCAATGCCGAAATTTCCGATGCAGCCCGCGATCAGCGGACGAAGATTGCGCTGAACGGCGCGATTGTGGGTGATCGTGAAGGGATGATCGTCCGCAATGGCGATGAAGTCGCTCTGCTCCCGCCAGTAAGCGGCGGTTGAATTGGCCTGCGACGTCCGCCTGCTCGATCAGATGTTCATCCCCGGCACGCTGATCGGCCCGTTCACCCAGGCGCATCCGGGGCTTGGCGGAGTGTGCACTTTCGTTGGCGAAGTGCGCGGCGAAGCGGGCGGGGTGGAGGCGCTCGAACTTACCCATTATGAACCGCTGACGTTGCCGGGCATGGTTGAACTCGCCGAAACGGCCTGCGCGCGCTTCGACCTGATGGGCATGCTGATGGTCCACCGCGTGGGCATGCTGCGCGTTGGTGAGCCGATTGTCTGTGTCTCGGCGGCGGCGCGTCATCGGCGCGGGGCGATCAATGCGGTCGATTATGCGATGGACCACCTCAAATCGGCAGCATGGTTCTGGAAGCGAGAAAAGCGGGCCGATGGCTGGCACTGGATCGAACCGCGCGCTGACGATCACGTTGATCTGGCGCGGTGGCAGTGAGCCGGAACTAGGCTACCGGCAGCAGCGAAGGCTCCAGCAGTTCGATCCCGCGCTTCCCTTCGCGGCGGATCGCGCCTTCCTTTTCAAGAGCCGTCATCGAACGACTAACCGTTTCGATGGTCAGGCCAAGCATTCCCGCGAGTTCACCGCGCGACAGCGGCAATTCAAATGATTGCGCCGGATGGCAGGGCGAATCGCTGGCCGCCTGCGCCAGCGCCAATATCGCGCCGCCGACCCGTTGCCGCGCCGATTGTGCACCAGTCAGCGCCAGCAGGTCACGGCTGGAATGGAGGTCTTCCTGCGAACGGCGCAGGATCGCGTGCCCCAGCTTGGGATAACGCTGCACCGCCTGCTCGAATGACGGGCCTGAGAACAGGCACAGCTCGCTCTCGCCCAATGCCACGACATCGTGCCGCACGAATGGACCGAACATTTCGCCTACAAAGCCCGAAGGGTGGATCAGCGCCAGAATGCGTTCGTTACCTTCGGCATCGGTGTGACAGATCTTGAGCGCGCCGCGCACCAGCGTGGCGCAGGCCGCTTCGCTTTCGCCGGCGACGAAAAGAGTTTCGCCCCGCTTGAGCTTGCGGGTGCGGCCAGCCTTGGCGAGATCGGCACGCTCGCATTCGTCCAGCACCGAACAGGCGGCACTTTCACGCACGGGGCAGGTGGCGCAGGCGAGGCTCATCGAACCTGCGCGCGCAGACGGGCGAGGGTCGCGTCCTGCTCGGCCACCAGAGCAATCACGCGATTGCGTGCTGTCTCGATCGCAGTCGTGTCTTCCGCGGCCACGGTGGCCGAGGTATAAATCATGTCGATATCGCCCAGCGGCACCGCCGCACGGCTGCGCGCCGAATCGAGTTCTGCCAGTACGACCTGAGCAGCAGCCCAGCTATCGCTGCCCTCGCTGCTGCCCGAAGCTGCCGAAACCAGTTGCCCGGCGCGCGGGACGATGCCGGTGAAGTCCGTATGCGCTGCCTCGGTCATGGTGACAAGGCTCGCCAGCCGGGCGTCGAGCCCGCCGGTAAGATCGACCTCGACCTGGGGAACATCGATCCGCTTGGGTTCGCCCACCTCGAACTGCCCCTGCGCGCGCTCGACATCGCGGATAGCCAGCGAAGGATAGCGCCCCTCGGCCTGCGTGCAGGCACCCAGCAGAGCGGGCAGGGACAATAGAGTA
>CBFGON010000166.1:0-4283 GCA_965650395.1 uncultured Qipengyuania sp. | reverse complement strand
AATCCGGGTTGGTAGCGGAGGAGGGACTTGAACCCCCGACACGCGGATTATGATTTAGAGCGTCAGCCTGTTTATGCACGAGAAATTTGTAAACTGTCGAAAAGTTCTGAGCTTTCCCCCCTCGGTGGCTGCGCAAGTGTAAACCAGTCCGATGCCAATCGGATGCAATTTCAGATGAAGGTTCGCGGCCCTTCCGCCACACATCTCGCCATGCTGACTGCCCTCCTCTGCGCCGCCTGCGCGCCCCTGCCCGAGCCTGTGCCGCTCGAGCTTGCCTGCACCGTCACCGATGGAGATACGATTCGCTGCGGCGAGGAGAGGATCCGGCTGCTGGGTGTGGACGCTCCCGAATCGGCCGGACATTGCCGCGCCGGCCGGACATGCGCGCCGGGCGATCCGGTTGCCGCCACCCGATCGCTCGAAGCGGTGATCGAGATGGGTCCGAAACGGATCATCCGCCTGGGCGCCGATCGATACGGGCGCACGCTGGCGCTGGTGAAGGTGGGAGAGGTGGACCTGTCATGCCACCAGTTGGCGGGTGGCCACGCGGTCTATGTGGCGCGCTGGGACACGCGCAAGGCGGTCGCGCGGACCTGCCCGGATGTTGTCCAGGCATTGCCGTAGAACAGTTTCGCTGCATATAGGCATGGGGGACAGTCAAATCGGGGGTCTTTTCAGTGAAGCTCAAACTAAATCGATTTGAGAGCGAGCGCAGCTTTCGTTCACTTGAGGACTTCGCGAGATTTGCCGATCATCAAAAGGAACTGTTCGAATGCCTTGCTGACGATCACCCGAATGCATTCGAATGGTGGGGACAGACAATTGCCCAAAATTGGGCCGCGGCGGCCAACACTGCACGCGCCACTGATGCCACGGGGGAAGCGGTCAACGGCACACTTGCCCGGAACCCCGTATTCGAATTTGACAGCTCGATGGCGCGGATCGCCCTGGAATCGTCCAGCGCTGACCAGCGGCAGGCAGGCCGCCACGTCGTGAACTTTCTCAACAGCGCAAGAAATGCCGTGGCAGGCGCGACGCTGTCGATGGACACGCTCGACTTGCGCACCAACATGCTGATCGCGTTAGCGCTCGATCGGCAAGCGGGCAGTGGCAAGAAGCAGGTGTCGGTCGAGCACCTCCTCCAAGATCACCAGTCACGATTGAACGAGCTACTCGAGGCTGATCAGGTCGAACTGACCAGCCAGCGTTCTGCCTTCACCAAGCTGTTCGATGATGCCTCGGCCCGGTTCGACAAGATCAACCGGATTGTGACCGAAGCAATCGAGACCCGCAAAGGCGAATGGACAGAAACGCACAAGTCTTTCGTCAACGACCTGCAGATGAACACCGCTGTCGAGTTGTGGAACAGGCGATCGAACGACCATCAAGTCAGATACGAGGAGTTCCGCTCGCTGGCGATGTGGTTCGGCGGCCTCGGCCTGCTGGCTGTGCTCGCGTGGATCCTGTTCGGGTTCATCGCCGTGCGATGGGCGATGCCCGATTCTGCTGCCGGCCAGGTGGCTTCATTCGCCGCCGGATCTGTTGCCGTGTTCACTACCTATGTTTGGGGATTGCGCGTGCTGATCCGGTCGATGATCTCCGAGGATCACCTTAGCACTGATGCCTCGGCACGATCAGCCCTCGCCCACACCTATCTCGCGCTGACGAAGGTCGAAAAAGCCAGCCCTGAAGATCGGGCAATCGTGCTGGCCACCCTGTTCGCGCCGGTTTCGGATGGACTGGTGAAGGATGACGGGATGCCCACGCTTTCACCCACTGCGATCGCTGCGCAAATGGTGACGAGATAGCGCTTTCCTACAGGCAGCCCGCCATGCCACATCGATTCGCATGAAGACTGCAGACGAACTCGCCGCATCGATCCGCCGCCGCGCTGTGCGCAACGGCGATCCCCACCAATCCGCCCTGCTCCACCGGCTTGCCGACGAGGCGCGCAGCATCCGTTGCCACGGGCCAGCGGTGAGCGTCCGATGAAGGATTGGGCCATCGGCCTCGCCTGCACCGCGTTTCTGGCTGTCCTGCTCTTATGGCCCATTTACGGGTGGTGGATCGGGGCGTAGAACCTCCGGCGGACCCGGATCCTCCTGCGAGGTGCCGCCGTGTAGCCGCAGGCTCAATCCCGTCTCATACGGGGCCAAGGCCGGGTCCAACCTTCCCGCTTCCCGAATCGTCCGCTTGAGAACATCATGCGAACATGGCCGACTATTCCAGACCCAAGCCCATCGATCCGATCTGGTACCAGCCCGCCGCGCGGCTCAATATCCGGTGCACCTGCGGCCGAAACGAAACCTACAGCCTGCGCGAATTCGCCCGCTTCCATCGCCTGAGCGAGAACATGCTGTTGCACGAGCTGGTCGACCGGCTGCGCTGCTCGCACTGCAAGGCACGGCCGCATGCCACGGTGACAAAGGGCCGCGGCGGGCAGGTGATGTGCCCGCAATGCCGCTGCCCGCGTTAGTTGGCCGCCGACCATTCCACCGCGAATTGATCCTGCGAACTGCGCGTGTGCGCGCCCTGCGAATTGCCGGTGTATTGCGTTTCGAGGATGGCAATGGCCTCGGCAATCACAGGCGAACCCGCCCCGCTGTCCCGCGCCAGTTTCAGCGCGTCGAGGTTCTGCATCGCCACATCGGCCCCGGAATTGCCGTCCGCGAAGGGCTTGTCGAAACGATACCACTGGCCTGACAGCGGTGCATGGCCGCGCGCCTCGTGCTGTTCTTTCCAGCCCGCGTGGAACTGCCCGTCTGCGCCCATCGGATAGAGATAATCGCGGTGCCACAGATCGGCGGCGACATAATTCGCGGCCAGCTTCCGTTCGGCAAAGTGATGCGCCAGATCGCGCCACTTGGCATCGCCCGTCAGCCGATAGACATGGAGCAGCGTGAAGGCGTTGTAATCCTCCACATTGCTGGCCTTGGCGCTGGCGTCCTTGAAGTAGCTGGCGGGGTGCGTGGTGCCGAACGTCAGGCCGGGTTCGACCTTGAAGCGCTCGGTATATTCCTGCGCGATGTCGTCCAGGTTGGGCTGGAAGAACGCCTTGGGTAGCAGCCAGTCCGGCACGGTTTCGGGCGTGACGGCCACGGTCTGCGCAAAGTCGCGCATGGCCCATGCCGAAACACGGGTCCAGAATGTGAACTTGTCCGCATTGTCGCCGCGATATGCGGTCCACGACTGGTTGAGCGTCCCGGCGGCGAGGAACTGGTGTTCTTCGATCAGGTAGGGGTCGCACAAATCCGGCCCGCCCTGCATCACGATCTTGCCCCACAGCGCATTGCCGCGATGGGCCTTGTCCAGCCTCCAGCCACCGGCATCGATGTCCCAATTATAGAACACGTCGTCGGGGTTGCCGTCGCCATAACCGTCCTGCAGGCCCAGCTTCTCGTAGCCGGGGATGCGCGGCTGAACCATGCGGCCTTCGTCGTCGCGCAGATGGACCGGCATGTGGCTGTGTGTCTCGGCCACCAGCATGGCGGCATCGATCCACGCCTGAGCATCGGCAGCGCCTTCGAGATACTTGCGCACCCCGCGTGCGAACAGCTTGTGGTTCAACCCGATCTCGGCCCTGCCTCCGGTCGTCCCGAACGCACGCAGGAAACCGTAATTGCCCATCGGGCGGTATTCGGTTTCGATGCCGAGCACATCTTCCTTCACCAGCGGATTGAAGCGGTGGCGCATGATCCAGCCCCGCTCGATTGCGGTGCGCAGGAACGAGAGCGGCTGCAGCGGCCACGGTGTGTTCTCGATCCGCCAACGCTGCCAAGGTCCGTGGAGCGCGATGGGAATGATCCGGTCGCCCAGCGTGACGGTGTAATCCAGCGGAGCGGGCGCAGGGCCGAACAGGCCGGGCGTGCGGTTCTCGAATATCCACGAAACATGATCGCCGGTCATCAGCGTCACCAGCCAAAGATTGCGGCCCAGCGGCGTCTCGCTGCGCTGAGTGATGAGATTGCCGCGAACGAGCGGGGCTTGCTGGATGGGCGTGCCGGTGACGGGCTGGCCGTCGATCAGGAGCGCGGGCGTCGGAGTTGGCGCTGGCGCTGGCGTCGGACTGGGGGTTGGCGTTGGCGAGGGTGCCGGCGCAACCTGCCCCTTGCGCTTCGCTTTCTCGTTCGTCCGGCGCATCAACGCCTGCGCGGCGTTCTCCACCTTGTTCGCGTGCAGCGCGATATCGGCGTCCAGCTCGTCGTCGGTCATGTCGGCAATGGCCACCATAAATCACCTATTCGGATGCAGGGGGACAGATGCGGAAATAGAGCTCGGCGCGG
>CBFGON010000165.1:0-4299 GCA_965650395.1 uncultured Qipengyuania sp. | reverse complement strand
GACCTCAATCGCGATTGGGGCAGTTTCACCCAGCCCGAAACGCAGGCGGTGAACATGTGGCTGGAGAGTTTGCCGGAAGGCGTTCGCCCTGTGGCAATGCTCGATTTCCACTCGACCTGGCGCAACCTTTTTTACGTCCAGAGCGAAGCCGAGACTAGCCAGCGGCAGGAGCAGTTCCTGAACGATTGGCTGGTGGCGCAGCAGAATGCCGTGGCCGGTTACCTCTACGATGTGGAGCGCCGCGACGCCAATCCGGGATCAGGCACGACAAAGAACTGGTTCCAGCAGACCTACGATATTCCAGCCTACACCTACGAAGTGGGCGATGAGACGGACCAGGCGGCGATCCGTAATTCGGCAAGAATTCTTGCCCGCACCTATTTCGAGAATGTGGAGAAATCCTTGCTCCTGTCGCCCTGAGGCAGAGGGGTCAGACAACCAGCCGGTAGCCGACGCCGGGTTCGTTGACGATCAATTGCGGATGGGCAGGGTCGCGTTCCAGCTTTTGGCGCAGGGCACGGATCGCGACGCGCAGATAATCGACATTATCCTGCTGGGCGGGGCCCCAGACTGCGCGCAGGATCTGGGCGTGGGTCAGTACCCTGCCGGCGTGTTTGGCGAGCTGGGTGAGGACTGCGAATTCTTTCGGCGTCAAATGAACCTCGACGAGGCCACTCGTCACCTTGCGGTGATGAAGGTCGATGGCGAAATCCCCGATCACCAGCGGTTCCGGCTGCTCCCCTGGCCTGATATCGACGAGGTTGTCGATGTGCCGTTCTACGCCCGCCACCTGTTTGTCCAGTTCACCGATTAATGCGCGATCGAAGCTGCCTTCGCGGCGCAGGGTTCGCACGGAGGTCTGGATCGATTTGAGCGCCGGTTTGACGTCATCGCCGATCGAGGACAACAGGGCTGATCGAAGCTTGTCACGGGCGCGTAGTGCCGCGGTCTCGCGTGCCTCGTCATCGAGCCTTGCTCGTTCCAGCGCGAGTGCCAATTGATCGAGAAGGCTTTCGAACAACTGGGCGCGGTCATCGAGAATCGGGCGGCCACCGTCGCCGCGGGCGATGCCGATGGCGGCAATGACTGCGCTCCCTGTTACGACCGGATGGAACTGCCAGTCGGCCTCAGATCCGCGCTTTTCGAACCGGCCCGAGCGTTCCCCCGACGACAGAGTAAAACTTGCAGCGGCGAGGTCACTCGGACTCTGGGTCGAGTCCGGCAGCGTGGACGCCAAGAGCTGCGCTTCTGCGTGTCCATGAAAGACTGTGACATGGCAGTCGAACAGGCGTGCCAGCTGCGCGGCTCCTACCTCGGCCACTTCCGCTTCATTTCCGCATGACAGCAGCCGGCGGGCGAACCCGGCAATGGCGGCGTTGCGCGAAGCGTATTCGGAAGCAAGGCGTGCCTGCCGCCGCACCGAAGCTGTGAGCTGGCTGCAGACCACTGCAACCAGAAACAGGATAACAACGGTAACGATGTCGGCGGCGCTATGGATTTCAAAGGTGTGGAATGGCGCGGTGAAATAGTAGTTATAAGCAAGGGTGGAGATCACCGCCGCGACCAGTCCTGGGCCCAGGCCGCCGTAAATCGCGCCGCCCAGGACAGGCAGAAGATATAGCATCACGACCGGCGAGTTTCCCCAGCGTGACGCAACAAGCAGTCCGGCAATCGTCGTGATCGCCACGAGCAGGAGTGCGCCAGCGTAGGTTGCCAATCTGACGGCGACGGGTCTGCTCCTGCCGTCCGGAACAATTAGGTTGGTCATGCGCCAAAGATGGCGCAGCGCTTGGCAATCGTCGAGAAATTACGCCCGGCGGCGATGATTTCCACATGGAATCTTTATGCCGTTGCCGTCCAGAATAAAGCCATGCCTAAAGTTTCGACAGCATCGCCCGCCGGCATTGCCGCGCCCCATCAACCCGCCCAAAAGGACAGTCTAGCCGTGCTGATGCTCGGCGCCATCGGAGTTGTCTTCGGCGACATCGGCACTTCGCCACTTTACGCCATGAAGGAGAGCTTCATCGGCCCGCATCCGCTGGCGGTGGACCCGTTGCATATATTTGGCGTGCTCAGCCTGATCTTCTGGTCGCTTATGCTGATCGTGACGATCAAATATGTTTTCGTTGCCATGCGCGCCGACAATCGCGGGGAAGGCGGTTCCTTCGCCCTGTTGGCACTCATATCGAGCCACCTCGACGAACGCCGACGGGCGATACTCATGGTGCTGGGCGTGCTGGCCGCGGCGCTGTTCTATGGCGACGCAATGCTGACTCCGGCCATCTCGGTCCTGTCGGCCGTAGAAGGTCTGACAATCGTCGAATCCCGACTGGAGCCGCTGGTGGTTCCGATTGCCGTGCTGATCCTGCTGGGACTGTTCTTCATCCAGTCGCGCGGCACTGCGAAGGTGGGGGCTCTGTTCGGTCCGATCGTGCTGGTCTATTTCGTGACGCTGGCCACGCTGGGCATCGTCAATATCGTCCGGCACCCTGAAATTCTTGCCATATTCAATCCGCTATGGGCGATTGAATTCTTTCGGCACGATCCGCGTCTTGCCTTTCTGGCCATGGGATCGGTTTTCCTTGCCGTGACGGGGGCCGAAACGCTTTATGCCGACATGGGGCATTTCGGCCGCAAGGCTATCGGTATGAGCTGGCTGGTGCTGGTGTTCCCGTGCCTGATGCTCAATTACATGGGGCAGGGTGCCTTGCTGCTCGGCAATCCTGCGGCCGTAGAGAATCCCTTTTATCTCATGGCCCCCGAATGGGCGCGCCTACCGCTGATCGGCCTTGCCACTTGCGCCACGATCATTGCCAGTCAGGCAGTCATTTCGGGGGCGTTCTCGGTCACGCATCAGGCCATACAGCTTGGTTTCCTGCCGCGGTTCAATATCCTCCATACGAGCGAGAAATCGGCCGGGCAGATCTACATGCCGGCAATCAACTGGGGCTTGCTGATCATGGTTCTGATCCTCGTCCTGGGGTTCGGGGAATCGACCAGACTCGCTTCGGCCTATGGCATTTCGGTGGTCGGAACGATGTTGATCACCACTGCCATGCTGGCCTTCCTGCTGTTCAAGGTCTGGCGCTGGAATCGCTGGGTGGCGGCTGGCACGATCGCCTTGTTTGCGATGGTCGACACGGCGTTCTTCCTTTCGAATATCGCGAAGATCGCAGACGGCGGATGGGTTCCGCTACTTGTCGCCGGGGTAATCTTCACCGTGCTGACCACCTGGGCCAAAGGCCGCGCACTGTTGCGCGCACGCCTGCAGGCGGATGTCGTCCCGTTGGAGGTATTCGTCCAGTCGACAGCGGCATCGGTTCACCGGGTCAAGGGGACCGCGGTCTTCCTTTCGGCGGCAAAGGAGGGCGTACCCGCTGCGCTGCTGCATAATCTGAAGCACAACCAGGTGTTGCACGAAAACGTCCTGCTGCTGACGGTCGAGGTCACCGAATTCCCTCGGATCGACGTCGACGGCAGGCTCGAACTGCACCACGTCGGCCAGGGCTTCCACCGCGGGGTCCTACGCTATGGCTTTACCGAGGAGATCGATATTCCCCGCGATCTTGAGCCGGTCAGTCGACAGGGCATTGCACTGGATCCCATGCGCACGAGCTATTTCCTTGGCCGGCAAAAGCTGATCGCGGCGCGGGAAGTGGCGGGTATGGCCTTGTGGCGCGAACAATTGTTCGCCTGGCTGCTCAAGGCGTCGGAATCCGCCATGGACTATTATCGGCTTCCGGCCAACCGGGTCGTGGAGCTTGGCAGCCAGCTAAGGATATGACGGCCTACTCCGCCCGAAAAGCGGCAGCGTCAGAACCGCCGCACGCTGCCAAGCGGCTCGCGGGTCACGGGATAGCCGAGATCGTCGGGAATAGTCAGGAAAGCGCTGTCGCCGGCCTCTTCCACCTGCGGCGTGATCGCGCGTACCGGGGTGTTGCGGGCGTGTTCGGCTGCGGCGGCGAAATCGCCGAACTGGGCGAGCCGTTCGAGATTGCGGCGCGTGGGAAAGATCACCGCGATTTCCTCTCGCTCGGCCATGGCCAGCGCCTCGCTGGCGCTGACCCAGAACAGACGAGTGTTCTCGGTTGCATCGACTTCGATCTCCACCGCGCCGGTGCCAAGATCGGCCAGATAGAATAGCGTATCGAAGATGCGGTTATGCGCCATGCCCAGCGGCAGCCAGCGCGCGAAAGGCACCAGTGCATCGAGATCGAGTGTCAGGTCGAAAGTGTCGAGCACCGGCGCGAGTGCCTGTTGCTCCAGGTCGAGGACCGGATCGGCAAGGATTCGCTCGCG
>CBFGON010000164.1:0-4324 GCA_965650395.1 uncultured Qipengyuania sp. | reverse complement strand
TGGATGCCCCGTGAGGATTCGAACCTCAATTGACGGAGTCAGAGTCCGTAGTCTTACCATTAGACGACGGGGCATCATCGTTCCGGCACGCTTGAAGGGAATCGCCCGCAGAGCCGGAAGAGGCCGCGCATCTAGTTTCGCAGGCCCGCGAGGTCAAGCGCGATAACCGCCAATTGGACTTTCCCTCACTCTAATAGTAATCACAAGACAACAGCGAAATTTTCAGCGATATTCTGTCTAATGCGGATGGATGCTTTGTTCATTCTGGGGTTCCAGCGATCTGGCACCACAATGCTGCGCCTGATGCTTAATGCTCATCGTGATATCGCTATTCCGCACGAGACGGCATTTGCAACGGAACTCGACAGACTTCCATTTTCAACCGGTGAAATTGACAGGACGCAGTCGACAGAAGTTCTGGACCTTATTTCAAATTACCCCTTTATTAAATCCGGCGATCTGCTCACGCCTTCCGGCATCGAGAAAGCATCGCAGGCAGGGACCGTTCCCGACATGATCAGAGCGCTGTTCGAAGGGTTTGCCCGCTCCAAAGGAGCCCGCATCTGGGGTGACAAATCGCCCAACCAGACGTTCGAGATCGCAAGGCTCGCGAAGATGTTTCCTGATGCACGCTTCATCCACCTCGTTCGCGATGGTCGGGCATGCATGTTGTCGCACAAACATATCGACTGGGGTACAAAAAGCCCTCCCGCATTGGCGGGGGCATGGTCGCTTGCCTCGATGGTGGCAGAGGAGGCGGGCCGTGCCTTGGGCATCCGCTTCCATTCACTGCGGTACGAAGACTTGGTGAGAGATCCTGCCACCAAACTGCACGCGATATGCCGGTTCCTCGGCATCGAGTTCGACGAGAATATGCTCGACTATTCGAGCAATGCCACAACTGCGATCCCATCCGGCTCACTGCGGTATCATGCCTCTGCGACGAAGCCGCCGGATGCTTCCGGCATCGACCGTTGGCGCAGGAATCTTATCCCGGCCGAGATATCCCTTTTCGAGGAACACGCGGCCGCAGCACTCGATCATTTCGGCTACGGCCTGGTCAATCCGAAACTGGGACTGAAAGGCAAGTTGCAGAAGCTGCGGCTGACCATGAAACATCGAGGCACGCCGGTCTGGCTGCGTCCGCCGCCTTACAATCTTCCGCTCCCAAACACGCGCCCGGGCAACTGATTGGCGAACGCCATGCTTTACGCTGGCAGACAACCCAGCTAGCATCACCGCCAAGTCCCCGCGCGGGGTGGTTTCGCGCGGGAGGAAAAGAAAGAAATCCCCATGGCGGATCGATCTCCGCCGGACACATTCAGGGGGCACGGGAAAAACAGGGGCGGAACGTCCGGCAAGGTAGCCGATTTCCGCTACAAGCGCCCCTCCCGGCCCGACGGAAGAAAAGGTTCCGGCAGCAATGCCAAGGTGCGCGACAAGGATCGGGGCGCCGCTACTTCCTCAAATCCGTTGCCAATTGTGCCCCTCGGGCGCCGGCAGGCTTTTGCTGCGCTCGATCTGGGCACGAATAATTGTCGCCTGCTGATCGCCCGCCCTTCGGGCGAGAATTTCACCGTCATCGATGCTTTCAGCCGCGTCGTCCGGCTGGGCGAAGGACTGGCTGCGAGCGGCAAGCTGTCGGACGAAGCGATGGAGCGCACACTTTCGGCACTGCATGTCTGCGCCGAGAAGCTGCGGCGGCGGCATGTCCATCTGGCCCGCTCGGTCGCCACCGAAGCCTGTCGCCGCGCTTCCAATGGCGCGGAATTCATCGAGCGGGTGCGCCGCGAGACGGGCATCGCGCTCGATATCATCTCGGCACAGGAAGAGGCGCGGCTGGCGGTGCTGGGCTGCCACATCCTGCTCGAAGACGGGGCAGGACCGGCAGTCATCTTCGACATCGGCGGCGGCTCGACCGAACTGGTGCTGGTCGAACCGAGCGGCGCGGTACCGCGCATCATCGACTGGATGAGTGTGCCCTGGGGCGTCGTCTCGCTGACTGACACCGTCACCGGATCGGACGAGAGCGAGGAATCGCGGCTCGACCGCTATGCCCGCATGCGCAAGACCGTGTTCGACAGCTTCCAGCCCTTCGCCGACCGGATCGACGCCTATCGCAAGAGTTCCGAACCGATCAGATTACTGGGCACCAGCGGGACGGTGACCACGCTGGCGAGCCTGCATCTCGAACTGCCGCAATATGATCGCCGCGCGGTGGACGGGCTGATTCTGCAATCGGACGCGATGCGGAGCATTTCGACCAGACTATCGCATATGAGCGGAATCGAGCGTCGCCAATTGCCCTGCATTGGCGACGACCGCGCCAATCTGGTAGTGGCGGGCTGCGCGATCCTCGAAAGCATCCTCGACATCTGGCCGTCCGAATCGCTGGGCGTGGCCGACCGCGGCATCCGTGAAGGTATATTGCGCAGCCTGATGGCCGCCGACGTCGAAGGCGACCGCAGCCGAGCTGCGGTGCAACGGATGCGAGAGCAGGATGTCTAGATCAGGCAAGGATCGCGAAACGCGGGTCAAGACCGCGAAGAAGCGCACGGCATCGTCCACGCGCTGGCTGCAGCGGCAATTGAACGACCCCTATGTGAAGCAGGCCAAGGCCGAGGGTTATCGCAGCCGCGCGGCTTACAAGCTGATCGAGCTGGACGAGAAGTTCGGCCTGCTGAAAGGCATCGAGCGCGTGGTCGATCTGGGCATTGCGCCGGGCGGCTGGAGCCAGGTGGTGCGCAAGCTCAAACCCAAGGCGCATGTCGTGGGCATCGACCTGCTCGAAGTCGAGCCGATCGACGGAGTGACCATATTCCAGATGGATTTCATGGACGATGATGCGCCGCGCGTGCTGGAAGAGGCGCTGGGCGGCAAGGCCGATCTGGTGATGAGCGACATGGCAGCCAACACCGTCGGCCACAAGCAGACCGACCATTTGCGCACCATGGGGCTGGTCGAAGCCGGCGCCTGGTTCGCGGTCGAAAATCTGGCGCCAGGCGGCACATTCCTTGCCAAGGTGCTGGCAGGGGGAACTGACAGTGACCTGCTGGCGCTGCTCAAGAAGCACTTCAAGACCGTGAAGCACGCCAAGCCGCCCGCCAGTCGCAAGGGGTCGAGCGAGTGGTATGTCATCGCGCAAGGCTTCAAGGGCGGCTGAGCGCACACTCGCCCAAAAAGAAAAACCCCCGCCGAGGCAGGGGTTTTCCGCAGATCTGATTGTCAGCGGGCGTGGCGCTTATTCGGTCGCCTCGGCGGTTTCTGCGCCAGCGTCCTGAGCTGCTGCCGCGACCGCTTCTGCATCGCCTTCAGCCGTTGCATCGGCTTCGGCAACCGCGCCATCTGCCGGAGCTGCTTCTGCAGCTGCGGGTGCTGCCGGAGCGGGGAAGTCGGGGCCGCCACCCATCGATTTCAAATAGGCCATCAGATTGGCGCGGTCTTCGGCCTTGGACAGACCGGCAAAGCTCATCTTGGTGCCGTCGGCAAAGCCGCGCGGGCTTTTCAGCCAGGCGTCCATATTGGCGTAATCCCAATTGCCGCCGTGCCCCGAAAGTGCCGCGCTGTAGGCGAAACCGGCAGCATGCTTGCCGATCCCGGTGCCGAGTACGCCGAACAGATTCGGGCCGATGCCGTTGGCGCCGCCCGAGTTGATCGTGTGGCAGGCTGCACATTTGGCGAAGATCTTCTCGCCGGCAGCGACATCCGATGCGGCCAGCAGCGTACCGAGATCCGGGCCACTGCCTTCGCCACCTTCTTCCGCAGCGCCTTCGATAAAGAAGCCGGGCTTTTCCACTTCATGATGCTTGTCGGCACCGAAATACATGCCGGAAACAATCGAGGCACCCAGGGCAACGATGCCTGAGAAGAGCACCCATCCGGCGGCAGTGTTGAAACGGTCGTCCATTGCGTGTGAACCTGCGAGAATACGAGTTGAGCTGCTAGTTTGGGCGCCGCTCTAGTGAAGCGCGCCCGCTCGCGCAAGCCTGTCCCTTGCGTTAGGCCTTGCCGCGGGGGAAAGCCGCCCCTAGCAGCGCATTCCCATGCGCACCTTCGCCAAGCCTGCCCTCGCCCTGGTTGATTCGATGCGGGAAGCTGCCGCCGCCGATCCGGCGCGCGCGATTGCCTTTGGCGGCGCGCCCGGTTCCAACTCGCACCAGGCGGCGATGCAGTTCGATCCCGACTGTCTGCCCTTGCCCTGTTTCAGCTTCGAGGATGCGCTCGATGCGGTCGAGCAGGGCAAGGCCGGGTGTGCGATGATCCCGATCGAGAACAGCCAGCACGGGCGGGTGGCGGATATCCATTTCCTGCTGCCCGAAAGCGG
>CBFGON010000163.1:0-4378 GCA_965650395.1 uncultured Qipengyuania sp. | reverse complement strand
GCCGCATCTTCCAGATCCTCACCGCCAGCGAAGACAAGAAGGAAGGCATGGCCGCGTTCGTCGAGAAGCGTGCAGGTGTGTGGAAAGGGCGGTGATTCATCTGCCAACCTCTGCCAAGCTCGCTCTCGGATTCATCGTGCTGCACTTCAGCGCCATGGCTTTCGTTTGGATCGCGCGCCCTGAATACGATGCAGGAGATTTTAGTGCGCTCATCTTCTGGATTCACTTCAGCCACATCTTCCTGATCGTCGGAGGATTGATACTGCTATTTCATCTCATTCGTTGGTTCGTAACGAGAAAGAATGACGGACTGTAGCCGTGAAGAGGAACGCAAAATGAAAATCGGTTCAATCTCCACGCTAGCATCAACTTTCAACAGTCCCACCAGCTTCGTCATTGCGAGGAGCGTAGCGACGAAGTAATCCATGGTGCTCGGTTACCGCCAGCACCGTTCCATGGATTGCCGCGCGACCTTACGGTCGCTCGCAATGACGGGACGAGAGGAAAGACGTGCGACAATCTTCCTAAGCCGCGCGCTATAGCTGCTTTCCTACAGCCTCACGGATTTGTTAGGATCGACACCCGCCCGGCGATAATCAGCAAATACCCGCCGACCACGCCGCCCGCCTGTCCACCCCCTTAACCCCGATCTGTCACCCAAAGCCCTACAAAGCATTGTAAAACAGGGTATTAGCGTGTCGATAAAGGTTACACCCCTGTAACCTGTTGTCACCCTTCCCGCTCTGGCAAGACCCGTACGAGAGAGGATCAACCTATGAAAATCGCCTTTATCGGCCTCGGCAACATGGGCGGCGGGATGGCCGCCAATCTGGTGAAGGCGGGGCATGAAGTGCGCGCGTTCGATCTCAGCGAGGCGGCGCTGGAACATGCGCGCGAGAACGGCGCGACGCCCTTCACCGATGCGGCCGAGGCGTGTCAGGGTGCAGAGGCCGTCGTCACCATGCTGCCCAATGGCGCAATCGTGAAGGCAGTCTATAGCGACAGCGTGTTCGGCCATGCGCCTGCAGGCGCAGTGCTGCTGGACTGTTCAACCATCGATGTTGCCACTGCCAAGGAAGTGATCGCGGCAGCCGAAGCCAGGGGGTACGCCATGGTCGATGCCCCCGTCAGCGGCGGGATCGCGGCGGCCAATGGCGGCACGCTGACCTTCATGGTCGGCGGAACCGATGAAGCCTTTGACCGCGCCAGCGAAGTGCTGGACCCGATGGGCAAGGCGGTAATCCACGCCGGGACTGCGGGTGCAGGCCAGACCGCCAAGATCTGCAACAATATGCTGCTCGCCATCACCATGATCGGCACGGCAGAGGCGATGGTCATGGCGCAGAAGCTGGGCCTCGATCCGCATAAGTTCTACGAGATTTCGAGCGTATCGAGCGGCTACAACTGGTCGCTCAACGCCTATACCCCGATGCCCGGCGTCGGCGTCGCCAGCCCGGCGGACAATGACTATCAGGGCGGCTTTGCCACCGCGCTGATGCTGAAGGACCTGCGGCTGGCAATGGAGGCCGCGGGCAGCGTCGATGCAACCACAGTGCTGGGGTCGACCGCCGCTGCAATCTACGAGAAGTTTGCCGAGGACAATGGCGGGCTCGATTTCTCGGCCGTGATCAAGACGCTCTAAAACTCGTCGGCCCGGACTTGATCCGGGCCGGTGCTGTACTGCCTGCGCGGTGCCAGGGGAAAGCGCCACCCCGGATCAAGTCCGGGGTGACGAAGATTTTAATCTCCGCTTACGAGCCGCCCTGCTCGCTCAATGTCGGCACACCGGCGGGCGGCGCGGGTTCGTCCCAGGCCAGCACCGGCTTCCTCGCCGCCTGTGTCTCGTCGAGGCGGCGGCGCGGGGCGTAATGCGGCGCGGTCTTGAGGCTTTCGTCCCCTGCCCGCGCCCGTTCCGCGACGCTGCGCAGTGCTCCGATGAACTGGTCGAGTGCGGCCTTGCTCTCCGTCTCGGTCGGTTCGACCAGCATCGCGCCGTGGACCACCAGCGGGAAATACATGGTCATCGGGTGATAGCCCTCGTCGATCAGCGCCTTGGCCAGATCAAGTGTGGTGAACCCTTCGGCAAAGCCCTTGTCGCTGAAAATCGCCTCATGCATGCACGGCCCGCTGGGGCCGAACGGCGCGTCGAGCACGTCTTCCAGACTGCGCAGGATGTAATTGGCGTTGAGCACCGCATCCTCTGCCACCTGCTTCAATCCATCCGCACCGTGGCTGAGGATATAGGTCAGCGCGCGGGTGAACATCCCCATCTGCCCGTGGAAGGCAGTCATGCGGCCGAAGCTCTGCATCGTCCCGCCGAAATGTTCGTTGGAGAACGCCTCGGCATCTTCCTCTTCGACCAGATGCACCACGCCGTCCCTGGTCCGCGCGGTATAGGGCAGCGGGCCATAAGGGCTGAGTGCTTCCGACAGCACCACCGGCCCCGAACCCGGCCCGCCGCCACCATGCGGGGTGGAGAAGGTCTTGTGCAGATTGATGTGCATCGCATCGACGCCAAGGTCGCCCGGGCGCACCTTGCCAACGATGGCGTTGAAATTCGCCCCGTCGCAATAGACGAAGGCACCGGCGGCATGGACCGCATCGGAAATCGCCTTCATGTCGCGCTCGAACAGGCCGCAGGTGTTGGGGTTGGTGATCATCACCGCCGCCACATCGGGGCCGAGACGGGCCTTCAATGCTTCGAGGTCCACGCGGCCTTCGCTGGTCGCGGGGATATTCTCCACCTTGTACCCGGCGAAGGCTGCGGTGGCGGGATTGGTGCCATGCGCCGATTCCGGCACCAGGATCACCTCGCGCGCATCGCCGCGTGCTTCCAGCGCGGCGCGGATGCACAGGATGCCGCACAGCTCGCCATGCGCGCCCGCCTTGGGGCTCATCGCCACGCCGTGCATGCCGGTTAGCTCGATCAGCCAGAAGGCCAGCTCGTTAATCACCTCCAGCGCGCCGCGGACCGTATCGACCGGGGCAAGCGGGTGGACATCGGCAAAGCCGGGCATCCGCGCGACCTTTTCGTTGAGGCGCGGATTGTGCTTCATCGTGCAAGAGCCCAGCGGGAACAAGCCAAGGTCGATGGCATAGTTCTGGCGGCTGAGGCGGGTGTAGTGGCGGATCGTTTCCGGTTCCGACAGGCCCGGCAGGCCGAAGGCCTCGGCGCGCTCGAACCCGCCGAGACGGCTAGCGCCGCTCTGCGGTTCCGGCAGATCGACGCCAGTGGTGTCGTTGCCCGCAATCTCGAAGATCAGCGGTTCTTCGAGCATCAGCGCGCGATTGCCGGTGTGGGTGGCGGGGCCGGTGGCGGCAGCGCCTGCCACGGGGGCTTCGGGCTTCCAGCCGGATGCGTTGGGAGTGCTCATGCCACCAACTCCTTCGCCAGAACTTGTTCGAGCGCAGAGGCCAATGTCTCGATATCCTCCTCGCTGGTGGTTTCGGTGACAGCGATCACCAGCCCTTCGGCGAGGTCGGGCGACGCCGGATAGAGCCGGCCGAGCGACACGCCCGCAAGAATGTCCTGCTCGGTCAGAGCACGCACCACCTTGCGCGCGTCCTGCCCCAGGGTGACGGTGAATTCGTTGAAGAAGGCATCGTTGATGACTTTGACCCCAGGCACCTTGGCCAGCCGGTCGGCGGCGAGGCAGGCGAGGCGGTGGTTCTCTGCCGCCAGTTGCCGCAGCCCCTTTTCGCCCAGCAGGGTCATGTGGATGCTGAACGCCAGCGCGCACAGCCCGCTGTTGGTGCAGATATTGCTCGTCGCCTTCTCGCGGCGGATATGCTGCTCGCGGGTGGAGAGCGTCAGCACGAAACCGCGCTTGCCCTCGGCATCCACCGTCTCCCCGCACAACCGGCCCGGCATCTGGCGCACGTGCTTGGGATCGCGCACCGCGAACAGGCCGAGATAGGGCCCGCCGAATTGCAGGCCGACGCCGATCGACTGGCCCTCGCCCACCACGATATCCGCGCCGAGTTCGCCGGGGCTCTTGATCGCGCCCAGCGCCACCGGTTCGGTGTTGACCGCGATCAGCAGCGCGCCCTTGGCGTGCGCCGCATCGGCAATCGCGGCGAGATCGGGGATGCGGCCAAGGATGTCGGGATATTGCACCACCACGCAAGCAGTCTGGTCGTCGATCCGAGCAATCAGCGCGTCATTGTCGGGCGTGCCCTGCACCGTCGGCAGCGCATCGGCTATGGTGTCGCCGGTGAACTTGGCCATCGTCCGCGCAACCTCGACATAATGCGGATGCAGCCCGCCCGAGAGCACCGCGCGATTGCGGCGCGTCACCCGGCCCGCCATGCTGATGGCTTCCCAGCACGCGGTCGAGCCATCGTACATCGAGGCATTGGCCACCGCGCAGCCATAGAG
>CBFGON010000162.1:0-4566 GCA_965650395.1 uncultured Qipengyuania sp. | reverse complement strand
CGAAATGCTGCCGATCACCGTCGCGGCGCTATACCGCTTTGTGCGTTTCGACGATCCCGCTTCGCTGCGCGCACCGTTGCTGGCGCTGTGTGACAAGCTGGGCATCAAGGGAACGTTGCTGCTGGCGCGTGAGGGCATCAACGGCACCGTCGCCGGGTCTGACAATGCCATCGCCGCTCTGGTCGATCATCTGCGCGGCCTGCCCGATTGCGCCGCGCTCGATGTCAAATATTCCACTGCCGCCGAAATGCCTTTCCACCGCATGAAAGTTCGGCTGAAGCGCGAAATCGTGACCATGGGCGAACCCGATGTCGACCCACGTGCCAGCGTCGGCCGCTATGTCGCGCCAGAGGAATGGAACGCGCTAATCGCCGATCCCGATACGCTGGTGATCGATACGCGCAACGACTACGAAGTTGCCATCGGCAGTTTCGCCGGCGCAGTCGATCCGCATACCCCCAGCTTCCGCGATTTTCCCACCTGGTTTCGCGAGCACCGCCAAGAACTGCTCGAAGGCAAGAAGAAGGTCGCCATGTTCTGCACCGGCGGCATCCGCTGCGAGAAATCGACCAGCTTTCTGCGCGCCGAAGGTGTGGAGGAAGTGTTCCACCTCAAGGGCGGCATTCTCAAATACCTCGAAACCGTGCCTGCGGCGGAAAGCCTGTGGCAGGGCGAATGCTTCGTGTTCGACGAGCGCGTTGCGGTGGGACACGGGCTGGCTCAGGGCAGCTATGGCCTGTGCCGCGCTTGTCGCCGTCCCTTAAGCGACGATGACCGCGCGTCGCCGCACTATCTCGAAGGCGTTAGCTGCGCACATTGCATCGATGAGCGCGACGACGAGCAGCGCGCCCGCTATGCCGAGCGGCAACGCCAGGAAGACCTCGCCCGCAAGCGCGGTGCCGAACATGTCGGGGCAAAATTTCCCGCGCGTAAATGAGCGCCCTGCCCATCCTCTACAGCTTCCGCCGCTGCCCCTATGCCATGCGCGCGCGTATGGCCCTTTGGGTGAGCGGTACGATTTGCGAATTGCGCGAAGTAAAGCTGGCGGCGAAACCCGCAGCGATGCTCGAAGTCTCGCCCAAGGGCACTGTGCCAGTGCTGGCATTGCCTGACGGGACAGTGGTGGACGAAAGCCTTGCAATCATGCGCCATGCTCTGGCGAAAAGCGATCCCGAAAACTGGATGGCCGGTGATGACGCTCAGCTTATCGCGCGCATCGACGGTCCCTTCAAACATCACCTCGACCGCTACAAATATCACACCCGCCACGATAGCGACCCGGTCGAACATCGCGATGCCGCTCTGGCGATCCTGCGCGATCTTGATGCGCGGTTGGCGAACAGCGCCAATCTCTGTGTCGACAAGCGAACGCTCGCCGACATCGCCACTTTCCCGTTCGTCCGCCAGTTCGCCAACCACGAACGAAACTGGTTTGACGCGCAGCCACTTCCCCATCTTCAACGCTGGTTGGCGCGACACGTCGCTTCCGATCTTTTCGTTGCGATCATGGCGCGGCACAATCCGTGGAGGCCGGGCGATGATCCGGTGATTTTGCTGTCTGGCCTACCGGCTTAAAGCCGAATCTTGACGAGGAACCGCCTAGTAAAAGTGCTGCTCGGCCTAACCACGATGATGGCAACTCCGAGCAAGGCAATCGCCCCGCCCGCTATCAACCGTCCGCCAATCTCGTCCCCCGTCAGCCATGCACCGAAGATGATAGTCAGGATGGGCGTAAACAGCGTCAGCGGCACGACCAGATTCGTGTCATTGTCCTGCAGCAACCGGTAGTAGGCGGTATGCGCACCGACCGAGACAATAATCGCGGCAAAGAATAGGCAGGCGGCCAGTTCCCACGGGGCGGCTTGCCATGACGCGGTATGGCCTGTCTCGAGCAATGCCGTCAGTGGCAACAGCACAAGCACCGATGCCACTGCTGCCCATGCCTGCAAACGGATCGAGGGCAGGTCCAATTGCTTGACGAATACCGTCCCCAATGCGCCCACTACGGCAGATGCGAACACCAGCAGCAGCCCGGTAGAAGTCTCCAGCTGGTTCTCGCCGATCATGGCGAACATCACCCCGCCGAATGCCAGGGCAATGCCCAAGGCGCGCTTCCAGCGGATGCGTTCGCCCAGGAATATGATGGCGAACAGTACGGTCATGGGCGCGCCGGACAGGCTAACCACGCCAGCTGCCGACGGACTGGCGGTCTCCAGCCCCATAAAAAGCAGTGCGAAACTGCCGCCGCTAATAGCGAGGCCAAGCAGCATTACTTTCCACAATCGGGCCGGCACAGGTCGCAACATGGGCAGCAACGCCAACGCGACAATGACCGAGCGCAGCATGGCATAGAACAGCGGCGGCGTGTGCAAATCGGCCACGGCAATCTTGCTGACCACCACATTGAGTGCCCACACAATGTTGCAAAGCATGATGATCGCGAATGTCCGGGCCGACATTATCAGCCTTTCACGGGTGGAAGCGCCTGCTTCAATTCGTCGAGCCACAGATCGGCTAACGCATCGCTCGGTGCGCGCCAGTCACCGCGCGGGCTTAAAGCTCCGCCGGCGCTCACCTTGGGTCCGTTGGGCAAGGCACTGCGCTTGAACTGGCTGAAGCCGAAGAAGCGCCTGAGGAAATTCTCCAGCCATTTCGCGATGGTCGCGAGATCATATTGATTGCGGGCTTCGGCAGGAAAATCGATTGGCCACAGACCTTCGCTGGCTTCGCGCCAGGCGTGCCACGCGAGGAAAGCAACATGGCTCGGGCTCTGGCCCCAGCGGATCGTGTGGTGGAGAAAAAAATCGTTGAGTTCATAAGGCCCGATAATGCTCTGCGTGCTCTGGATCTGGCCATCGGACCCTGCGGGCACCAATTCGGGGCTGATCTCCGTGTCGAGAATCGAGCCGAGCACGGAATCGACTCCCGCATCGAACTGCGCCGAGGTAACCGCCCAGCGGATCAGATACTGGATCAGCGTCTTCGGCACGCCTGAATTGACGCCATAATGGCTCATATGGTCGCCCACGCCATAAGTGCACCAGCCCAGCGCCAGTTCGGACAGATCGCCCGTGCCGACCACCCAGCCGCCATGCTGGCCAGCTAGGCGAAAAAGGTAATCTGTTCGGAGGCCCGCCTGAACATTTTCGAAAGTCACGTCATAGACCGGCTCACCATCGGCAAAAGGGTGACCGATATTCTCCAGCATCAGCCGCGCGGTGGGAGTAATGTCGATTTCCTCGGCGGTGATGCCGAAAGCATCCATCAGCTTCCATGCGTTGGATTTCGTCCCGTCGGAGGTGGCAAAGCCGGGCATGGTATAGCCGCGAATATCGGTGCGCGGACGGCCCAGCCGGTCCATCGCCTTGGCGGCCACGATCAGTGCATGGGTGCTGTCGAGCCCGCCCGAAATGCCGATGGTGAGGCATTTGGGCCGCGTCGCCTCGATCCGCCTTGAGATGGCATCGACCTGGATATTGAAGGCCTCATAGCAATCCTCGTCCAGCTTTTCGCGCCGGTTAGGGACGAAGGGAAAACGGCGTATCGGGCGGATGAGGCCGATGTCAGTGCGCGCAGGAGCATGATCGAATGCGATGCGGCGGAACCAGTCCTCGGGCCGATCCGCTGCATCGGCGGCATCGCCCCAGGTCTGGTTGCGCATCCGCTCTGCCAGAATGCGCTTGGTGTCGATATCGGCAATGCACAGTTCGGGCTCGTGATCGAAGCGTTCGCTTTCGGCCAGCAGGTCGCCCAGCTCGTAGATCATCCCCTGCCCGTCCCACGCAAGATCGGTGGTGCTTTCGCCATATCCGCTCGCCGAATAGGCATAGGCGCAAATCGAGCGAGAGGAACTGGCGCGAGTGAGCATGTGCCGCTCGTCCGATTTGCCGATAGTGATGTTCGAGGCCGAGAGATTAAGCAGGATCGTTGCGCCCGCCTGCGCCGCCAGCGTCCAGGGAGGATTAGGCGACCAGAAATCCTCGCAGATCTCGATCCCGAAAGTGAAGCCGGGCAGATCGCTGGCGGTGAACACCAGATCGGTGCCGAAGGGAATTGCTTCGTCGCCAACCGTAATCTCCAGCCCTACGCAATCACGGCCGTGGCTGAACCAGCGCTTCTCGTAGAACTCGCGATAATTGGGCAGGAAGCTCTTGGGCACTGCGCCCAGCAGCCTGCCTCGCGCTATTGCCAGCGCGCAATTGTAGATTCTCCCGTTGCGCCGCAGCGGGGCGCCGATGACCAGTACAGGTGCAAGCGCGCGCGATGCCTCGGCGATAGCGCCGATATGCTGCTCCACACTGTCGAGTAGCGCGTTCTGCAAATGCAGATCGTCGAGCGCGTAAGATGACAGGCACAACTCTGGATAGAGTATCAGGTCAACTTTGCGACGATCCGCCTCGCGAGCCTGCTCGATAATTCCTTCGGTATTGTAAGCGACATCGGCCGTGCGGACTCGCGGCGTCGCGGTGGCCACGCGGACAAAGCCGTGCGTGTGCATATCGAAGAAGGGATGGGTGTCGCTCTTGGCCATATCGGCAGAGTCTTTCTTTGAAGTCGAGGAGTGCG
>CBFGON010000161.1:0-4614 GCA_965650395.1 uncultured Qipengyuania sp. | reverse complement strand
ACCAGTTCGGGCGGCATAACCAGCGAGGCTGATGCCTTACCATCGATCCGCTCCATCAGTAGGCGCACCATTTCAGCCGCTCCGCGAGCAATGTCCTGCTTGATTGTGGTCAGCTGCGGGACAGTATGGCGCGCGAGCGGCAAATCGTCGAAGCCGATCACCGCGACATCGTCAGGCACCTTGATACCGCGACCGTCCAATTGGCGGATGGTGGCCATGGCGATCGCGTCCGACGCAGCGACGACACCGTCGATATCGCCTTCGAGTCCGGTCAGCGCATCGGCAATCTCGTCGGTCATCTCGTCGATCGAAAGGTGGATCGGAATATGCTGCAGCGAGGCGCCGTTGCCGAATTTTGCAACCGCTTCATCTGAACCATTATAGCGCTCTGCAATCTCGATCCCTGTTGTATCCCCTAAGAATACCAGCGAGCGGTGGCCAGCACTGAGCAGATATTCAGCTGCAAGTCGGCCGCCTTCACGATTGTCCGTCCCGACCGAGCAATGGACCTGCCCATTTTTATGACTGCCCCAGACCACCAGCGGTGCATAGTCGCCAGCCACTTCATCGATCTTGTCGAACTGGTCAGACTGGCCGATCATCAATACACCATCGACCATTCCTGAATTGACGATGCGGTCCAGCCAGCCCGGATCGGTTTGCGGAATCGCGCGGCTGAGCATCAGGTCATAACCGCTCTCGGTCAGCTCATCGGCCAGCGCACCCAGCAGCGTCATGAAGAAGGGATCGGAGATGTGCTGCCGCTGGTCGTGCCCCAGCGGGATCACCACCGCGATCAACCCGGTCTTCTGGCGGCGCAGCTTGCTGGCCATCTGGTTTACCTGGAAGCCGTGCTTGCGTGCCAGCGCCTGGATACGTTCGCGCGTGCGCGGGTTGACCACCGACTTGTTGGCCAGCGCACGCGAGACGGTGCCCGCCGATACGCCTGCGATCCTGGCCAATTCAGCAATGTTTTTAACGCGCTTCACGGGCGCATTTTCAGTTGTTTGATCCATCTTCTCCCCGCCTAGCACGCTGATCTAGAATAAGTTGGCCAAAAAAGCACGGACAAACTTGCAATCGATTGTAATTGTCCTAATCGTGCGGCTCGATCACACCACGACCGCGCAGATTCGGGAGGTCGGATTGCGGCCCCAGTACCATTTTGCCCCTGCAGCCAACTGGCTGAGCGACCCCAACGGACTCGTCCACGACGGTGACCGTTGGCACATGTTCTATCAGTACAACCCATATGGCGAGGACTGGGGCCACATGTCCTGGGGCCACGCCATCAGCGATGATCTGGCACTCTGGCAAGAATTGGCACCGGCTCTCATGGCAAATGGGAAGACGATGGTTTTTTCCGGTAGCGCTGTGATGGATGGCGCTGGAAGTGCAGGGTTCGGCCGCGCGGCGATGGCAGCGCTATACACCGCCGCCGCAACCGGAGAAACGCAACACCAGTCGCAATCGCTCGCCTATAGCCTCGACAATGGCAAAAGCTGGATGCAGCATCCGGGCAATCCTGTGCTCGATCTGGGCATGGCCGATTTCCGTGACCCATTTGTCTTCAGACACCAGCAAAGCGAAAGCTGGGTCATGATAGTAGTGAAGTCCAATGAGCAAGTGGCGCAAATCTATCGCTCGCCCGATCTTGCAAATTGGAAGCTGGCTTCAGAGATCCACGCTGAAACGGCGCCTGGCCTGATATGGGAATGCCCGACGTTGGTCGAACTGCCTGTTCTTGGTGGTGAAGGAACACGCTGGCTGTTCAAGGTAGATGCGCTGCACGACGCACCGGGTGCGGGCGCGCTGTGCCGTATCGGTCAATTCGACGGATTCCGGTTCGAACCCGAAAGCGAATGGCGTGTAGTCGATCAGGGCCGTGATTTCTATGCCGCAATCGCCTGGAACGGCCCGCTCGATGCAGAAGGCCGCCCAGCCTGGATCGGCTGGATGGGAAACCATGCCTATCAGCATGACTTCCCGAAACGTGGTTGGCGAGGAGTGATGAGCTTGCCGCGGAGGATGGGGCTGGTGCAGCGCGATGGCGCGTTAGTGCTGTCCCAGCAGGTCGAACCTTCAGTCGACAGACTGTTTGACGATTTTGGCCCGCTTCCCGACGACGGTTTTGTCCCTGTTGCAAGCCGGATCGAGCTGGCACGCGAGTTTGCAGGAACGCTCGTAGTATCGGACCTGGTGGAAAGCAGCTTTACGTTACGCGCAGAATCGGCTCGCTGGGTCGTCGTACGGCATGACACAGCGTTGCCGTTTCTCGATGCAAAATTCACGCTCGAACGGCGCGAAAATGATGCGCTATCGATCTGGCTGGACAGCGAAACGGTTGAAGTGGTGACCAGTGACGGAACCGGATGGTGCAGCTTCCAGCACCGTCCTGCTCAAGGGAAACTAAAGATCCATGCCGACCGTCCCGAATGGCTGTCTGTCGCCACCTTGATTTGAAGCCCGCCGCCCCAGTTCGATGGCGCCGATGATACCGGCGTCATCGCCCAGACCCGGAGCGCAAATATAGCTCTGGAGGCCTCGATCGAGCCGTGGATGTTCGACATAGCCCGCCAACCGCTCAGCAGTCTGCTGGCGCAGGCTTTCCAACAACCCCGGTGCTTTCATAACGCCGCCGCCGAAGATTAGTCGATCTGGCATATGCAGCAGCACAAGTGAAACTGCGAAATCGGCAAGGTATGACGCAATCAGAGGCACGGCATCTGGCACTCGTGATGCCAACGCGTCGAGTGAGGCGCCCCAGCGGTCGATGACCGCAGGGCCGGACGCAAGCCCTTCAAGACAATCGCCGTGGAACGGGCAGCGGCCTACGAAGGGATCGCGCACCCGATCATGCGGCACGCGGACATGTCCGGCTTCGAGATGGCTGATCCCTGCCCGCGCTAGGCCGTTATGCAACACGCCGGTGCCGATCCCAGTCCCCACTGTAGTGTAAGCAATCGTCTCACACGCTCGTGCCGCCCCACTCAGCCATTCGCCCAATGCCGCGCCATTGACATCTGTGTCGACAGTCAGCGGGACCCCGATGTGACCCAATGCATCGTGAAATCGTGCTCCGGTCCAGCCAGGCTTGGGCGTGGTTGTGAAGGTGCCATAGGCTGGCGAGACGGGGTCGATGTCGATTGGTCCGAAAGATGCAATGCCAATCCCGCCGAGGCTACCGTGCCTGTCTTGTGCAGCGCCGAAAAATTCCGCCATTTCAGGAAATGTCTCAGCTGGCGTGCGAGTATCCATGCGAGTGCGTTCGAGGATCGATCCATCGTGTTTCGCCACAGCAAGCACGAATTTTGTTCCGCCGGCCTCAACCGCGCCAATCAACTTGCTGCTCAACCGAAACTCTCCTTTGCTACACTGCCCGGCGCAATATCGAACGCCAGGGTCAATCGCTCCTCACCGGCGAACGGCACGGTGCCGTGCCAGCTTGTTGAAGGAAAAAGCACCAGTCGGCCGGTCTTGGGCTGGATATAGGTTTCGGGTTGAAGTGACAGCCCCAGTTCAGGTGGCGGTATCCCCAGCGCCAATTCACCGCCATGGTCGTTACCCATATGCCGCGGAAGTGCGACATAGAATGCCGAACTGGCCCAGCCTTTGGGATGGGTATGCGCGCTGTGATGACCGCCTTCGGCCAGTTGCACAGACCAGCTGCCAGTGTAGCAGATCGATTCTGGCTTTCGCGACAGCAACGGATGGTGCGTATCGCTTTCGGGCAGGTTGTCGCGCCATGCGATCACTTCTGCGGTCAACCGTTCACGCAGCGCCATGATGCATTGGTCATGATGGAGCAGCAAATTGCGATCAGTCTGCCGACCGTTGCGCACCGATTGTTCGGGATATGGGGCATTCATGCGGTGGAGGCTGCGCAGGAACACGGCCAGGTCGGATATTTCTGTTTCCTCGATGTCGAGGTCAATTGTTGCGGCGAATCCGGGGTCGCCTTCCAGCCATAGAGCGCTTGGATCGCCCAGCAGGCGCCAGGCGAGGCTGCAATAGGGCCAGAATTGGCTTTCATTAGGTGTGCCCAGCTGCGCCTGCGCCAATGATGACGCACGCTCCACATCACCATGTCGCAGTGCATGGCGCAATTGAAGCAGCGCGAGGCCCGCATCGCATGACTGTGCATAAGGGGCGAAGATGGCCGGATCGGCATTCGCAGTGCCGCTTTCGCAGTCGAGATAGAGTCGTAGAAGCAGCATTGCTTCGGGCATCTGCAGTTCGCCAGCATGCAGCACCCGTGCTGCCGCTTCCCAATCCTTCGCCGCGGCCAGTTTGTGGAACCACGCTTGATACAGCGCAACATTGCGTGGTTCGTGCTGCACCGCTTCGGCAAAGCTGCGCAAGGGATCGTCCTGACCGGCTGTGGTGCGCTGGGTGGCGAGAGTATTGTGGCCGTCGATCCAGCCCGGAGTACGCAACAGGATCGCGTCGAGCAGATTCTCCGCCCGTTCGCCTTGCCCTTCAGATGCCAGCGCCATCGCGAAATTGCGCACGACATCGCGATTTCCGGGATTGAGCAGTGCCGCGCGCTCGAATTGCGGCACGGCTTCGTGCCAGCCTTCGTACGCAAATTGCGCCTGCATGAAAGCGATCAAC
>CBFGON010000160.1:0-4678 GCA_965650395.1 uncultured Qipengyuania sp. | reverse complement strand
CCGGTCGACTGGGCTGCGGCCGGCACGGCTGCGGCAGCGGAGATACCGACAACCGATGTTGCCAGGAGATATTTGAACTTCATCGAAGAGACCCCTTACTCTCGTGATGGGATAGGATGCGATAGCGCGAAAAGCCCGCTAGGCGGGGAACATTTCCGCAAAGCTATGGAAATGTGACAGAGTCAAGACAACGACCCACAGGTCCGCCTGCGATGTGCAGAAGACTGCAATTTTGAATGTAAAATCAGCTAGTTAACTATGTTGCAAAAATACCGCAGCGGATGAATTTCGAGTCAGTTGCGCGCGGGACACATTGCACTATGCCGCACTGCAGCAATCAAGCGAGGTTTATCTCGCGCAGGCGCTGGAGCAGGAAGTCGTGGCTCGAAATTGGCTCCGGGTGATCCTGGGGCTGCGCCGGGTCGATACAGGAAGGCAGCGTTTCGATCGTGTAATCGGGCCGGAAATGCAGAAAGAACGGCATTGAATAGCGTGCCCGATAGGCTGCCTCGCCGCGCGGATTGACCACGCGATGCTTGGTGGAAGGCAGCTTGCCGTTGGTCAGCCGCTCCAGCATGTCGCCGACATTGATAGCTAGCGCGCCTTCAGGCGGAGCAACCGCCTTCCATTCGCCCTGTCGGGTCAGCAGTTCGAGCCCGGCCTCTTCGGCACCCAGCAACAGCGTGATTGTGTTGATGTCGCCATGCGCAGCGGCACGGATCGCGCCTTCTGCCTCTGCACCTTCCAGCGGCGGATAACGCAGCAGGCGCATGACAGAATTGCCGTCCTCCACCGTCGGCGCAAAGAAACCGCGATCAAGCCCGAGATGTAGCGCAATCGCCTCCAGCACCCGCACACCGGCGGTTTCGAATGCGGTGTAAAGCTCGGTGAAAGTTTCGCGGAAACCATCGACTTCGGATGGCCAGATATTGTCCGCCATATACTGGTGGAGCGGGTGGCCTTCGGGCAGCTCGCGCCCGACGTGCCAGAATTCCTTCAGATCATGGACATTGGCGTCCTTGGCCTTCTCCGTCCCGAATGGCGTATAGCCGCGCGCGCCGCCGCCGCCGGGGATATGATAGGCACGCTTCACATCGTCAGGCAGCGCAAAGAACTCTTTCGACAGCGCTTCGGCCCGGTCGATCAATTCCTGCGGAATGCCGTGATCGCGAATCACCGCAAAGCCATATTCCTCGAAACTGCGGCCAAGTTCGTCGGCAACTTCGGTCAGCGGGCGGGCGATAGAGACACTTGCGATTTCGGACATTTGGTTGCGACTCAATAGGGAAGGAACAGGCCAGCCAGCGCGGCGCTCATCAGATTGGCGAGGGAGCCGGCCGCGAGCGCGCGCAGGCCGAGCCTTGCAATAACGGGCCGCTGGTTGGGCGCAAGCCCTCCCGTCACCGCCATCTGGATGGCGATGGAGCTGAAATTGGCAAACCCGCATAGTGCGAAGGTCACTATTGCGCGGCTGCGGTCGCTCAATGCGCCGGCTTCGATCGCGCCGAGATCTATGAAGGCGACAAATTCATTGAGCACGATCTTGGTGCCGAACAGCCCGCCTGCGACGCCTGCCTGATCCCAAGGAATGCCGATCAGATACATGAAGGGCGCGAAGACCCAGCCGAGCAACATCTGGAAGCTCAATTCGCCATAACCGAACAATCCGCCAACCCAGCCCAGCAGCCCGTTGGCCAGTGCCACCAGCGCCACGAATGCCAGCACCATCGCACCTACCGCCACCGCCAGCTTGACGCCGGTCTGTGCACCTTGCGCGGCGGCCTCGATGATATTGGCTGGCCGCTCGCCATCCTCGAAGGTTTCGGCCACCTGCACTTCGTGCGGCTTGTCGCCTTCGGTGATAGCGGCGGGGCCATCACCGCTGATGCGTCCGCGCGGCAGGGCAATCTCGCCTTCCGCTTCGGGCGAAGGCTCGCCATCGTCGGGCATGATGATCTTGGCCATGAGGATGCCGCCCGGCGCCGACATGAAGGCCGCGGCGAGCAGGAACGGGAGATAGTCATTGCCCAGCAGCCCGGCATAGGCGGCAAGGATCGTTCCGGCGACACCCGCCATACCCACCGCCATCAGCGTAAACAGCCGGCTGGGCGCCAGTGCAGCAAGATAGGGGCGTACCACCAGCGGGCTTTCCGACTGGCCGACGAAGATATTGGCCGCAGCGCCAAGCGATTCGACCTTGGAAATGCCGGTCACCCAGCCGATCGCCCCGCCTACCCAGCGCACCACGCGCTGCATGATGCCGAGATAGTAGAGGATCGAAACCAGCGCAGCAAAGAAGATGATCACCGGCAAAGCGCCCAGCGCAAAAGTATTGGCGAGCGGATTGGTCTCGCTCGGACCGAACAGGAATTCTGTGCCCTTGTTGGCATAGGACAGCAGCGCCGCAACGCCATTGGACATGCCCTGAATTACCGCGCGACCGCCGCTGGTCGCCAGCACCAGGAAAGCCATTAGCGCCTGCAATGCAAAGGCCGCGCCCACCACCCGCAGCTTGATCCGCTTCTTGCCCGTCGACAGCAGGAAAGCGATCAGCAGGATCGCGAGAATGCCGACGATATTGATCACGAATGGCGGCATGGAAATCCCTTCAGAGGCGGGCAGTTGCGGATGAAATCATCGGCTGTCTTGCGCGCGCCGCGCCGTTAGTCAATTTTCGCAGTCCTAATCGCCGCATCTGTGAACAGTTCGAAAGTCCCCGCATGACCGATATTACGGCCGAAGAAACCCGCGCAACCGCCGCTGCCATGCCGCTGGGACTGTTCGTCTATACGTTGCTATACGGCGGGATGACCGTGCTGGCGGGCGTGCTGGCGTTCAAGCAGGTGCAGCTCTATCCCACCAATCTTGCGGTGGAAGCCGGGATCTTCGCCTTCCTGCTGCTGGTGGTCATCTCCAGTACGATCACCCAGCTTTATGGGACCAGGCTGGCCAACCGGATCGTGTGGCTGGGCTTCATTCCCCTGCTGATCGCATCGCTGCTGATGCAACTGGTGCTCAACCTGCCCGCATCGACCGAGATGGTCGAGTTCCGCGCCGACGACCTTGCCGCATTCGAACGCGTCCATGCGACGTTGTGGCGCATCTGGGCGGCCGGCCCTGCAGCCTACATCGTCTCGCTGCTGCTCAACGTCTGGATTTTCTCGCGGCTGCGCGGCTCGTCGGAAGGTAATTCCACAGGCTCGCTGATGATCCGCGGGGCGATTGCCTCTGCGCTCAGCCAGGCCATCGACAGTGTGATCTTCATCACCCTGGCCTTCTATGGCCAGTTCGCGATTACCAATTTGCTGATCGGGCAGGTGCTGGCCAAGGTAACGCTCAGCTTTGTGCTGGTACCGTTCCTCATTACCGGTGGTGTAGCGGTGGCTCGCTGGCTGGACCGCCGCAACGGATAAAGCCGCACGCAGCTGCGTCCCGTCGCAGCAGACCCACTGATCGCCAATTCGCAACGAGTTGTTCGGGAAACTTTCAGCATGCAGGGCGCTGATAGGTGCTAACCCAAGTCTGCACCGGAGCGTAGCCAGCCAATGCTTATTCCATTTTTCAAGCCCTGCCTGGCTCTGGCTTCGCTCTCGCTTGCGATGAGCGGTTGCGTGCCGGCAAATGCCGGCGCTGCAACGCTGCAGCCGGGCGCGCTGCCAGTGGGCTCCTGCATAAATCTCGGCTCGGAACTCGTCTCGCGCCGCGACGACCGCAATGGCGGCTTTGCCATCACGGAAGCAGATTTCCGGCGCATTGCCGATGCCGGCTATGAAACGGTTCGCATACCGGTGAAGTGGGAGGACAAGAGCGATCCCAAGCCGCCGCACAGGATCGACCAGGCCTGGCTCGACCATGTGCAGGGCTTTGTCGACATGGCAATGAAGCACGATCTCAAGGTCATCATCGACAGCCATTTCTTCGAGAGCTTTCACAACGACCCCTTTGGCCAGCGCGATTGGCATGCCGCAGTATGGTCCCAGATTGCCACGCGCTTCGCAGATTACCCCGACGATCGTCTGTGGTTCGAGCTCGAGAACGAACCGCATGGCAAGATCGACAATGCCAATCTGCTCGAAGTGTTCGCACCCTCATACAAGGCGGTCCGCAAGGTCAGCCCGCAGCGGCCGATCATCCTGGGCAGTTTCCCCTGGAGCGGCGTGGGTTCGCTGGAGACACGCCAGCTGTTCGACGATCGCTACGTCTATCCTACGATCCATTACTACACGCCCTTCGTCTTCACCCACCAGCGCGCACACTGGCTAAAGCGGCCCGAAGTACAGAAGAAGCGCGCCTTTCCGATCGGCAATGATCTGCGGCGGCTGGATCAGGACGCAGCGCTGATCCGCGCCTATACTGCCCGCACCGGCAAAGTGCCGCATATTGGCGAAACCGGCGCCTACGAACCCACCATCGCGCGCGAGCAGCGCAACACCTATATCCGGCTGGTGCACGAAAAGCTCGGCCCTGCCGTCTCGGGCATTTGCATGTGGGCCTACGTCAACAACTTCCGCCTCTATGACAACAAGCGCGAGCAATGGGTGCCAGGCATACTCGAGGCACAGGGACTCACACCGCGGAACGGCAAGGCGCACGATTGAAGGGAAAAGGTGGTGAGCCGTGCTGGGTTCGAACCAGCGACCTACTGATTAAAAGTCAGTTGCTCTACCGACTGAGCTAA
>CBFGON010000159.1:0-4697 GCA_965650395.1 uncultured Qipengyuania sp. | reverse complement strand
GACGCCATGCCGCAGGTCATGTTGACCGTTGCCGAACCTTCAATGACGAGGCCGGTATTGGTTGTGTCCAATGCGATCATGCAGTTTGGCACTTCGTTACTTGCCTGCGCGATAGCCTCTGCGCGGATAGTGGGTGCGCCCGACAGGAACATGCTCGAAAACGGCAGTGGCCTCGATGTGTTCAGCACAATACGAACCATCGAGTTATTGCCCGCAAACGGACCAGTCGACGGAGGGGTTTCGATTGTTTGAATGGTGTATTGGCGTTGGGTGTTGAGGCCCAGAACCTTACGGACCACGGCGTCAACGTCTTCTTCATTGATCAAGGCTTGGGCGCCGGCAATCGCGCCTGCATCGGCCGCGCTATGGAGATCACGGCGCCAGCTGATCCACTGGGCAGCGTCAATTGCAAGACCCATCGTTCCCACCATCGGGACGATAGCCATGCCAACAAGTGCCAATACGTTGCCGCTGGCATCATCGCGGATCTGCTTCAGAAATTGCAGAGCATTGCGGAGCATCACGAACCTCATAACCAACTTTGCGAGGTTCAGCTTTTAGGCCCCCCGGATATAGGTTCGATAAACCAACATGCCTAAGATGAAGTAAACAAGCGACTGGATAGTTGGCGCGACTCCGCAGAATCCAGCGAAAGGTGTGTCTGAGCGGCAGTTAACAAAATCCAACTGACGTAATCAGCATCAACTATTGGACGACTTGAGTTCGCGGGAATGATGCAACCGATTCTGTCCACCTAAAATGCCGCGGAGTCGTCAAGACCCCGCGGCATGATTGCATCTCGCTACAAATCGGACCAGCCGATTGTCAGTCGCGATAACAGACCTTCTTCGCCGCTTTCACGATGCGGGCGCTATCGATCAGCGCCAATTTCTCGAGGTTGGCTGCGTAGGGCAACGGCACATCTTCGTCACATACGCGCAGCACGGGTGCGTCGAGAAGGTCGAAGCCTTCTTCCATGCAGATAGATACAACCTCGGAAGCGATCGAGCATACCGGCCAACCCTCCTCCGCGATGATCAGGCGATTGGTTTTGGCTAGGCTTTCGAGGATTGCCTCCTTGTCGAGCGGGCGCAATGTACGCAGGTCGATCACTTCCGCATCGATCCCTTCCCCGGCCAGTTCTTCCGCCGCTTCGAGCGCAAGACCCACAGCGATCGAATAGGCGACGATGGTGACGTCGGAACCTGCACGCATGATCCGCGCCTTGCCAATGGGCAGGACGTGGTCGTCAAGCTCGGGCAGTTCAAAGCTGCGGCCATAAACAAGTTCGTTCTCGAGGAAGACCACCGGATCGTCAGAACGGATGGCAGCCTTCAGCAAGCCCTTGGCGTCAGAAGCGTCATACGGTGCAATTACGATCAGGCCCGGCACGCTGGCGTACCACGGGCCATAGTTCTGGCTGTGTTGTGCGCCAACGCGGCTTGCTGCAGCGTTGGGGCCACGGAATACAACCGGGCAGCGCATTTGGCCGCCTGACATGTAATTGGTCTTGGCTGCAGAATTTATGATGTGGTCAATCGCCTGCATGGCGAAGTTAAAGGTCATGAACTCGACCACGGGGCGCAAACCGCCCATGGCCGCACCCGTTCCAATACCGGCAAAGCCATATTCGGTGATCGGCGTGTCGATCACGCGTTTGGGCCCGAATTCGTCGAGCAGTCCCTGTGTAACCTTGTACGCACCCTGATACTGGGCAACTTCCTCGCCCATCACGAAGACGCGTTCATCGCGGCGCATCTCCTCTGCCATGGCATCGCGCAGCGCCTCACGCACAGTAACGGTTGCCATGTTCGTGCCATGCGGGATTTCGGGATCCCTTGCAGCAGATTTGCGTGCGGGCTTTTCCGGTTCAGCCCGAACGGGCGCGGTGGCCGGTGCTTCTGCCTCCACCATAGTGGCAGGCTGGGCTGCGGCAGTTGAAGAGGCAGCAGACACATCTTCGCCTTCGCCCGCGATCATTGCGATCACGGTGCCGACCTTAACACCTTCGGTGCCTTCGGCCACGAGTATCTTGCCCAGCGTGCCTTCGTCGACAGCTTCGAATTCCATTGTCGCCTTGTCGGTTTCGATCTCGGCGATGATGTCTCCGGCAACGATTGTGTCACCTTCCTGCTTGAGCCATTTGGCCAGCGTGCCTTCTTCCATCGTGGGCGAAAGCGCGGGCATCTTGAGTTCAATAGCCATTGCTCAATACTCCCCCACCAGAATGTCGGTGTAGAGTTCGCTTGGCGCGGGCTCCGGAGAGGTTTCGGCGAAATCTGCCGCTTCAGTGACTACCTGGCGGATATCCTTGTCGATCGCTTTCAACTCGTCCTCGGTGCAACCATTGTCCAGCAGGGCCTTTTTGAGCCCTTCGATGGGATCGCGATGTTCGCGAACGTCCTGCACTTCCTCGCGCGTACGGTATTTGGCGGGGTCGGACATGGAATGGCCGCGGTAGCGATAGGTACTGCATTCCATCAGCACCGGGCCATTGCCTTCTCGTACATGTTTGAAGGCAATCTCCGCTGCCTGACGCACTTCGAGCACGTCCATGCCATTGACCTTCATGCCGGGGATGCGGAACGCGGTACCGCGACGGTAGAACTCTGTCTCTGCGCTCGATCGACCGACTGCGGTGCCCATCGCGTATTGGTTGTTCTCTACCACGAAGACAATCGGCAGCTTCCACAGAGAAGCCATATTGAAAGTTTCGTACACCTGGCCCTGATTGGCTGCACCGTCACCGAAATAGGCGAGGCAGAGGCCGCCGTCATTGTTGTACTGGTGCGCCAGCGCCAATCCGCCACCAAGCGCTACCTGCGCGCCGACAATGCCGTGACCGCCATAGAACTTATGCTCGGTCGAGAACATGTGCATCGACCCGCCCTTGCCTTTGGAAATGCCCGCCTCGCGTCCGGTGAGCTCGGCCATGATGACCTTTGGATCGATACCATAGGCAAGCATGTGGCCGTGATCGCGATAGCCAGTGATCACGCTGTCGAGCTTTTCGGTCAGCGCCGACTGGAGCCCAACCGCAACCGCTTCCTGTCCAATGTAGAGGTGGCAGAAGCCGCCGATCAGGCCGAGGCCGTAAAGCTGGCCGGCGCGCTCCTCGAAGCGTCGGATCAGCAGCATCTGCTCGTAGAAATGGAGCATCTGATCCTTGCTGGCATCGAAGCGCGGCGATTTCTCATGCGCTTCCTGCAGCGAGTGGAGGACGAACTCCGCATCCTTCGCGGGGCTTTTTGCAGTCTTGCTCTTGGGGGCTTTAGCCAAAATGCGTGTCCCTTGTTCTTCCGGGGGAGGAATCAGCTTGGCCTATAGGCACAGCCTTGCGCGCGGCGCAACGGCGCGCGTGCTTTGCATACGAAAACCTTACGGAATTGCGGGCATTCAGCCCCAGATCAATCTTCGATCTTGATCACAACTTCGTCGGGATGAACGACGTTGAGTTGGCTGCGCAAAAGCTCGCCAACCATATCCGGATCGGCGTGTTGCGGATCGAGCAATTCGACCTTGTTCGCCAATGCAGCACGTTCTTTTTCCAGCACCGCAAGCTGTGCTTCACGCTGATCGAGCAGGCGGAGATTTTCGCTCCACGCGAGAAACCCAGAAGGCCCGGCAATCGCAAGGCCGCCCATTACCAGCAACGCCGCAAGCGCTGCATTCTGCCGCACCTTTTGCCGCTGAAGATTGGTGAATCGAGCCTTCCGTCGCATGACGCTAAAGAATCACAGTTAACCTTTGCGCGCAAGCGGATTTTCGCGCAATTCAATAGGATCGCGGCAGTCCGAGAACATGCTCTGCCAGATAGCTCAGGATCAAATTGGTGCTGATGGGGGCAACGGTATAGAGCCGTGCTTCACGGAACTTGCGTTCGACGTCATATTCTTCCGCAAAACCGAACCCGCCGAAGGTCTGCACGCACATGTCGGCAGCAGCCCAACTCGCTTCGCTGGCGAGCATTTTGGCCATATTGGCCTCCGCTCCGGCATTGCCGCCCTGATCGTAAACCTGTGCGGCGTGATGGACCATCAGTTCAGCCGCCCGCATCTGCGCATAGCAGCGCGCAATCGGGAACTGGACTCCCTGGTTCTGGCCGATCGAACGCCCGAAGACCTTGCGATCCCTGGCATAGTTGCTTGCCTGCTCGATGAACCATTTGGCATCCCCGATGCATTCGGCACCGATCAATATCCGCTCGGCGTTCATGCCCGACAAGATGTAGCGGAAGCCCTTCCCTTCCTCACCGATCAGGGATGAGGCAGGAATGCGCAGATCGTCGAAGAACACTTCCGTCGTCGAATGGTTCATCATCGTTCGGATCGGTTTGATGGTCATGCCCTGCCCCACCGCTTCGCGCATATCGACGAGGAACAGGGAGAGGCCCTCTGTCTTGGACGAAACTTCATCGCGCGGCGTGGTGCGGGCGAGCAGCGCCATAAGGTCCGAATGCTCGGCCCGGCTCGTCCAGATTTTCTGGCCGTTAACTGCATAATGGTCACCATCACGTCTGGCGAAAGTGCGCAGTGAAAGTGTGTCGGTTCCGCTGGTCGGTTCAGACACGCCAAATGCCTGGAGGCGCAGTTCACCGCGCGCAATTCCGGGGAGGTAAGCGCGCTTTTGCTCCTCGCTGCCGTATCGCAGAAGTGTATTCATCACATACATCTGGGCATGGGCCGCCGCGCCATTGC
>CBFGON010000158.1:0-4725 GCA_965650395.1 uncultured Qipengyuania sp. | reverse complement strand
ATGCGGCGGCATTCGTCCGAAGCGCACAAGGCGCTGGCGGCGCGCTTCGCCAAGGCCGATCTGGGGCGCTACAAATTCACCCGCCACGCGGTGGTCGGCAGCGCGATTGTCGATTTCAACTGCCACAATCTCGGCATGGCCATCGCCATCGACGAGGAAGGGCAGAACGACACACTGGCCAAACGCCGCGACAAGAGCCTCGAAAGCGTGGGCGTGCGCGTGATGCGCATCGCCGCGAAAGACATCCTCGAGAATATGGACGCCGTGCTCGAACGCATCACGCTGGGCATGCGCAGCCGGATCGGCGACAAGAAGGAAAAGGCCCGCGCCCACGCTGCGGCCAATCCGAACCAGCATTATTCGCGCCCTCGCAGCAGCAATGGGCCGCGCGGAGAAAGGGGCCGGTCATGATCCGTCACTTGCTTGCAGGGGCGCTCGCGCTCGCCATTGTCGCGCCGGTCGCGGCGCAGGAAAACGTTCCGCCCGACATCGCCGAATCGCGCCTGCGTGGGTGCCTGCTCGCCGGTTCTTCGGCTGCGCCAGGCACCAATCTGCGCGATGCAATTGTCTCGGTGCGCTCCTTCTGC
The DNA here is from genome assembly GCA_965650395.1 of uncultured Qipengyuania sp. Taxonomy (GTDB): domain Bacteria; phylum Pseudomonadota; class Alphaproteobacteria; order Sphingomonadales; family Sphingomonadaceae; genus Qipengyuania. The sequence continues at coordinate 4,138 of CBFGON010000158.1, read as the reverse complement.
GCTACGCATATCAAGCGCGTGCGCGAAGACCGCGTCGATGCCGCAACCGCCGGTCTGAGCGGTGCAGCGGCCGAAAATGCCGAGGACAGCGCGACCCGCGCCCTCAATGACGAGATCGCGCTCGCCATTGCCAATTTCACCGGACTGACCCTTTAAGACCATGCTCAAGATCGAAAACCTCCACGCCGAAATCGACGGCAAGACCATCCTCAACGGCCTTTCGCTTACTGTGGCGGCGGGCGAGGTCCACGCGATCATGGGGCCCAATGGCGCAGGCAAATCGACGCTGTCCTATGTGCTGGGCGGGCGTCCCGGTTATGACGTGACCGGCGGCACTGTTGAATTCATGGGGCAGGACCTGCTGGCGCTCGACCCGCATGAGCGCGCCGCTGCCGGCCTGTTCCTCGGCTTTCAGTACCCGGTCGAGATTCCCGGCGTTTCGAACGTCCAGTTCCTGCGTGAAGCGTTCAATGCGCAGCGCAAGGCGCGCGGGGAGGAACCGCTTTCGGGCGGCGATTTCCTCAAGCTGGCGAAGGAAAAGGCCGCGCTGCTCAGGCTCGACATGGACATGCTCAAGCGCAATGTGAATGTCGGCTTCTCGGGCGGTGAGAAGAAGCGCGCCGAAATGGTCCAGATGGGCATTCTCGATCCGTCCTTCGCCGTGCTCGATGAAACCGACAGCGGGCTCGACATCGACGCGCTGCGGATCGTCGGTGAAGGGATCAATGCCATCATGCGCCGCCCCGGCAAGGGCGTGCTGCTGATCACCCATTACCAGCGTCTGCTCGACGTGGTGAAACCCGACCGTGTCTCGATCCTCAGCAGGGGGCGGATCGTCAAGACCGGCGGGCCGGAGCTCGCGCTGCGGCTCGAGGAAGAAGGCTATGACGCCGTGATGGAGGCCGCCTGATGTTCGCCCCTTTCCTGTTCGCACTCGCGCAAGCCACTGCGCCTGCCGCGGCCGATGCCGCCAAGGCACCGCCGATCGAAGAGGCGATTGCCGTGGAAGTCGTCGCCATCAACAAGCTGCTCGATAAATGGAAGGGCGGGATCTATCGCAAGGATGGCAAGCTCACCTGCCGTATGCAGCAAAGCTCGGGCGATAACGCCGTCGATCTGCTGCGCTGCGGGGCAATGGTCGGCTGCTATGCGCCCAAGGCCGATGAACTCGATGCCATCGCCGCTTCCGATGTGACCAAGGAAGAACGCGTCGCGCAGATGAAGGCGATCACCGAGGAAACCCAGACCTGTCTGGACAGTGCCCACCGCCAGGGCGTCCGCCGGCTGGCGGAGGTAAGGGCTGCGCTGTGAGCGGTATTCTCGACCTCCCCACCCGCAAGGACGAGGCCTGGCGCTATGCTGCGGTCGAGCGGCTGCAGGGCGCGGCGCTCGACGACTGGCTCGCGGTAGATGTGCCGGCGGGTGCGACCTTGCGCGAAACGCTGGTCATCGCCGATGGCCCTGAAACCGCCGCAACCGAACTGCGCCGCATCCGCATCGCCGTGGGCGAAGGCGCGCGCTGCGAGATTTTCGCGGTAATTGCCTCTGCCGATTACGCCCGCGTCGAAATCGACGTGACACTGGCGCGCGGCAGCCATTTCGAACTGGGCGGGATTACCGTGGGTGGGCGCGACACGGTGCGCGAATTCGTCACCCGCGTGGTTCACGCCCAGCCGCAGGCAACCAGCAACCAGACCGTGCGCTCTGTCCATTGGGGGCAGGGGACGGGCAATTTTCTTGGGCGCATCGATGTGGTGCGCGATGCGCAGAAGACCGATGCGTCGCAGGATTTCAAGGGCCTGCTGCTGGAGAAGGGCGCGAGCGTGAATGCCGTGCCCCAGCTGGAGATTTTCGCAGACGATGTGAAATGCGCGCATGGCGCAACGGTTGGCCAACTCGATGAAGCCGCACGTTTCTACATGGCCGCGCGCGGGCTGACGCCTGAGCTTGCCCGCCGCCTGCTGGTGCAGGCCTTCATCGGCGATGCGCTGGTTTCGCTGGACGACGATGCCGAGCACGAGCGCCTGCTGCGCGTGGCGCTCGACAAGCTGGACAAGCATCTGTGAACGAGACTGCAATCCTCAGCCGCAAGGCAGACTTCCCCGGCATGTTCACCGCCGATGGCGCGCCGTGGCATTATCTTGACACGGCCGCATCCGCGCAGAAGCCGCAGGCGGTGGTTGATGCGATGAGCGCTGCGCTGGGCCGCGATTATGCGACCGTCCATCGCGGGGTCTATTCGCGCTCGGCCGAAATGACGCAGGCCTATGAAGCGTCGCGCCGCCGCGTGGCGCAATTCATCGGCGCACAGAGCGAGAACGAGGTGGTCTTCGTGCGCGGCGCTACCGAAGCCATCAACCTTGTCGCCGCGACCTGGGGCATGGTGCAGCTGGGCGAGGGCGATCGCATCGTGCTCTCCACGCTCGAACATCATTCCAATATCGTGCCCTGGCAAATGGTTGCCGAACGCACTGGCGCGCAGATCGATGTCTGCCCGCTGACCGGGGACGGACAGATCGACCTCGGCGCGCTGGAGGCGATTGTCGGGCCGCGCACACGGCTGGTTGCATTGGCGCATGTCTCCAACGTGCTCGGCTCGGTGCTCGACGTGCGCCGCGCCGCCGACATCGCGCATTCGGTCGGCGCAAAGCTGCTGGTCGACGGCTGTCAGGCCGCACCGCGCATGACGCTCGACATGGCGGCGCTCGATTGCGACTTTTACGCCTTCTCCGGCCACAAGCTTTACGGCCCGACCGGCGTCGGCGTGCTGTGGGCGCGCGAGGATATTCTTGCTTCCATGCCGCCCTATCAAGGCGGTGGCTCGATGATCGAGAAGGTCACTTTCGAACGCACCACCTATGCCCCGCCGCCGCAGCGCTTCGAGGCAGGCACGCCGATGATCACCGAAGTGATCGCGCTCCATGCAGCGATCGACTATGTCGCTGCGCTCGGTCCGCAACGCCTGTTCGAGCATGAGGCGGCGCTGGCCACCACGTTGCGCAATGAGCTGCGCGCGCTCAACACCGTCACGCTGTTCGGGCCCGATGAAAGCGCAGGAATCGTCTCATTCATGCTGCAAGGGGTTCACCCGCACGATCTCGGCACCATATTGGATGAAGAGAACGTCGCCATCCGTGCCGGGCACCATTGCGCGCAGCCATTGATGGAGCATCTCGGCGTCCCCGCCACGGCGCGCGCCAGCTTCGGCCTCTATAGCGACGAAATCGATATTGCCGCGCTGCTGCGCGGTATCGACAGGACCCGGAGGATCTTCGGATGAACAATATGTCCGATGAAAAGGACTTCATTGCAGCACCTTCGCCCGCCGATGTGGTGACGGGCAAGCCGCCGCGTGCGCGCGTTTCCGATGCGGTCGATCCCGATGCCGAAACGCTGGCTGAAAAGGTTGAACGCAAGCGCGACTACCTTGAAGGGTTCCTCCAGAAGAAGCCCGAGAACGTCACCCCGGGCGAACCGGGCGGTGCGCTATACGAAGATGTCGTGGCGGCACTGAAGGAAATCTACGACCCCGAAATCCCGGTCAATATCTACGATCTCGGCCTGATCTACGGTGTCGATGTGACGGCGGAAGCCGATGTGGTGATTACCATGACACTGACTACGCCGCATTGCCCGGTTGCCGAAACCATGCCCGGTGAAGTCGAACTGCGTGCGGGCAGCGTGCCCGGCGTGCGCGATGCCGAAGTGGTGCTGGTTTGGGATCCACCCTGGGGCCCCGACAAGATGACCGACGAAGCACGGCTCGAACTGGGGATGCTGTGATGGCTGATGCGCCCGCTCGCCCTGCGCCAAAGGCCGCGGTGATCCTTACCGAACGCGCCGAACAGCGCATCGCCGATCTGATGGCCAAGGCACCTGCCGATGCCATCGGGGTGAAACTCTCTACCCCGCGCCGCGGTTGTTCCGGCCTCGCTTATTCGGTCGATTATGTGACCGAGGAAGCGAAGTTCGACGAGAAGATCGAAACCCCCGGCGGCATCTTCTACATCGACGGGGCGAGCGTGCTGTATCTGGTCGGCAGCATCATGGACTGGGTGGAAGACGATTTCACCGCGGGCTTCACTTTCGAAAACCCCAACGCCAAAGGCGCTTGCGGCTGCGGCGAAAGTTTCATGGT
>CBFGON010000157.1:0-4765 GCA_965650395.1 uncultured Qipengyuania sp. | reverse complement strand
AGTCGGGAACCAGCGCGGCGGCGGTGCAGCTAGCGCTGCTGGAACTGGAGATTGCCGGGCGACTGGAGCGACATGCGGCGGGCAGGGTGAGTTTGGCGGGTTGAGGCGGTGTTGAGCGACAATTCAAAAGTGCGTCACCTCGTGACCAGCCTGATCGTGTTTCACACGCTTTTTGCGGCAATTATCCTACTTGAAATGCCTTGGTGGAATGAGATTTATGCTGGAAGGCATGACGTTATCGTGCGCGAAGTCAGCCTAAGCTACGGTTTTTACATATTTCCTTTTGTGATTTGGCATGCAGGCGATGCGCTTCAAAGCACGGAGTTTTCCAACCGCTTCATCGCGATGGTGCAGGCATATCGATTTGCGTTGCCCTTCTTCGTTACAATGGTGTTTTGGGGATTGGCCTATGCGCTCGACATCGTTGATGTCCCCGGTGCACACGAAGTTGGAACGTTCAACTCGTACGGGATATTCATTTCGTACGCTTTGTTCACGCTTGTCGTGTTGGTTGCATTCGTAAAATTGATCACCGCCATCATTTCTCGTTTTTACACATGTCGAGCAAAAGGTCGTGGTGAGCGGTAAAGTTTCACGCTTGACGCCCCCGAAACCCGAACCCCATTTTCGCGCGTACATACACGTACACACGTAAGGGACTGCTTTTACCCCCATGCAACTGGTCATCGTCGAATCGCCCGCCAAGGCGAAAACCATCGAGAAATACCTCGGCAAGGACTTCAAGGTTCTGGCCAGCTACGGCCATGTCCGCGATCTGCCGCCCAAGGATGGCAGCGTCCGTCCGGACGAGGATTTCGCGATGGACTGGGAACTCTATCGCGACAAGCAGAGCCGCTTCAAGGAAATCGCCGACAATGCGAAGAAGGCTGACCGCCTGATCCTCGCCACCGACCCTGACCGCGAGGGTGAGGCGATTTCGTGGCATGTCCGGGAATTGCTGGCCAAGCGCAAGGCGCTGCCCAAAGAGGTGGAGCGCGTCACCTTCAACGCGATCACCAAACAGGCCGTCACCGATGCGATGAAAGCCCCGCGCGAGCTCGACCAGCCGCTGATCGATGCCTATCTCGCCCGCCGCGCGCTCGATTATCTCTATGGCTTCACGCTTTCGCCGGTGCTGTGGCGCCGCTTGCCGGGCGCGAAAAGCGCGGGCCGCGTGCAATCGGTGGCGCTGCGCATCATCGTCGACCGCGAGATCGAGATCGAGCATTTCCGGGCCGAGGAATACTGGTCGGTTATCGCCAAGCTGGAGCAGGACGGAACCGAATTTGACGCGCGGCTGGTCAAGTTCGACGGCAAGAAGCTCGACAAGATGACGCTGGGCGATGCGGGCAGCGCCAATGCCGCGAAGAAAGCGGTGGAGGACGCGCGCTTCACGGTCGAGGAAATCGAGACCAAGCCGCTCAAGCGCAATCCCTCGCCCCCGTTCACCACGTCGACCTTGCAGCAGGAAGCGGCGCGCAAGCTGGGCTTTTCGGCCAGCCACACCATGCGCTGCGCACAGTCGCTCTACGAAGCGGGTGCGATCACCTATATGCGGACCGACGGGGTGCAGATGGACGGCAGCGCGATCAACGCCTGCCGCAAGGCCATCGCCGACCGCTATGACGCCTATTACCTGCCCGACAAGCCGCGGTTTTATTCCACCAAGGCCAAGAATGCGCAGGAAGCGCACGAGGCGATCCGCCCCACCGATTTCAGCCGTGACCGCGCCGGATCGGGCGACGAAGGCAGGCTCTACGATCTGATCTTCAAGCGCGCTATGGCCAGCCAGATGGCCGCTGCGCAGCTCGAACGCACCACCGTGACCTTGCGCGAAGGCACAGGCCGCCACGAATTGCGCGCCACCGGCCAGGTGGTGAAATTCCCCGGCTTCTTCGCCGTCTATCAGGAAGGTTTCGACGACCGCGAGGATGATGAGGACGGCCTGCTGCCGGGCATGAACAAGGGCGATGCCCCGGCCAGGAAGGCGGTCGAGGCGAACCAGCATTTCACCCAGCCGCCGCCGCGCTTTTCCGAAGCGAGCCTGGTCAAGAAGCTGGAAGAGCTGGGCATCGGGCGCCCGTCGACCTATGCCAGCACCATCCAGACCCTGCGTGACCGCGCCTATGTGCGGATGGAGAAAAACCGTTTCTTTGCAGAGGAATCGGGGCGACTTCTGACAGCATTTCTCGAACGCTTCTTCGAGCGTTACGTGGCCTATGATTTCACCGCGGGGATGGAGGACGAGCTCGATACCGTTTCCGACGGACGCGAGGAATGGAAGGCGCTGCTGGCCGAGTTCTGGAAGGACTTCAAACCCAAGACCGAAGAGGTGATGGACAAGAAGCCTTCGGAAGTGACCGAAGTGCTCGACGAATTCCTCTCGGACTATCTCTTCCCCGAACGGGCCGACGGCAAGGATCCGCGCCATTGCCCGCTGTGCGAAAGCGAAGGGCGCAATGGCGGACGGCTGGCACTGCGCGGCGGACGCTATGGCGCTTTCGTCGCCTGCGCCAACTATCCCGAATGCAAGTTCACCCGCCAGTTCGCCAAGCCCGGTAGTGAAGGCGATGACGGGGCGGACGATGCCGTGCTGGGGGAAGACCCCGAAACCGGCCTGCCGGTGGAACGCAAGACCGGGCGTTTCGGCCCTTACGTCCAGCTGGGCGAGGGCAAGGAGGCCAAGCGCGCCAGCATTCCCAAGGATCTGGACGATTTCGATCTCGAATGGGCGCTCAAGCTGCTGGGCCTGCCGCGGATTGTCGGTGTGCACCCCGAAACGGGTCAGGAAATCGAAGCAAATATCGGGCGTTACGGGCCATATCTTCGCCATGATGGCAAGTATGGCAAGCTCCAGTCCACGCGCGACGTGTTCGAAGTGGGCATGAACCGTGCAGTCGATATCCTCGCCCAGGCTGCCAATCGAGGCGGCGGCGGGCGCGCCAAGGCCGAGCCGATCAAGGTGCTGGGCGCGCATCCCACCAGCGGCGGCGAGATCAAGGTAATGCCGGGCCGCTATGGCCCCTATGTCACCGATGGCACCACCAACGCCACGATCCCCAAGGATATCAAGCCGGAGGATATCAGCGAGGCGCAGGCGGTGGAACTGATCGACGCTCGCGCAGCCAAGGGCCCGGCCAAGAAGAAGGGCCGCAAGGCTCCGGCCAAGAAGAAGGCCGCTCCGAAGAAGAAGGCCGCGGCGAAGAAGAAGTCGCCAGCGAAAAAGGACGCCGATTGATGGCCAAAGACCATTTCGAACGCCACAAGCAACCGTGGAAAGCCGACGAGGCGGGTCAGCTGCGGGTGCTGGCGGCTAAAGGCAAGGGGCTGAAGGAAATCGCCAAGAGCCTGGGCCGCAGCGAGGAATCGACCAAGGATTTTGCCAAGAAGAACGGGATCGAGATTTTGAAGAAGCGTTGAAGGCCCGGCTAATGGCGCGTCTGCCTTACGCCGCTGTCACTTTCGAGTTTGCGCCGATCCCGTTCCAGCGGCCTTAACAGCTCTAGGTAGGTCCGCAGGCTGAGAAGGAAGGCCACGGCGCAGCCGATGGCAAAGGGCAGGGCAAACTCCAGCAGCGATCCGGTCCGCAGATAGGCACGCACGCCCCAAAAAGCGCCGCCGCCGATTGCCAGCCAGGTGAGCGCCAGATTGAGCTTTTGCTGCTGTTCGAGCCGTTCAAGCAGGCTGGCGTAATCTTTGAAGGGGATGACCATCCCGGTCTTCGCGCCGGGTGGCCGATAGACGAAATTGCCGCTTTCCTGTTCGGCAAAATGGGCGGTGAAGCGGGCAAGAACCTCCGTATTCCGTCGAAAGATCACCGCACCCAGTCCAGCCCCATTTCCTCGAACATTTCCTTGTCGTCGGCCCAGCGTTCGTCTGCCTTGACGTGGAGGAACAGGTGGACCTTCTGGCCCAGCATTTCGCTCAATTCCTTGCGCGCGGCTTCGCCGATGGCCTTGATCTTGGAACCGCCCTTGCCGAGCACGATGGCGCGCTGGTTATCACGCGCGACGACGATCTGCTGGTGGATTTCCAGGCTGCCATCGGGCCGCTGGATGTATTTCTCGGGCCGCACCGCGCTGTCATAGGGCAGTTCGTCATGCAGCTGACGGTAAAGCTGTTCGCGGGTGATCTCGGTGGCGAGCAGACGTTCGGAGGCGTCGGAAACCTGATCCTCGGGATAATGCCACGGCCCTTCGGGCATCATCGCGGCCAGTGCCGCCTTCATTTCGGGCACGCCATCGCCGGTGAGGGCGGAGACGAAATAGACTTCGGCGAAATCCACTTTCTCGCCCAGTTCCTGCGCCAGAGCGAGCAGCGGCTCTTTCTTGGCGATATCAACCTTGTTCAACACTAGAATCTTGCGTTCGGGGCGCCGATCAAGCGCTTCAATGACATGTGTCAGCTCGTGTCGGCGCTGCTTTATCGGGTCGACCAGCAACAACACCGCGTCGGCCGCTTCCGCGCCTTCCCACGCCGCGCTGACCATCGCCCGGTCGAGCCGCCGCTTGGGCGCGAAGATGCCCGGCGTGTCGACCAGGATCATCTGTGTTGGGCCTTCCAGCGCAATACCCATCATCCGGGCGCGGGTTGTCTGCGCCTTGGCGCTGGTGATCGCGACCTTCTGGCCGACCAGCTGGTTGACCAGCGTCGACTTGCCGGAGTTGGGCGCCCCCAGAACGGCCACAACACCGCATCGTGTTTCGCTGTCACTCACCCGTATCGCTCCATGCATGCTTGCGCCGCCGCCCGCTCGGTATCGCTA
>CBFGON010000156.1:0-4767 GCA_965650395.1 uncultured Qipengyuania sp. | reverse complement strand
CGACGATCTGCTCGACCAGCCCGGCACCGCTTACGATCCGGAAATGGGCCGCTTCTCCGACGATGTGAAGAACGAACAACGCAGCGAGATCGAGAAGATGAATGTCTCGTTCGCGAGCCTGTCGACCGATCCGCGCGCCACGCTGGTCGCCGGTTTCCGCGATGCGGGTCAGGCGATCAGCGGGCTGCGCCTTGTCACTGCCATGCCGAAACCGGCGGGCTTCTTCGATCCCGAAAACCCTGCGCAGCTGCAGCCCGAAGTGGCCAAGCCCAAGGAAGAGGACGGCAAGGAAGCAGGGGACAAGAAGAAGTCCGATGCCGAAAAGCGCAAGGACGGGGAAGAGCCCAAGAAGCAGTTCACCGATCGCGGCTCGATCTTCTCCTTCGCCCAGACCGATATCGCTTTCTCTGGCAATATGATGGTCACCGGCAATTACCACGGCTTCAACGCCTATCGTCTGGGCGATGACGGCGTGCCTGCGCTAGTCAGCTCGACCGTCTGCCCGGGCGGGCAGGGTGACGTCTCGATTGTCGGCACCACGCTGATCATGAGCGTCGAGGATTCGCGCGGACGGGTCGATTGCGGCCTTGGCGGCGTGGGTGAGCGGATCAGCAAGGATCGTTTCCGCGGCGTGCGCATCTTCGACATTTCGGACATCACCCGTCCGAAGCAGGTTGGGCAGGTGCAGACCTGTCGTGGCAGCCACACCCATTCGGTGGTCAGCGCCGACGACAAGCGCATCGTGATCTATAATTCAGGCACCTCCTATGTGCGCGACGAGAAGGAGCTGGCGGGCTGCGTCGGCAATATCGCGGGCGATGCGGAAACCGCATTGTTCAGCATCGATGTGATCGAGATTCCGCTGGCCGACCCGTCGAAATCGCGGATCGTCGACAGCCCGCGTATCTTCGCCGATGCCAGCGGCAATATCGCTGGCCTGTGGCGCGGCGGCGACCACGGTGAGGGTACGCAAGACACAAACCAGACCAACCAATGCCACGACATCACCGTTTTCCCGTCAAAGAAGCTGGCAGCGGGGGCCTGTTCGGGCAACGGCATCATCCTCGACATTTCCGACCCGATGAAGCCGAAGCGGATCGACGATGTAACGGACAAGGGCTTTGCCTATTGGCATTCGGCTACCTTCAACAATGATGGCACCAAGGTGCTGTTCACCGATGAATGGGGCGGCGGTGGCCGTCCGCGCTGCCAGGCGGGCGACCCGTTAAACTGGGGCGCCGATGCGATCTATGCGATCGAGAACGGCAAGCTCGCATTCAAGAGCCTCTACAAGATGTCAGCTCCGCAGACAGACAAGGAAAACTGTGTCGCGCATAACGGGTCCATCATTCCGGTCCCGGGCCGCGATATCTTTGTCCAGGCGTGGTACCAGGGCGGGATCAGCGTGATCGACTTCACCGATCCGGCCAAGCCCTTCGAGATCGCCTATTTCGACCGTGGCCCGGTCGACAAGGACCAGATGGGCATGGGCGGTTATTGGTCGACCTACTGGTACAAGGGTCGCATCTACGGCACTGAGATCGCCCGCGGACTAGATGTGTTCGCGCTCGAACCCAGCGAATTCCTCACCAAGGAAGAGATCGCCGCAGCGGAAGGTGCTATCTATCCGGGCGATGTGTTCAATCCGCAGACGCAGACTCAGGTCACCTGGCCCGCCGAACTGGTTGCGGCAGCAGAGGCAAGTCGCAAAGGCGGCTGATCAGAACCAGGCGCGCAGACCGAAGACAATTGCAAGGCCGTCGGGATCTTCCCCGGCGGCCTTTGCCATATCTGCTGTCTCGCCCAGCCTGGCTTCATATTCGACTCCGATATAGGGTGCGAATTCGCGGACGATTTCGTAGCGCAGACGCAGGCCGGCCTCGATCTTGGTCAGCCCTGCACCCGTTTCGCGCTCAGGAATGTCCTGAGCCGACAAGGCCAGTTCGGCGCGTGGCTGCAGGATCAGGCGCTGGGTGATCTTCTGGTCGTATTCGCCTTCGACCACTGCTGTCAGATCGCCGCGATCGGACAGGAAAGCCGTGGCATCGACATGAAACATGTAGGGCGCAAGTCCCTGCACGCCCAGCGCCAGATGGCTGCGCGTCTCGGGCTCGAGATCGAGCCTGACGCCGGCCTGCAGATCGAACCAGGGGCCGATGGCGTGGCCCCACAACGCCTGCACCTCGGCATCCTCGATCCCGCCGCCAAACTCGCCTTCGCCTTCGCTCTTGAGCACGAATTTGTCGATATCGCCGCCGGACCAGGCTTGGGCATCCCACAGCCACGCATCATGGCCCTCCGCAATCCGCGCTTCGAGCCGTTCGAGCATGAAGGTGCTGAAACTCGCGCCGCCATGCGTTGCGCGGTTCTGCGCCCGGGCGGCCTCCATTGCTTCAGTACCGAATATTGCGTCAGCGGCATTCTCCGGGCCTTCGAATGCTGTGGCAGGCGGCGGACCGGAAGGCACTGTGCCAACTTGATGCGCCGAATGATCCATCGGCTGCGTCATGTCAGGCAGCTTGAACGGTGCGGGAGCAGCCTGGGCAGGCTGGTGTGCCGAATGGTCCGCATGGTCCTGCGCAGGCTGCGCCTCGGCCTGGTGCATTGAATGATCCTGCGCTGCAGCAGGAAACGCCCACAGCATGGCACTGGCGAGGAGTGACACCCGAAGCATCATGCGCCCTCTCCCGCAGCGGGAAAGGGCCGCACGGTCACCTTCTGCATCATCCCCGCATGCATGTGGTAGAGCAGGTGACAATGGAACGCCCAGTCGCCCGGCTCATCCGCAGTGAGGTCGAATGTCGCTGTGCTGCCCGGCTGAACAATCACCGTATGCTTGAGCGGCTGGTTCATCATCCCCGCGCCATTGACCAGTTCGAAGAAATGGCCGTGCAGGTGGATCGGATGGGCCATCATCGTGTCGTTCACCAGCTTGACGCGCACCCGCTCGTCATAGGCAAAACGGATCGGATCATCGGTCACGGCAGAGAACTTCTTGCCGTCGAACGACCACATGTAGCGTTCCATATTGCCGGTCAGGTGGATTTCAATCTGCCGCGTAGGCATGCGGTGCGGATTGGCACGCTTCGCTTTGAGATCGGTGTAGCGCAGCACGCGGTGATCGACAGTGTCGAGGCCGAGGCCGGGGAAATCCATCCGGTCCACCGGCATAGGTGCGACCATATCGAGTCCGGGGCCGGCCTTTACATTGGGGGGCAATTTCGAAATATCCCGCATCGAGTGGCTCATCGCGCCTTCGCTGGCACCACCCTCCGCAACGCCATGCGCGCCGTGGCCGCCTGAATGGTCCATGCCCTCCATCGCTCCCATGCCCATATCGGCCATGGTCAGTGTCACCGGCTCGCGCAGCGGCGGCGGTGTGGCGCGGTGTCCGGCATGCGAAGTCAGCGTGGCCACGCCCATGCCCGAGCGATCCATCGCTTCCGCAACCAGCGCGTGCGCACCTGTGGGCGGTTGCACGATCACATCATAGGTTTCGGCCGTGCCGATCTGGAATTCGTCCACCTCGACGGGCGCAACCTCCTGCCCGTCGGCCGCGATTACCGTCATCGGGACGCCAGGAATGCGGATGTTGAAGAAGCTCATCGCCGAACCGTTGATCACCCGCAGGCGCACGCGCTCGCCCGGCGTGAAGAGATATTCGAGCCCGTCCATCGGGCCGTGGCCATTAACGAGATAGGTGTAGGTTGCGCCCGACACGTCGAGGATATCTCGCGGGTTCATCCGCATCCCGCCCCACATCAACCGATCCTTCAGCGGCATGTCACCTTCGGTTGCGGTCTGCATCTGGTAGTTGAAGTAATGCTCGCCGACCTTGAGCTTGCGGGCGATCTCATGCGGGTGCATCGCCGTGAATTCGCTCAGCATTACCACATAGTCGCGGTCGTAACGTGGATCGGGATCGGCGCTTTCGATCACGATCGGGCCGTAATGGCCCGACTGTTCCTGCAGCCCCGAATGGCTGTGCCACCAATAGGTGCCGCTCTGCCGAACGGGGAATTCATAGGTGAAGGTCTGCCCCGGCTTGATACCCGGAAAGCTGATGCCGGGCACACCATCGAACTGGAACGGCAGCAGCAGGCCGTGCCAGTGGATCGAGGTGTCTTCCGCCAGATGGTTGGCAACATTGATCCGCAGATCCTGCCCTTCGCGCAGCCGCAGCAGCGGGCCGGGAATGGTGCCGTTGACTGCCACGGCATGGGCTGAACGGCCGCCGATGGTGGTGTGATGGTTAGCCACCACCAAATCGATCGTTTCGCCTGAAAGATCGCCGAATCCCTGTTTCGCATGGGTCAGGCTGGCGCCTTTCGCCCAGGCGGGAATGGCCAGCCCGGTTGCGGCCAGGCCTGCCGATCCAAGCATGAAACGACGACGTGAAAGGCGATCTACAATCATCTGTTTGCAACTCCTGCGCTGCGCTATATGATACCCCCTATGGGTATTCAACAGGAGATTGGTCATGGCTGACAACGCTGCGATCCGTAACCGCCTCAAACGTATCGAAGGGCAGGTGCGCGGCGTGGCGCAGATGGTCGAGGATGATCGCTATTGCATAGACATCCTGCACCAGGTCCAGGCGATCAAAGCGGCGCTATCGCGGGCGGAGGATGAAATCCTCAAGAACCATGCCGCCTGCTGCGTGCGCGAGGCTATCGCATCTGGTGACGAAGCGGAGCAGCAGGAGAAATTTCGCGAACTGGTCGATCTTTTTTCCAAGGCCAAACGCTGATTGGCAAAAAGGCCCGG
>CBFGON010000155.1:0-4932 GCA_965650395.1 uncultured Qipengyuania sp. | reverse complement strand
GCATCCGAATCGATTGCCACATAGGGCTTGCCATGCGTGTCGAGCATCTGCGCGACAAGCCGCCCGACACGTCCGGCGCCCACGATGATAACACGTGCTTCACCTTCATCCTCAGGGGGGAGTTGCGGAGATGGCTCGACGCGGCGACCCACATGACGCCCCAGTCGCGCAAGGAGAGGAGTGACCGTCAAACCAATAGCTGTAACGATCTGCCAGAACTGAGCGGTTCCAGGTTGGATCAGCAGTGCCGAACTGGCTGCGGCCAGCACGATCAGAGTGGTTTCCGACGGGCTCGCCATCAGAATGCCGGTTTCGACCGAAGTGCTGCGCCTCGCGCCCATCAGTCGCAGCAATACGCCCGTCAGCAGGGCCTTGAAAACCAGCACGCCCAGCACGGCCGCCGCAATCACGCCAATATTCGCCCAGATCGTGGACAGATCGATGCTCATGCCTACAGTAATCAGGAAGATACCCAGCGCCAGTCCCTTGAAGGGCTCCATGATCCCTTCGACTTCCGCGTGATATTCGGTTTCGGCAATCAACAGGCCTGCAATCAATGCCCCGACGATTGGCGAGAGACCGACGACGGCGGTAGCAAGGCTCGCTCCGATGACCACCAGCATGGCGGCAGCAAGAAACAGCTCGGGACTCTTGGTTCGAGCGGCCTGTGCAAACAGGCGGGGCAGGGCAAAGCGGCCTGCTATCATCATCACGGCAATGACTGCAGCACCTTGCCACAAGGTCGTCAGCAGGCCTTCCCAACCCTCGGACTGTGCATTGGGAGCCATTGCGCCGAGGAGGAAGATGATCGGAACGATCATGATGTCCTCGAACAGGAGCATCGAAAGAGCGGCACGTCCAACCGGGCTGGTGCTGCCAGAAATCGGCAGGACGATCGCGGTCGATGAGAAGGCAAGGGCGAAGCCCAGCGCTAACGCGCCGGTCCAGTATTGTCCCATCATGCCCAGCGCCATGGCGATGCATATACCGCCAATCATCAGTTCCAGTGCGCCGAGGCCGAACACCAACCTGCGCAATTGCCACAATCGGTTGAAGGAGAGTTCGAGGCCGATCGAGAACAGCAGAAGGATGATACCGAACTCGGCAAATGGTTCCAGCGCCTCTGGGTCGGTTATTGTGACATAGGACAGCCACGGCCGCTCATAGACCAACTGGCCCAGGCCATAAGGTCCCACAGCAATGCCGATCAGGATGAAGCCGATCACCGGTGTAATGCGGAAGCGCGTAAAGACCGGGATGACCAGACCGGCGGCGCCGAGTATGACCAGAGCGTCAGATATTGCGGGGGATGCGAGTTCACCGGAAGCCATTGCTGGCCGGTCTATTGCGCCCGGGAGGAGTTGTCACCCGATGAAGCAGGCAAATCCCGAATTGATTGTTGCAGGGGGCGGGCCGGCGGGGATGATGGCCGCGTTGCTGTTTGCGCGCGCCGGAGTGAGCGTAACGGTGCTGGAAAAGCATGCGGACTTCTTCCGCGATTTTCGCGGGGACACGGTGCATCCCTCGACCATGCAGATCCTCGACGAAATGGGGCTGCTGGCGAAGTTCCTGATGCGTCCGCATAACCGGATCGACAGCGCCGAGATCGACTGGAACGGGACGACACTGCACATCGGAGATCTGTCGCATCTGAAAATGCCCGCACCTTTCATTGCTATGATGCCGCAATGGGAATTTCTCGATTTCCTGCGCGATGAGGCGGAGCGAATTGCGCATTTTACGCTTAGAATGGAAGCCGAAGTGGCCAGCCTGATCGAGGACGGTACCGGACGGGTAAGCGGTGTGCGGCTAGGCAGCGGTGAGGAATTGCACGCCGGAAAGCTGGTGTTGATGTGCGACGGGCGTGGTTCTCTGGTGCGCTCGATACTGCCGGTGCAATCGCTTGGCGTGCCGATCGACGTGTTCTGGTTTGCCATCCCCAAGGCGAGTGCGGGCCAATCGCTCCGCGGCGCAGTGCGCGGGAATCGCCTGTTCGTATTGATCGACCGGGGGGACTATTGGCAGTGTGCTTTCGTGATTGCCAAGGGCAGTGCCGAACAGATCCGCGCGAGGGGTATCGAAGCGTTTCGCGACGAATTGCGAACTGTCCTGCCTGTCGATGAAGCGCTTGATTTGGCTCTTTCTAGTTTCGAAAACGTTCGGTTACTGTCAGTTTCGCTCGATCGTCTGACGCAATGGTTCAGGCCCGGCCTGCTCGCGATCGGCGATGCCGCACATGCGATGAGCCCGGTTGGCGGAATCGGTATCAACCTCGCAATTCAGGATGCTGTTTGTGCGGCCAATATCCTTGCGGGGCCAATGGCTGAGGGCAGGACACTCGATCCTCTGCTCAAGCAAGTGCAAGATCGGCGCATGTTGCCCACGCGCATCATCCAGAGCGCGCAGTCTGCGGTCCATCGCAGCCTGTTGCAGCCATTGGTAACAGGCACTGGCGGAATTTCTGACCAACCGCCCATTCCCGCGCGTCTGCTCAATCGCTTTCCGCTGCTTCGCCGGATCCCGGGCTATTTCATCGGTCACGGCATCCGCATGGAACATGTCACCGCGCCGCAACTGGCAAGGTTCAGCTAACCGCCACCGGGACTGGTCGGGCCAAGGGGTTCACGGCGCGGGCGCGGTTTGCCCGGATGCTTGCCATCCTCGTCCCACTCGATGCGATAGAGGTCGAAGCGGCGGTCGGCGAGATTGCGCACCGTACCTTCGGCGCGAGCCCATTGCAGATCGGCCAGATTGATGTCGCTGATCGTCAGCGTCTCGACATTCTCGGTCGCTTCGGCGGCGATACCATCGCGCGCGAAGGGGAAATCGCAAGGCGTCAGAATGCAGCTTTGTGCATACTGGATGTCCATATTGCCGACATTGGGCAGATTGCCGACATTGCCGCTCAGAACGACAAAGCACTGGTTCTCGATTGCGCGTGCCTGCCCACAATAACGCACGCGAAGATAGCCTTGCCGGCTGTCGGTACAGAAGGGCACGAAGATGATCCGCGCACCTTCGTCGGCCAGGCGGCGGCTGAGTTCGGGGAATTCGCTGTCGTAACAGATCTGCACGCCGATCGGGCCGCAATCGGTCTGGATCACGTCGATCTTGTCGCCCCCCTTGATGTTCCACCAGTATCGCTCGTTCGGCGTGGGGTGGATCTTCTCCTGCGCATGGACCGATCCGTCGCGCAGGCAGACATAGGCGACATTGTGGATGTCGCCATCTTCCATCCGCGTGGGATGCGAGCCAGCGATGATATTGATATTGCAGCGCATCGCCATGTCGGAAATATCGGCCTTGAGGCGCGGCGTATATTCAGACAGGCGCTCGATCGCTTCGACCGGCGAAAGCTCCTTCTCCTCGAAGCTCAGCAGCATCAAGGTGAAAAGTTCGGGAAAGACAATGAAGTCTGCCTCGTAATCGCTTGCAACATCAGTGAAATAGCGAATTGCACCAAGGAATTCGTCATAGTCCTTCACTGCGCGCGCCTGCAGCTGGCAGGTTGCGACACGGACCGATTCCACCCCGCGCGGGAGGCGCTTCTTCGCCGGTTGATCGGTTTCCACATAGGGATTGCGCCACACCATCATCACGGCATTTGCTTCGGACTTCTTGTCTTCGGGCAAATAGCCTTCCATCACGCGTTCGGGCTCGAAGCCGTTGGCAAGCTGGAAGCGCAGAACCGGATCGTGAAGCTTTCCGGCGATGACCTGGTCGAGATAATCCTGCGGACCCTTCACCTTGCGCTTGTTGCGCTTGTAGTTCGGCATCCGCCCCGCAAAAATGATGCCGGTCAGATCATTCTCTTCGGCCAGCGCGCGGCGTTCTTCGTAAAGCCGCCGCCCGATACGCACGCCGCGAACCTTGGGATCGACGCACATCTCGTAGCCATAGAGCCAGTCGCCGGTGGGATCGTGACGGCTGCCAAAGCCATTGCCGGTGATCTCGTCCCAGTCGTGATCCTGGAAGGCCAAAGCTTCGGCCACCTGCATGGTAGCGCAATAGCCGACCACCTGCTCGTCGAGCAGGGCGACGAAACAGCCCTCGCGAAAATTGTTGATCTGGCCGCGGATTTCGCCGTGGGTATAGGCGGGCATGTCGTCATAAACGCGCCGCACCAGCGCCGCGATGCCGGGAATATCCTTGGCGCGGGCATTGCGCACTTCAAGCCGCTTCTGCCCGAATTTCTCGCTGCTCTTGCGCTTGACTATGCGCTTTTTCGCCGGTGCCTTGGCCATGTTGTTCCCGTCTGTCCGGTGTGATCCATAAACAAAACGGGGCCGGCATAGGCCGACCCCGATCTGGTCTAGCTGTGATCAGGAAATGCCCCAGCAGGCAAAGGGTTTCAGGCCCAGTTGGCCATTTCCTTCTCGAGATTGTCGACGATGGCTTCGAAGAATTGCTCCGTCGTCATCCAGTCCTGGTTGGGGCCGATGAGGAGTGCCAGATCCTTGGTCATCTTGCCGCTTTCCACGGTCTTGATGCAGACCTGTTCCAGCGTCTCGGCAAACTTCACCACGTCGGGCGTATTGTCGAACCGGCCGCGATAGATCAGCCCGCGCGTCCAGGCGAAGATGCTGGCGATCGGGTTGGTCGAAGTCGCCTTGCCCTGCTGGTGCTGGCGATAGTGGCGAGTGACAGTGCCGTGGGCTGCTTCCGCTTCCACGGTCTTGCCGTCGGGCGACATGAGGACCGAAGTCATCAGGCCGAGCGAGCCGAAACCTTGTGCTACCACGTCAGACTGTACGTCGCCGTCATAGTTCTTGCAGGCCCAGACGAACTTGCCGCTCCACTTCAGTGCGCTGGCCACCATATCGTCGATCAGGCGATGTTCGTAGATGATCTTGGCCTTGTCGAACGCTTCCTTGAATTCGGCGTCGAACACTTCCTGGAACAGGTCCTTGAAGCGCCCGTCATAGGCCTTGA
>CBFGON010000154.1:0-4938 GCA_965650395.1 uncultured Qipengyuania sp. | reverse complement strand
GAAAATGGGGCGATCGACGGGGTTCGAACCCGCGACCTCCGGTACCACAAACCGGCGCTCTAACCAACTGAGCTACGATCGCCACACGCCCCCGGAACGCGACCGGGAAGGCGGCACATATACGCGGCGCAACGGGCGTCAACCCGCCTTCCGCAACGGCGAGCGCCTGTTGCACAATGTGTATGGAATGGGAAGCGAAAAAGCGAATTGCCGCACGCCGCGCGCAACTATCTTTCCCGGCTTGAAACCGGCGTGCTGTGGGCTACCGTAGTTGGCAATGACCGCACCGGGCGAATCCTCTGCCGAATTGCTCATGTCGCGCCCCGGCGTGCAGCGCGTGCCCTCGGACAAGGCAGAATTGTACCAATTGCGCGATTTCGTCGGCCCGGATCTGCGCGCCAAGCTGATTGCGCTTATAGAGAAGGACAGGCGACCCTCGACGCTCGCCGATGAAGGCGACGACCATTATTTCCGCACCAGCGAGACCTGCGACCTCGATGCCGACGAGCCTGCGGTGCGCGAGCTTGAGGCGTTGCTGGCGGCGCTCAACGGTATCGACCCAGCGCATGGCGAACCGTTGCAAGGTCAGCGCTATGATGTGGGTCAGGAATTCAAGGCGCATTGCGATTATTTCAATCGCAACGGGCGCGATTGGGAAAAGTACTGTTCAATCGCAGGCCAGCGCACCTGGACCTTCATGATTTACCTCAACAATGTAGAGGCAGGCGGGGCAACCCGGTTCAAGGCGGTAGGCAAGATGTTCCAGCCCGAAGCGGGCAAGCTGCTGGCGTGGAACAACTGGCGCCCCGACGGGCGCGAAAATCCCAACACGATCCATCACGGGATGAAGGTCCGCAAAGGCGTGAAATATGTTATCACCAAGTGGTATCGCGAAAAGCCGTGGGGATGGTGATGAGCAAGTATGACACCCTTGCAAAAGCAATGACGGAGCGACTGGCCGAACTGTCTTCACGCACCGAACGGATCGAAGACGAACTTCGCGCACCGCTCGACCCCGATTCGAGCGAACAGGCAAACCAACTTGAAGATGACGACCCGCTGGAAGGCATCGACGCTGTGCTGACGAACGAAATGCAGGCCATCCGCGCCGCACTGTCGCGGATCGAGGATGGTAGCTACGGAACCTGCATTGAATGCGGCGAGGAGATCGCGATGAAGCGACTGGAAGCCATGCCAACCGCAATCCGGTGTATTTCCTGCGCTTCTGATCAGGACTGATCTTAGCAACGGAAAAGGGCGGCCCCGCAGGACCGCCCTTCAGAATTCGGTGTTGCCCGAAGCGCTTACTTTTTGAGCGTAAGCCCGCCGAAGCGCTTGTTGAAGGCTGCAACGCGGCCACCTTCCTGAAGCTGCTGCTTGCCGCCGGTCCATGCCGGGTGGCTGGTCGGGTCGATGTCCAGCGTCAGGGTGTCGCCTTCCTTGCCCCAGGTGGAGCGGGTCTGGAACTCGGTGCCATCGGTCATCTTGACCGTAATGGTGTGATAATCGGGGTGACCTTCGGCCTTCATGTTCAAACGTCCTTCTAGCTTCGGAGCGGTTCCGACCGATCCAGCTGTTCGTGGAGAAGCGGCGCCCTTAGCGAGCGATCGCACGATTGGCAATGTTTGAGTTGGCGGTTTCTGCTCCGGTCCCGCTTTCCGCGGAGGCCGAAAGGCCAACTACCCCTGCGAACGCCACCGCTGAACGGTGCGGTGAACGATGTCCTCTTCGCCGCCAGGGTTGTTCCATAGCTCGACGAAGCTCGGGTCCTCCGAAGCCGGGCGTTTTACTTCCTCGAGGTTATCGAAGCTGACGCGGATCGGAATGGCGACGCCTTCGCCGCAGATGATGCACTCGCGGTTTCGCAGAGCCGGGATGGCATCGAGGAAGCCGCGCGCACCTTCAGGCATGGCTGCACGTACGAAGTCCTGGTCGCGGTCGTTGTTGAGGCGCATCGAGATGATCGTACCGCACTGCGAGAGCACACCTTCGGCAAGGTCCGACGGACGCTGCGTGATGAGACCGAGCGAGATACCGTATTTACGGCCTTCCTTGGCGATGCGTCCCAGAATGGTGCCGACCGAGTTGCCATCGGCATTCTTCTCATTGGGCACATATCGGTGGGCTTCTTCGCAGACCAGCAGGATCGGTGTGGTCTTTTCCTCGCGACCCCATATGGCAAAGTCGAACACCAGCCGGCTGAGCACGGCGACCACGGTGGCGGTGATATCCGAAGGTACACCTGACACGTCAATGATCGAGATCGGCTTGCCGTTCGATGGCATGCGAAACACCTTGCCGATGAACTCGGCCATCGTATCTGCCACCAGCATGCCCGAGAACATGAACTGGTAGCGCGGATCAGCCTTGAGCTCGTCGAGCTTGTTCTTGATGCGCATGTAAGGCGCGGAATTGGTCGCCTTGTCGAGCTTGCCCATCTGGTCCTGGATCTCGTTCGAGAGATCGGACAGCAAATAGGGGATCGGCGAATCGACGGTGATCTTGCCCATGCTTTCAGCCAGACGGCTCTTCTGCCGCGCCTTGAGCAGGCACTTGGCAAGAATGTCGGCATCGACCTGCCGCTCGTTGCCATTGCTGGTGAGCAGCACTTCGCAATGCTCTTCGAAGTTCATGATCCAATAGGGCATCTGCAGGTTCGACACGTCGAGGATCACCCCGGTGGTGCGGAACGCCGCGGAGTATTCGCCGTGCGGGTCGATCATCACGATATGACCTTCAGGCGCAGCCTCGCAGATGCGATGGAGGATCAGCGCTGCGCTGGTCGACTTACCCGTGCCTGTCGAGCCAAGCAGAGCGAAGTGTTTGCCTAACATGGCGTCGACATAAAGCCCGGCGCGGATATCCTTGGTCGGATAGACCTTGCCGATGGTAACCGCGCTGCGGCCATCGCTGGCATAGACCTGCTTGAGATCGACGGTGGAGGCCGGATAGACCATCGCACCCGGTACAGGATAGCGCGTCACACCGCGGCGGAAACCGTGCAAGCGCCCGGTCAGCTTTTCTTCCATACCTTCGCCGAGGAAGTCGATATTGGCGAGGATCGAGCCAGCCTTGCGATCCTGCCGCTGGTTGCGCACACTGGCGAGCAGCCACTGGTTGCCGACGCGGATCTTGATCTGCGAACCGACCTGCCCTGCCATGGCGATAGCCGGGTCCGGATCTTCAGCACATTCGTTCAGCCGCTGCAGATCGATGGCGATCATCGATCCCGAACCGGCGATTTCCAGCACCACGCCGATGGGCTGCATCGCATTGTCGCTGGGTGCGACCGGTGCTTCCGTCGGCTCCGGCTCGGCCGCAGGCTCGGGCGGCTTGCGCAAGATCGACGGGCGCGGTGGCGCGTCGCCTAACCGGGCTTCGGCTTGCGGCGCGGCAGCTTCGGGTTCGGTCTGGGGCTCGAACTGTTCGGGCGTTTCGGCGATTTGCTCCACCTGCGGCTCGGCAACATGCGCCGGTTCCGCTGCCGGAAGTGGCGACGGCATTTCAGCCTCGGGCAAGGTGACGGGCTGGTGGACATAGCCTGATCGCGAGCCGACAGGCGGCGCAAAAGACTCATTCGTCCGCCGGATGCGGTCGCGCAAGCTGTTGCCGCGCGGCTGAGGCGGTTCGGCGCCTTCTTCCTTGGACGGATCGAAAGTTCGGAAGTTACCGTTACCCATATCGCTCATGATGCTGGCCCAGGCCCCTCGTTTGCGCGCAAGCGTTGTGGGTGCCGGTGTGCCGGAAAGCGGTTAAAATCGCGTCAACGATGCAGCATTTCCGCGCTTCAGACGCGCGCAAAGAAGCGGCCTGCCCCCCAGCCCATACCCACAGACAGCATCACCGCGATAAGGCCATAGGCAAAGCCCCAATTGTTGGCGCTGTCTTCCACGAAGCGTTCGAACCCGACTTTCTTGACCTCGACCTCGGAGATAGCCGATGCGATCACTCTCCCGCCAGTTACGGCAAAGGTTTCAGCGGTATAGGTTCCAGTTGTAACATTGGATGGCAGGGCGATGCGGGCCTGGTAGAGTACTCCGCCCTTGATCTGCACACCTTCGAAATCCTCTTTGTAGAGGCCCTTGCGCCGCTTGAGATCGACCAGCCCTGCGGCAAAGCGTTGCTGCGCTTCGGGATCGATGCTGCCGCTGGGCGAAAGCTGGATATAATTCGTCCCGAATTCGAAGATTGCAGCGGTTTTCTCATCGACGATCTGCGAGATCGGCTTGGACGATGCGACCGCGAAATAACTCGGCACCGAGCGGAAATCATTGCTGTCGGCATTGACCCACACGCCGACAAACCGTTCCTTCTCGCGCATACGGATCGGCTCGGACGGCCCTTTCAGTACCACTACAATATCATAGCCCTGCCCCGCTCGTCCCGCCGGGTCAAGGACAGCGCCGAACAGCAACAGTTCGGTTCCGGTGAAGCCCTGTCGCACTTCGATTTCGTGCTGCGAAACCTCGGGCACCAGCACCGGGTCACGCTGCCCCATCAGCAGCAGCGATGCGAGAAGGAGGAAAAGCGCCCTCAAAGCGGGTACAGCGTGTAGATTTCATCGGGCTGGTAAAACAGACCGAGGAACATGCGGAATGCAATCGCCAGCACAATTGCTGCCAGCGCCAGACGCAATGCCTCGGGCTTGGCCTTGACAGCGAACTGCGTGCCGAACTGCGCACCTATGACCGAGCCTAGCAGCAGCAGAGCAACCAGCACGATGTCGACCGCACGCGTGGTCAGCGAGTGCATCAGAGTTGTGGCGATGGTTACAAAGAGGATATTGAACAGGCTGGTGCCGACAACGACATTCGCACTCATGCCGAGGATGTAGAGCATGGCGGGCACGAGGATGAAGCCGCCACCTACGCCCATCAGCATGGTCAGTATGCCAACCACAATACCTACGATCAGCGGCGCAAGCGGCGAGATGTAGAG
>CBFGON010000153.1:0-5118 GCA_965650395.1 uncultured Qipengyuania sp. | reverse complement strand
TTGTCGAGCTCGCTGGTCAGGCTGGTCGCGAGAATTGCGGCATCGTCACGCGCGGCAATCTGCTCTTCTGTGATCGCCCGCGAACGCATCGTGCGATCCACCAGCCACAATGCGCCGAACGCCAGAGCCACAAGGCCGATAGCGATGGCAAGCCACCGCACAATTCCCTGACTCGCGAATGCGTCACGCATCGCAGTAGAGTGCGGATTTTCGCACAAGTTGCAACAATGCTGTGCGATATTCCGCACGATTTGAGATGACGGGTGAGCTATCATCCTGATATATAGTGCATTTATTTTATCGTCTCGCGCCATTGCTAGCTTGGGCTGACCCGGCACAGAATGACCCAAATGAGGTGCAGTTACGCCACCTCGGGGAGAGGATCATTGGTCGCAAGCGAACAGGCACCTGTTGCCGCAGGTCAATCGGACAGCGGCAAGCCGATCTACAAACGCCTCTATGCCCAGGTCCTCGCGGCCATTTTTCTGGGCGCCCTGACAGGGCATTTCTACCCGGAGCTGGGCGCATCGCTGAAGCCGCTGGGTGACGCCTTCATCAATCTGGTGAAGATGATCATCGCGCCGGTGATCTTCATCACAGTGGCCACTGGCATTGCCGGAATGAAAGACATGTCCTCGGTCGGCAGCGTGGCGTGGAAGGCGTTTGCCTATTTCTTGTTCTTCTCCACGCTGGCGCTGATTATCGGCCTGATCGTGGCCAATGTCGTGCAGCCTGGTGCAGGGCTGAACATCGATCCCGCAACGCTCGATACCGAAGCGGTCGCCAATTATGCGCATACGGCCGAAGAGCAGACCCTGTCGGGCTTCCTGCTCGGCATCATCCCGACCACTCTGTTCAGTTCAGTCACCAGCGGATCGATCCTGCAAGTGCTGCTGGTCGCCATTCTCAGCGGCGTCGCGATTGCCTCCACCCGCCCGCACAGCGACCTTGTGTTCGACGTGCTCAGTTCTTTCGGGCAAGTGATATTCAAGCTGGTTCACATGCTGATGAAGCTGGCGCCGATCGGTGCATTCGGCGCGATCGCGTTCACTATTGGCGAGTTCGGAATCGGCTCGCTTGCCAGCCTCGCGGCGCTGGTGGGCACATTCTACCTCACCTCGCTGCTGTTCGTGGTCGTTGTGCTGGGCGTGGTCGCGCGGCTGACCGGCTTCTCGATCTTCGCCTTGATCAAATATCTTCGTGAAGAGCTGCTGCTGGTGCTGGGCACTTCTTCCTCCGAAGCAGCATTGCCCAGCCTGATGGAGAAGATGGAGATTGCCGGCTGCCGCAAGACCGTGGTCGGGCTGGTGGTTCCGACCGGTTATTCCTTCAATCTCGATGGCACCAATATCTATATGACACTGGCCGCGCTGTTCATCGCGCAGGCAGTGGGAATCGACCTGTCGCTGGGCGAACAGGTGGCGCTGGTGCTGGTGGCCATGGTCAGTTCGAAGGGCGCAGCGGGCGTTACCGGCGCCGGCTTCGTCATTCTTGCTGCGACGCTCTCGGTAGTTCCCTCGGTTCCCGTTGCAGGCATGGCGCTCATCCTCGGGATCGATCGCTTCATGAGCGAATGCCGCGCGCTGACCAATTTCATCGGCAATGCCGTGGCCACAATCGTCGTAGCCAAATGGGAGAACGCGCTCGACCGTGATCGGCTGCAGGCCGCGCTGGCAGGCCGGCCGATGGAACTGCCCGATGAGGATATCGAACGGCACGAGCGTTCGGGTCCGCACAGCGAAGCGATCGCCGACACTCTGGGAGGCGTGGCATGATTGACCGCCGCCGCTTCATCGCCTCGACAGCGATTGCTGCTTCCGTTGCCGGACTGGCCCTCTCTGGCGCCCCTGCTGTGGCAGATGTGCTGGAGGAAATCCCGCTGTGGCCGGGAACACCGCCGGGCAAGGGCGGTGCCAGCGGGCCGGAGAAAATTGGCAGTGAGGGCAGCGGCTATGGCGCGGTGTCCAACATCTCGACGCCCCGCATGCGTGTCTATCGGCCCAACCATCCCAACGGCAAGGCCGTGCTGGTATGCGGAGGCGGGGGCTATTTCCGCATCCAGTTGTGGAAGGAAAGTACCCCGGCTGCCCGCTGGCTGCAGAACCGCGGTTACACTGTGTTCGAACTGATCTTTCGTCTGCCGAACGATGGCTGGGAGGCAAGCGCGCCTTTCGCCGATGCACAGCGTGCCATGAAGATAATCCGTTCGCGCGCCACCGAGTTCAAGATCAGGCCGGACAGCATCGGCATCATGGGCTTTTCAGCCGGAGGGCATCTGGCCGGATACACGGCGCTCCGGCCCGATCAGCCGCTCTATTCGGGCAAGGACAAGTTTGAAACGGTCGCCGCGCGGCCCGATTTCGCAGTCTTGTTGTTCCCGGTAGTATCGCTGCGCAAGCCATATGACACCACCCGAACCCGGCGCGAAATCGTCGGAGAAAACCCGTCGCCGGAAGCGCAGGAGGCCTGGTCGCTCGACACCCATGCCTCTGCCGATGCGCCGCCCATGATCATCTTTTCGGCTGCGGATGATCCCATCACCCCGCCGGGTCACGGCATTGCGCTGTTCCAGGCGCTGAAGGCGAAGGGGGCGGCCGCCGAACTGCATATTTTCGAGGAAGGCGGACATGGCTGGGGCCTTGGCACCCAGCAGCAGATTCTCAGCCAGTGGCCGGACATATTCGAAGCCTGGCTGACCAGACGCGCAACACAAAACGAACGATGACAGGGAGGGACCCCATGAACACCTATTCCACCAACAGGCTCGCGCTGCTCTGTGGCGCCAGCATTCTCGCCAGCGCAGCAGCTACTGGTGCTTCGGCACAGGAAACCGGTCAGGCAACCGACGCGGCGGCAACGGCGCAGACCGAGGGCGACGAGCAGGTCAATACGGATTCGACCATCGTCGTTATCGGCACCCAGATCCAGGGCGCGCAGATCAATGACGTGCTGCCGGTCACAGTTCTCGACGAGCAGGCGATCGAGAACACCGGTGCTGCCTCGGGCGACGAATTGTTCCGCTCGATCCCGCAGGCCGGCACGGTGGCCTTCAACGAGCAGAATGCCGACAGCGTCAACAATGCCCGCGGCGATGTGGGCTCGATCAATCTGCGCGATCTTGGAACCGGCAACACGCTGTTGCTGATCAATGGCCGCCGCATGACGCTGCATCCCGGCTTCCAGACCGAACTGCTGGTTCCGGTTGTCTCGTCCGACACCAACGAAATCGCACCCGGTTCGGTACGGCGCGTCGAAGTCCTGCGCGACGGTGCTTCGGCCATCTATGGAGCAGATGCTGTGGCGGGCGTCATCAACACGGTGCTGAAGGGCAACCGCACGGGTGGTTACCTTGAAGGCGACTATCGCCTGTATGACGGAACCAGCATGTATGGTGCGCAGGTGAGCGGCGGCTATGGTTTCGATTTCGCCGACGGGCGCGGCAATCTGACGGTTTACGGCAGTTATTTCCACGAAAGCGGCATGTCCAATTCCGAACGCGATTATGCGGCGGATGACAACCGCCTTCCACTGGTGGAAGGCACCGATTTCGAGGGTGATTCCTCATTCAACAACCGCAACACCTTCGGGCCATTCGGCCAGTTCGACATCCAGGCACCGTCGAGCAGGACGCCTATCGGAGACGATGATTTCTATCTCCAGCCCGACAGCTTTTCGGGCTGCGACATGGACTTTGGCGATGGCATCTGCGCGCGTGGCGGCACCACCCCTACAAGCGATGTCCGCTACAACACTATCTTCGGCAACAGCCTGTTCAGCAAGAAGAACCGCTACAATGCTTCGGCGCTGTTGAGCTATGAACTGACCGATAGTCTGGAGGCCTATTTCGAAGGCAGCTACTATCGTTCCGAGAACGAGCGCAATATCGACGCATCGGCTATTCTCAGCGCCGTACCGGTTGGCATTGCGCGCGATGCCTATTGGAACCCCTTCGGTCCGGAAGGCAGCCCCAACCGTCTGCCCGGCACGTCTATTTCTGCCGAAGGCGCCGACCTGATCATGGAGCGTTATCGTTTCGTCGATGTCGGCAATCGCAATGTTACCGTCGATAAGGACACCTACCGGTTCGTGGCCGGTCTGCGCGGCAATTTCGGCGCATGGGACTTCGATACGGGCTTTGTCTATTCCGAAGCCAATGCCGTGGATATCGAGCGCGGACGCGTCTCGCTGACACTGATGCAGCAACAGATCAATCTGACCACGCCCGATGCCTATAACCCGTTCAACGGGGGCTGCCTCGGTGACCCCGGCATTGGCGATTGTACGCCCAATCCCGCATCGTCGATCGATCCGTTCCGGATCGAGGTGTTCCGCAAGAACGGCACCAGCCTGGCGCTGGCGGACTTCAAGATCAGCCGCGATGATCTGTTCTCGCTCCCCGGCGGCGATGTCGGTGTCGCCACCGGCGTCGAATGGCGGCGCGAGACATTCTACGATGACCGTGACCCGCGGCTCGACGGGACGATAACCTTTACCGACAGCGTGACCGGTGAGTTCAACGGCAGCGATGTCGCCGGAACCAGCCCTTCGCCCGACACGGATGGAAAGCGCGATGTCTATTCGGCCTTTGCGGAACTGTTCGTCCCGCTGGTCAGCCCGGAAATGGATATTCCGCTGGTGAATGAGCTTAACGTGCAGCTTGCTGGCCGCGCGGAGCGTTTCACCGATATCGACGAGACCGCCATGGTCCCGCGTGTTGCAGTGTCATGGACGACCTTCCCCGGTGTGACGCTGCGCGGCGCATGGTCGCGCGGCTTCCGTGCTCCCAATCTGGTGCAGGTCAATGATGCGGGAACCACCCGCTCCAACACCCGCGACGACTTCGTCATCTGTCAGGCCCAGGTCGACAAGGGCATTGTCGACGATCTGGGTTCATGCCCCGGCGCGGGCGTGATCAGCTATCGTTCGGGATCGGAAAACCTCGTTCCCGAAGACAGCACCAGTATCAATCTGGGTGTCGTGCTCGAGCCTGAATTCATCCCTGGCCTGACTTTGACTGCCGACTTCTGGCGCGTGAAGCAGACCGGCCTCGTCGGCACATTCGGGGACGATAATGCCATCGCGCTGGACCTGTTGCGCCGCCTGAATGGCAGCACCAAT
>CBFGON010000152.1:0-5176 GCA_965650395.1 uncultured Qipengyuania sp. | reverse complement strand
CGATGAGCAAATTCACCTTCAGAATGCCCGACATCGGCGAAGGCATCGCCGAGGCCGAGATCGTCCAGTGGCACAAGAAGATCGGCGATACGGTCAATGAAGACGAGGAATTCGTCGACATGATGACCGACAAGGCGACCGTGCCGATGGAAAGCCCGGTCACCGGCACCATCGTCGAGATTGCGGGCGAGGAAGGCGACATGGTGGCCATCGGCTCGATGCTGGTGGTGATCGAGGTCGAAGGCGAAGCAGGTGGCGAGGTTGAGGAGGCTTCTGAGCCCGCTCCGGCACCAGCTCCGGCACCTGCTCCCAAAGCCGAAGTGGTCGAGGAACGCATTGAGGTGGAAAGCCCCGCTGCCGAAGATGCGGACAAGGTTCTGGCCGCCGATCCTGCGCCCGAGCCGCTGCCCGCGCCAACCCCGGCACCCGCGCCAACCCACGCCGCCAAGGTTCTCGCCACTCCCGCCGTGCGCCAGCGCGCGAAGGATCTCGGCGTCGATCTGGCGCAGGTAAAGCCCGCGGCTGACGGGCGCATCCGCCACAGCGATCTGGACCAGTGCCTGTCCTATAATTCGGGCTATGGCGCGGCTGCCAAGACCCGTGCGGACGAGGAAAAGAAGGTCATCGGGATGCGCCGCCGCATTGCCGAGAACATGGCCGCCTCGAAGCGCAACATCCCGCATTTCTCCTATGTCGAGGAATGCGATGTCACCGATCTGGAAACGCTTCGCGCGCAGCTCAATTCGGCACGGGGCGACAAGCCCAAGCTGACCATATTGCCGCTGCTGATAACGGCAATTTGCAAGACGTTGCCCGATTTCCCGATGATCAACGCCCGCTATGATGACGAGGCGGGCGTGGTGACGCGCTATGGCGCGGTCAACATGGGCATGGCCGCGCAGACCGATGCCGGGCTGATGGTCCCGGTGATCCGCAACGCCCACGCCAAAAACCTGTGGCAGCTGGCAAACGAAATTTCGCGACTGGCCGATGCAGCCCGCAATGGCACGGCGAAGAAGGAAGAGATGGAAGGCGGTACGCTGACCGTCACGTCGCTCGGTCCGCTGGGCGGTGTGGCGACCACGCCGGTCATCAACCGTCCCGAAGTCGCCATCATCGGCCCCAACCGGATTATCGAGCGCCCGATGTATGTCACCGGGGCAGACGGGGTGGAACGGATCGAAAAGCGCAAGCTGATGAATATCTCGATCAGCTGCGATCACCGCGTGGTCGATGGCTGGGATGCCGCCAGCTTCGTCCAGGCACTGCGGAAGCTGCTCGAAACGCCGGCGCTTATCCTCGTCGATTGATCGCGCTATCATGCCGTAATCCATGGGGAGGGCGGCATGAAGACCGACAGCCGAGTAGATGACTACATTGCCAGGGCATCGCCCTTTGCGCAGCCGATCCTGATGCGCATTCGTGCGGCCGCCCATGCAGCGCTGCCGCAGGGCGAAGAGGGGATCAAATGGGGCATGCCGCATTTCATGGTCGGCGGTAAGAACGTCGGCGGGATGAGCGCGTTCAAGGCGCATTGCGCTTTCGTGGTCCATGGCGACGGGCGGCAAGGCGGTGCCGATGGCATGGGTGCCTATGGCAAGATCGCCACGCTGGATGATCTGCCGACCGATGCCGAAATGGTCGAGCGGCTGCGCGAGGCGGCGCAGCGCGTGGCCGAACAGGGCAGCGCTACCGCTGGTCGCAAGCGCACGCCCAAGCCCGAATTGCCGGTGCCCGACGATCTTGCCGCGCGGCTTGCAGGAAATCCCGGCGCCCGTGCGGCCTTTGACGGTTTTGCCCCGTCGCACCGGCGCGAATATATCGAATGGATCACCGAAGCGAAGCGCGAGGAAACGCGCGCAAAACGGCTGGAACAGACAATCGAGTGGCTGTTGCAGGGCAAGAAACGCAACTGGAAATACGAGAACTGATGACGCTTTGTTGCGCACCTGCAAAATGGGCCATGTTTGGCGGATTCCACTCGCCGCAAAATGGCAAAAAAAGGGTCGCAATCGGCATTGACAGGAATCGGAGCCTGCCTTAGTGGCGCGGCTCCCAAGTGGCTGCGCGGGTGTAGCTCAGTTGGTTAGAGTGTCGGCCTGTCACGCCGAAGGTCGCGGGTTCGAGCCCCGTCACTCGCGCCACTTGGGGATTTTCAAAGGCCTGATGCCCGAAACGGCGTCGGGCCTTTTGCTTTTCGTCTCATAGTCCTCTGCCCTCAAGGGAAGAGAGCAAGTTAGGCATCTCGGCCCCAGCGGCCGGTTTCCATCCAGATGAGGAAACGGCGCAGCGGGAGAAGCCACGCCAATCCCAGCACGATATAGATGAAGGTCTGCGCCAGCGTCGGCCAGTCGCCGATCCAGTCAGGCAGGATGGCCGCAATGGCGATGCCATAGATCGCAAGGCCCAAAAGCAGGCCAAGGATGCCCACGGGGATACGCCAGGTGGGTTCGGTTCTCATGCGAAAGGTCCATAAAGGCGCGTGGGGGTGACCAGGGCGGTCAGGCGATGATCATGAGGTTCTGTCGGCAGGCTATCGACCTTCTGGCAATCCCAGCCAAGCCCGATGGCAGTTGTACCCGGGTGGGCATCGAGCCAGCGGTCATAATGCCCGCCGCCCTGGCCAAGCCGCTCGCCCGTATCGGTGAAGCCCACCAGCGGCACGAACAGCACATCCGGGATGACGGATGGAGCATCTGCCAAGGGCTGGAGCAGGCCGAAGGGGCCGACCTCCAGATCGCTTTCGCCGAACGGATCTTCGAAGCGTGCAAATTCCATCGGTGCATTGCGGCTGGCGAAGCGCGGCAGCGCAATTGTGTGCCCGCGCTCGAACAGGAAGCGGGCATAGGATGCAGCGGGCGCTTCAAATGCGTTGGCGCAATAGAGACCCACGCTCGCGCCTTCGGGCACCAGTTCCAGCAGCGGGGCAGGGGGGCGGTGAAAAACCAGCCCGCGCATGTTTTCCGGCATGGTCGCAACATGCTTGCGCCGAGTGGCGCGGAGCTGCTTTCTCAGATCGTCCTTGGTCATGCTTTCGCCCGGTCCATCAAGCGCGATAACGGGCCGATGGCCCGCAAGGCCGACCGGCCGCCCGCAGCGACGCGACCGAAAGGTCGTGAGAGCGAGGAAAGCCAAGTGAGCGGACGCGAACGCCGGCGCCTGAGGCGCATCAAAAAGAGTGGCGGAACCACCATGGGTCGTTTGCCGGTGAAATCCTCTGACGCCTCAACGTCAGGTGGGCGCCGTATATCCGAATCGCCGGGACGAACCCGCCAACCCGGTAGGGACAGCTCCCTTGGATTGCTTATAGCCTCAGGGATGTTCTGCAGCTCGTGCCGGGCAGTCCCGCCGCAGACTATTTAGGCGCTACGGTTGCCAGCCTCAAGAGTAGATGCTGCATTCTCCAGTGCGCCGGCAATCCGTTCCAGCTGGCCTGCGAGCCGTTCGTCACCCAAACCGGATTGGTCAGGTGCAGATTTAAGCGATTTTTTCGCTTCATCCAGTTCGTCGGCCAGCATCAAGCCCGCAAACAGCAGGTTCTTGGCATCGTTCGGCGAAAGATTGGTGCCCATCTTGGCCAGCCGGACATCGATCATGGAAGCAAGGTTGATGACGTGCGGTTCCTGCCCGTCGGCGCAGGATACGGTGTAGCTCCGTCCGCCGATCTGCAATGTGACGTCGCTCATTTCTCGAGGCTTCCGATTAACCGGTCGAGCTCGGCAAGGCTGGTGGCCACGCTGTTGCGCAGGGCATCGTGCTTGACGGCAAGGGCGCTGTCGTCACCGCCCGTATGCCGCGTCAACGCAGCTTGCGTCTCGATCCGGGCAAGGGCCTTTTCGATCCTGTCGACGGCATTGTTGATGCGGGTTTCGCTCATCCTGCGCGCTAAATATCAAGATTGGGCCGGTTGGGCAAAGGCTTGCGCGCTGCTGTTGATAAGTTGGTCTAAGCATGCGGCAGGCTGCAATGGCCGGAGGCGCGGCTTGACCTTGCGGCTCCCCTCCGCGAAGGGTGCGCGCGCGTCGAATCGACCCCCTTTTTGCGGAGAGCAAACCCCATGAGTTCCGACACTGCCCGCATGGTCCAGATGGCCAATGCCATCAGGGCGCTTTCAATGGATGCGGTGCAGGCGGCTAATTCGGGACATCCCGGCATGCCGATGGGCATGGCCGACGTGGCGACCGTGCTGTTCAGCGAGTTCCTGCGCTTCGATCCGGCGGCACCGAAATGGGCCGATCGTGACCGTTTCGTGTTGAGCGCAGGGCATGGCTCGATGCTGATCTACAGCCTGCTCAACCTGTCGGGCTATGCCAAGCCGACGATGCAGGACATCGCCAATTTCCGCCAGCTGGGCAGTCCCTGTGCCGGCCACCCGGAAAACTTCCTGCTCGACGGTGTGGAATGCACCACCGGCCCGCTGGGGCAGGGGCTGGCAATGGCGGTGGGCATGGCGATGGCCGAGCGTCACCTGAATGCGCTGTTCGGCAATGATCTGGTCGATCACCGCACCTGGGTTGTGGCGGGCGATGGTTGCCTGATGGAAGGCATCAATCACGAAGCCATCGGGCTTGCCGGGCACCTCAAGCTGGGCCGGATGAACGTGCTGTGGGACGATAACCGCATCACCATCGATGGCGACACCGATCTTTCGACCAGCGAAGACATCAAGGCGCGCTATGCCGCGACCGGATGGCATGTGGCGGAATGCGACGGCCACGATTTCGCGGATATCCGCCGCGCTTTGGCTGAAGCCGCCGCTGACGAACGCCCCTCGCTGGTCGCCTGCAAGACGGTGATCGGCAAGGGCGCTCCCAATAAGGGCGGCACGCACCACGTCCACGGCGCTCCGCTGGGGGCAGAGGAAATCGCCGCCACGCGCGAATATCTGGGCTGGACTGCCGCACCCTTCGAAGTGCCCGCCGAGATCGAGGCTGACTGGCGCGCGACGGGCGAACGCGGCGCGTCGGCTCACGCCGAATGGAACGCCCGCCTTGCCGCTTCGGACAAGCGCGCTGCTTTCGAGAACCAGCTGGCCGCGGTGGCCGACAAGGCTGCCCCGGCGCTGGAGGATTATATCCGCGGTCTGGCCGCCAACCCGCCCAAGGTGGCGACGCGCAAGGCATCGGAAATGGCGCTCGGCCCGCTGACCGAGAAATTGCCGCAGCTGATCGGCGGT
>CBFGON010000151.1:0-5217 GCA_965650395.1 uncultured Qipengyuania sp. | reverse complement strand
TCCTCCCGCCCAGCGCCTCATAGACCAGCTTGTGCTGTGCCACGCGCGAAAGACCCGCAAACTGCGGAGCAGTGACCTTCGCGGCCCAGTGATCATTATCGCCTGCAAGATCGCGCATCTCGACCACCGCGCCGGGGAGGGCGGTTTCGATCATCTGCACGATATCCGTTGCCGTCATCGGCATCGGATCAGCTCTCGCTCATGAACTGGCGGCGTGCCTCGACAGCGCATTCGTCCAGCTTGGCGCGGATGTCGGCTTCGCTGACATCGCTGCCCGCTGCGGTCAGATCGCCCAGCAGCTTGCGGATAACGTCCTCATCGCCCGCTTCTTCAAAATCGGCCTGAACCACGGCCTTCTTGTAGGCATCGGTTTCTTCTTCGGTCAGACTCATCAGACCGGCCGCCCATTCGCCCAACAGGCGGTTGCGGCGTGCCGCGATCTTGAAGGCGGTTTCCTCGTCGAAGGCGTATTTGGCTTCTTCGCCCCGCTCGCGGTCTTTGAAATCAGTCATCATCAGTCCCTTGGATTGCTTGCCCATCGAATAGGGAGCGCAAGGGCAGGGAGCAAGGGCTAGTCCGCGCTCTAATCCATTGTGACGACGAGTTTGCCGATCGCGCCGCGATTTTCCAGCTTGGCGATCGCTTCATGCGCGCGATCGAGCGGGTAGGTCTCGCTCACCAGCGGATCGATCTTGCCCGCCTGCCACAGCTCGAACAGCTCGGCGATATTGGCGGCATTGCGCGCCGGTTCGCGCGCCGTGAAAGCACCCCAGAATACGCCGCGGATATCGCAGCTTTTCAAGAGGGTGAGGTTGAGCGGCATCTTGGCGATACCTGCCGGGAAGCCGATCACCAGAAAACGTCCTTCCCAGGCGATGGCACGCAGTGCGGGTTCCGAATAGTCGCCGCCAACGATGTCATAGACGATGTCCGCACCATTGGGGCCGACGGCATCCTTGAACGCCTGCGCCAGCGCCTTGGACTGATCCTTGTCGAATGGCGCGCGGGGATAGATCACCACTTCGTCCGCGCCGGCCTGCTTTGCAACTTCGCCCTTTTCTTCGGTAGAGACGGCGGCGACCACGCGGCAGCCATAGGCCTTTGCCAGTTCCACTGCCGAAAGGCCGACGCCGCCGGCCGCACCCAGCACCAGTACCGTTTCGCCAGCCTTGATATCGCCGCGATCCTTCAGCCCGTGGATAGTGGTGCCATAGGTCATCAACAGCGCGCTCGCCTGCACCAGATCGATCCCGTCGGGCACTTTGAACAGCCGCGCGGCGGCGACCGCCACCTGTTCCTGCAAACCGCCATTGCCGAGCCCGCAGATCACCCGGTCGCCCACAGCATAACCGGTCACGCCTTCGCCCAGCGCGGCAATGGTGCCGGAAATCTCGCCACCCGGCGCGAAGGGGCGCGGCGGCTTGAACTGGTACATGTCGCGGATGATCAGCGTGTCAGGGAAATTGATCGCACAGGCGGCGACATCGATCAGCACTTCGCCCTTGCCGGGGGTGGGGGCGTCTACTTCCTCGACAACGAGGGTTTCGGGGCCGCCGGTTTCCTTCGACAGGACTGCCTTCATGCTGCGTCTCTCCTCTGCGGCGCGTCGAGCCAGGGAAGGCTGGCCGCGCGCGATTTCTCATGGCTTTCGATGGCCGCATCGCGCGCCAGCGTCAGGCCGATCTCGTCCAGCCCTTCGGTCAGGCAATGCTTGCGGAACGGATCGATCTCAAAGCTGAAACGATCCTGGAACGGGGTGGTCACGACCTGATTTTCAAGGTCGATGGTGATCGGATGGTCCTGTGCCACTTCCAGCAGCCGGTCGACCTGGTGCTGCGGCAGCTCCACTGCAAGGATGCCGTTCTTGAAAGCATTGCCGCTGAAGATGTCCGAAAAGCTCGGCGCGATCACGGCGGTCAGGCCAAGGTCGAGCATCGCCCATGCGGCATGTTCACGGCTGGAGCCGCAGCCGAAATTATCGCCCGCAATCAGGATCGGTGCACCGGCATATTCGGGCGCATCGAAGACATTGCCGGGCGTCTGGCGGATCGTCTCGAACGCGCCTTTGCCCAAACCTTCGCGGCTGATGGTCTTGAGCCAATGGGCGGGAATGATGACGTCGGTGTCGACATTCTTCAGGCCGAGCGGGATCGCGCGCCCTTCTATGGTCGACACCTTGTCCATCAATCGGTCTCCGGTTTCTCGCCCGAGGGGATTGGCCCGGGCTGTTTTGGCTGGTTCTTCTTCTTGCGCTTGCCTGCATAGAGCAGCGCTGCGGCAATGGCGGCGGAGCCGATCGCACCGGCGATGGCGGCCGTACCCTTGGGGAGCTTGGTCATGCCGCTCTCATGCTGGCGCAGCTTCGGCTTGGCAAGGGGTGAGCTTGCGAACATCGGTCAAACGCCCGGTTACCGCTGCCGCTGCCGCCATGGCGGGGCTGAGCAGATGGGTGCGGGCGCCGGGGCCCTGCCGGCCGACGAAATTGCGGTTGCTGGTGGATGCGCAGCGTTCGCCCGGCGGCACCTTGTCGGGGTTCATCGCGAGGCAGGCCGAACAGCCGGGCTCGCGCCACTCGAAACCGGCATCGGTGAAGATACGGTCGAGCCCTTCGGCTTCGGCTTGCAGCTTGACCAGACCCGATCCCGGCACGGCAATCGCCCAGCGGACATTGGCCGCCTTGGTCCGCCCCTTGAG
The DNA here is from genome assembly GCA_965650395.1 of uncultured Qipengyuania sp. Lineage (GTDB taxonomy): Bacteria > Pseudomonadota > Alphaproteobacteria > Sphingomonadales > Sphingomonadaceae > Qipengyuania. Next base: position 2,523 of record CBFGON010000151.1, on the reverse strand, counting down.
CACTTCGGCGGCAGCGCGCAGATCCTCGATCCGGCTGTTGGTGCATGAACCGATGAACACATTCTCGATCGCCACATCTTCCATCGCCATGCCCGGCTCCAGCCCCATATAGGCGAGGCTCTTGCGGGCGGCTTCCTGCTTGGAGGGATCGACAAAACTTTCAGGCGCGGGCACGCTGCCGCCGATGGCGACGACATCTTCGGGGCTGGTGCCCCAGCTGACGGTCGGTTCGATATCGGCGGCATCGATAGTCACCACCTTGTCGAATGTGGCACCCTCGTCGGTCGCCAGCGAGCGCCACCAGGCGACCGCTTCGTCCCATGCCGCGCCCTGCGGCGCATAGGGGCGGCCCTTGAGATAGGCGAAGGTCGTGTCGTCAGCCGCGATCAGCCCGGCGCGCGCGCCACCCTCGATGCTCATGTTGCACACAGTCAGGCGGCCCTCGACGCTCATCTGCTCGAACACCTCTCCGCGATATTCGATGACATGGCCGGTGCCGCCTGCCGTGCCGATCACGCCGATAATGTGGAGGATCAGATCCTTAGGGGTGACGCCGGGGCCAAGCTGGCCGTTGACGCGCACTTCCATCGTTCTCGCCGGGCGCAGTAGCAGAGTCTGTGTCGCCAGCACATGCTCGACTTCGCTGGTGCCGATGCCGAAAGCCAGCGCGCCTACCCCGCCATGCGCGGCGGTGTGGCTGTCACCGCAGACGATGGTGGTGCCGGGCAATGAGAAGCCCTGTTCCGGCCCCACCACATGGACAATTCCCTGCTGCAGGGCGACTGCGTCGATATACTCGATCCCGAATTCGGGCGCGTTCCGCTCGAGCGCGGCGAGCTGTGCGGCGCTTTCCGGATCGGCAATCGGCAGGCGCGAACCGTCGGCAGCGAGGCGGGGCGTAGTCGGCAAATTGTGGTCGGGCACGGCCAGCGTCAGATCGGGACGGCGGACCTTGCGACCCGACAGCCGCAGCGCCTCGAACGCCTGCGGGCTGGTCACTTCATGCACCAGATGGCGGTCGATGTAGATCAGGCAGGTGCCGTCCGCCTGCCGTTCGACAGTATGGGCATCCCAGATCTTTTCGTAGAGTGTGCGCGGTTTGCTGGCCATGGGACGAAAACCTGCGCCAAGCGCGCTGCCCATGCAAAATGGCAAATCAAGAGGCAGGCCAAGAATGCCTTTCCGGCAAGAATCATGGAATTGTAACTATTGGTGTGCTAACTGACACTTATGTCAGCAAAACCCTTTACCTTTCCCATCCGCGTCCTGCCCGAAGATATCGATTTCATGGGGCATGTGAACAATGCGCGCTATCTTGGCTGGGTGCAGGATACGGTGCTGGCGCATTGGCAGAAGCTCGCTCCGGCAGAGGAAGTGGCTCGGCTGGCTTGGGTCGCGCTGAAGCACGAGATTACCTATCGCCGCCCGGCTTTTCTCAATGATGACGTGATTGCCGAAACGGTGCTGGAAAAGATCGCCGGCGCACGCAGCTTCTACAACACGGTAATCCGCCGCGGCGAGGAAGTGCTGGCCGAGGTCAAGAGCATGTGGTGCTGCATCGATGCGGCAAGCCTGCGCCCCGCGCGGATCGACCGCGATGTGGCCGAACGCTGCTTCGGCATGCCGCGCAGGCAGGAACGCTACTCGGGCGAGTGACTGGCCCTCTCTCGCACCTGCGCCTATAGTGTAAGGCATGAGTGCGCTGCTTCCCATCGCCATAGTGCTTGCGACAGTAATCGCGATGGAATGGGTCGCCTGGGCCAGCCACAAATATATCATGCACGGTTTCGGCTGGGCATGGCACCGCGATCATCACGAACCGCATGACGGCGTGCTGGAGAAGAATGACCGTTTTGCCCTGTTCGGCGCGGGATTGAGCATTTCCATGTTCGCCCTCGGCAGCCCGATGATCATGGGCGCAGGCGCGTGGTGGCCCGGCACATGGATCGGGCTCGGCGTGCTCTTCTACGGTGTGATCTACACGCTGGTGCATGATGGCCTTGTGCATCAACGCTATTTCAAATGGGTCCCCAAACGCGGCTATGCCAAGCGGTTGGTGCAGGCGCACAAGCTGCATCACGCGACGGTCGGTAAGAAAGGCGGGGTCAGCTTCGGCTTCGTTTTCGCGCGCGATCCGGTGAAGCTGAAGGCGGAATTGGTGGCCCAGCGCACGGCGGGCGTGGCGGTGGTGCGGGAGAGCGTGAGCCATTGATTGCCCGGCACCGCAAGAGATATTGCGGTTGACGAAGTTGACACCCGGTCGCCCTGCCAGAATCCGTTCAAATACCTGCAAATAAACAATATTATGCGAAAGGATGCGGGAGACACATCGGCGGCGGCGCCCCCCCGGACAATCGCAATATCATCATCTCAAAGAGCGTTTGCAGGCGATAACCTAGACCGCACGCTGTAGGAAAGCGCTTACTCGTTACGTGTCGCGATCCAGCCGCCGCAGATCACCAATATGGCGAGCGAGATGTAGTACCACGGCGCGCCCAGCGTGTACCAGGTGAACACCGCGCC
>CBFGON010000150.1:0-5514 GCA_965650395.1 uncultured Qipengyuania sp. | reverse complement strand
TCCTTCAGATCGGCCCAATCGTCGATATCGAGTTCGAACACGGCGAAGGCGGCGGTGGGGAATTTGACCTTGGCTTCGTCGAACAGCGCGTTCTCGTTTTGCGGGGCGACCAGTTCGAACACCATATCGCCAAAGCCCGGGTTATGACCCGCCAGTAGCAGTGCTTTGGCATCGCCGCCGTGGTCGCGGATCACGTCCATGATCGTTTCGGTCGAAGCGAGGTAGAGGCGGTCTTCCCATTGCGGATCGGGGCCAAGTGCCGCCTCGGCAAGCGTCACTTTCACCCGCTCCGCCGGGCTCGCGACCAGCCGGTCCCACTTCACGCCGTGATCGCGGATATGCGCGCCGATCAGGCCTGCGCCCTTGCGCCCGCGCGGGTTGAGGCCCCGGTCGAAGTCGCGCTTGTCGCTCTGTCCCCAGTCGGACTTGGCGTGGCGCAACAGGCCCAGGATCTTCACGATTCGTCGCTCTCCATAACGCTGGCACTCTCGCCAGTTTCCGGTGTTCCAACACCCTTCGCCACGCGCTGTAAAGCCTCTTCGAGTGTCACGCGGATGACAGGCGTGCCTTCTGGAAAGGCGGAGAGCAACCGGCTGGGGAAGGCGGGGGAGAGGACGACGAAATGGCCGGAATCCTCGCGCGTGCGGATCAGGCGGCCAAACGCCTGCGCCAGCCGCGCGCGGATGATGCGGTCGTCATAGCGCTGCGCGCCACCTTCCTCTTCGGCGGCGGCCGCGCGGCGCGCGCGGTGGAGAATGGTGGGGCGCGGCCAGGGCACGCTTTCCATCACCACGCAGCGCAAGGATCGGCCCGGTACGTCCACCCCGTCACGCAGGGCATCGGTGCCCAGCAGGCTGGCGCGCGGATCGTCGCGGAAAATGTCGGTCAGCGTGCCGGTGTCGATCGGGTCGACGTGCTGGGCATAGAGCGGCAGGCCCGCCCGTGCCAGGCGGTCGGCAATGCGGCCATAGACCGCGCGCATCCGGCGGATCGCGGTGAACAGGCCCAGCACGCCGCCGTCGCTCGCTTCGATCAGCCGCGCATAGGCACCCGCAAGCGCAGGGATATCGCCCTTGCGGATATCGGTGACCACCAGCACTTCGGCGCGGCTGGCGTAATCGAACGGGCTTTCGGCCTGCGCGGTCTTGGGCGCGAGTTCGAGATGCGCCGCACCGCTGCGCGCAATCGCCTGAGGCCAGTCAGGCCCTCTCTCGTCCCGGTCGGTCAGCGTGGCGCTGGTCAGCATCACCCCATGCGCGGGTTCGAGCACCACTTGCGCAAAGGGCTTCATCGGGTCGAGCCAATGGCGGTGCAGTCCGACATCGAATTCGCGCGCGTCGTTGCGGTCCACCGCCAGCCAGTCGACAAATTCGGGGTCAGCCGGGCCGCCCAGCCGCCCCAGCAAAGCCTCCCACGCCGCGATCAGGTCGATCCGCCAGCTCAGCGAATGCCGCGCGCCTTCGATCCGCGCGCGGCCTTGCCCGTCGAGCCAGTCGGGCGCGTCTTCCAGCACCGCCTCCAGACGTCCGCCCAGCTTGAGCAAGGGCTGGCGGATCTGCGCCAGGGCCTGCGCCGCAGTACCCGCCGCTTCGACCAGTTCGCCGGGTAACTGGGAAGTCTCTGTCTCAATCCCGTAGCCTGCTTCCTGCCCGCTTTCGTCGCGCGCATAGGTAGTCGCACGGACCTGTGCCAGCAGCGTCTCGACCGGGCCGAAAGGCGCGTTTTCTGCCAGCCGCGCCAGCCAGCCTTCGGAAGGGAGAGCATGGGCCGCCTCGACTGCGGCCTCTACTGCGTCGCCGCCCGCATCGTCATAGCTGGCGACATCGGCCAGCCGCGCCGCCAGCCCGCGCCGCCGCCCGCGATTGCCCTTCTCCGGGCCAATGATCCAGCGGCGCAGCTCGATCGCTTCCGCCCCCGTCAGCGCGGCGGAGAAAGTCGAATCGGCGGCGTCGAAGACATGATGCCCTTCGTCGAACACGATGCGCGTGGGGCGGCTGTGCGGATCGCGCTGGCGGGCGGCATTGACCATCACCAGCGCGTGATTGGCGATCACCAGATCGGCCTGCGCCGCGCTGCGCGCGCTGCGTTCGATGAAGCATTTGCGGTAATGCGGACATCCGGCATAAACGCATTCGCCGCGCTGATCGGTGAGTGCCGCAATGCCGCGCTTGCGGAAAAGCGTGCCCAGCCAGCCGGGCAGATCACCGCCCACCATGTCGCCATCGTGCGAATAACCCGCCCAGCGCGCCACCAATTGCGCCAGCACCGCCGGTCTGCCGGCAAAGCCACCTTGCAGCGCGTCTTCCAGATTGAGCAGGCACAGGTAGTTCTCGCGCCCCTTGCGCACCACCACCGGCGGCGATCCATCGGGCCGGGTGGCGGGCCAGGCGCGCGCGCTTTCCCGCCGCAGCTGGCGCTGGAGGTTCTTGGTATAGGTCGACACCCACACCGTGCCGCCCGATTGCGCCGCCCAGAGCGAGGCGGGGGCGAGATAGCCCAAGGTCTTGCCGATACCTGTGCCCGCCTGCGCCAGCAGCACATGCGGGCGCTTTTGCCGGTCACGCGGGGCGAAGATATGGCCTGCACCGCGCGCAAACAGCCGCTGGCCGTCACGCCGTTCGGCCCCTTCGCCGGTCAGCCGTTCGAGGTGGGCTTCGATCTCCGGTTCCTCGATCAGTACCTGCTGCGGCTGCGGGCGGTCGGGCGCTTCCTCCCATTCGGGCAGACGGGTGAAGAGCCATTTCTCTGCCTTGTCGGGCCGCGCGATATGAGGGGCGAGCACATTGGCCCAGGGCCAGCGCAATCGCGCCAGCGACTGGAGCGCGGACCATGCCCCTTCGCGTTCCACCCAGTCGGCTGCCTCGCAATGCGCCAGCAGCGCGCCCGCCGCGTGCTGGAGCAGCAGCGGCACGGCGGCATCATCCGCCGGTTCTTCGAGCCCAAGCGCATGCGCCAGCCCCTTGGGCGTCGGCACGCAGAAACGCGCGGGATGGACGAAAGCGAACAGCTCAAGAATGTCGAGCCCCGAAAGGTCGGGATAGCCCAGCCTGCTTGCCACCAGCGGGGCGTTGAGCATCAGCAGCGGTGTATCGGCCGCGGCCATTACCGCTTCGCCCTTCGAACAGCCGCGTGTCGCCCCATTGCCATCGCGCAGCCAGGTGCCTGCATGGCTGGCGTGCAGGGCAGGCAGGGGCAGGGGCTGGCTCACGCTGCGACCATGCGAAGTCAGGAACGAAAAGTAAACAGAAGCCAGCAACAATGTGCCGATAGCCACTCGGTTCGTCGCAAGGGCTCCGCAAACCGTCCCGAAACGGAACAAGAAAATTGCTATAATTCAATAATATGAAGTTTCCTGAACGGGCGTTCATCGGAACTGTGGCGAGAATGTGCCCGTTGTTTGGGCATGACCAAGACACGACATCTGATCACCAGCGCCCCCCTTGCGATTGCTGCGATGGCCGCGCTCCACACCGTTCCTGCTGTTGCCCAAGAGGCACCGCAGATCGTGCTCGATATTCCGGCACCGGCGCCCACCGCGGCTCCTTCGCCGGTGGTTATCCAGCCCGCTCCGCAGCCTGCTGCTGCTGCACCGGCGACGACGGCGACCGCCACTCCGGTGGTTGCGCCCAAGCCAGTGGTGACTTCCACAACCACGCGTACCGCTGCGCCGGTTGAAGCCGAGCCGGTCGCCGCCCCTGCCAAGCCTGCCGCAAAAGCTGCGACCACGACCCGCGCTGCCGCAAGCGAGCCTGCACCGCGGCCAGCCGCGCGCAGCATCCCGGCCGCCGCACCTGTCGAAGCCGCTCCGGTTGAAGCTGCGCCTGAATTGACTGCGGGCGAAGCTTTCCCCGCTGCGCCGGTGGCAAGCGAAGCCGATCTAGCTGTACCTGTCGCCGCACCTGAAGCCACCCCGCTTGACCAGAACCAGCTGGGTTCGAGTGCAGCGCTGCTCCTCGCCCTGCTTGGCGTGGGTGGTATCGGCCTGCTCGCCTTCTTCCTGATGCGCCGCCGTCGTCGCCATGACGAAGTGCCGGTAATCGAGCGACCGATGGTCGAGCCGATGGCTGTTGCCGCTCCGCCGGTTATCGAGCGCGAGCCGGTGGTGACGACCTATGACAAGGCGCCGGTCACGATCACTCCGGTCAAGCCTGTCCGTCCTGCCGCGCCCAGCAATGGTGCCGCTGTAGAACTGCCGCGCGAACTGCCGGAAAGCTACGAGGAACGCGACCGCCTGCTGCGCAAGATGGTGGATGCCGAACCTGACCGCGCTAACCCGTTCCGTTCGGGCAAGGCCCGCGCCAAGCGTGCCCGCCTGATCCTGCAGTCGATTGGCGAGAGCTTCCACGAGCGCAAGCCCCGCATCGATCTGAGCCAGTACACGAATATCTGGCCGGAGCTGCGCGGCTGGTCGCCGCGGACCCCTGCGATGGCCTGAATACCCTTCCGACCCTCCTCCTGATGGTGTCGCAGCGGTAGGGGCGTCCTTCTTAACCGAAGGGCGCCCCTATTGATTCAGGCGGCGAGCGCCAGTTCGGATGCCGCCAGCGCCTGCTCCAGATCGGCGAAGATATCCTCCGCATCTTCCAGTCCGACCGACAGCCGCAGCAGACCTTCGCCGATGCCGTGTTCGGCGCGTTCTTCGGGCGTATAGGTCGAATGGGTCATCGAGGCGGGGTGCTGCACCAGCGTCTCCGCATCGCCCAGCGATACGGCGCGCAGGATCATCTGCAGCCGGTTCATGAAGGCGATCCCCTGATCGTAGCCGCCGGCAAGGTCGAAGGCGATCATCCCGCCGGGCAGCGCCATCTGGCGGCTGGCGAGATCATGCTGCCCGAAGCTGGGAAGTCCTGGATAATGCACCGCCGCCACCTGCGGCTGCGACTCCAGCCAGCGGGCGACTTCCAGCGCGGTTGTGCTGTGACGCTCCATCCGCAGCGCCAGCGTCTTCAGCCCGCGCATGATCAGCGTAGCGGTAAAGGGGCTCATCACCGCGCCGGTCATGTCCTTCAGCCCGACCAGTCGCACCTGCTGCATGGTCGCCGCGCTGCCCGCCACAAGGCCGCCGACCAGATCGCCATGCCCGCCGAGATATTTGGTCGCCGAATGCACCACCACGTCCGCACCCAGCTCGATCGGGCGGGTGAGGGCGGGGGTGGCATAGGTGTTGTCGACCACCACCTGCGCGCCGCCAGCCTTCGCTACCGCGCTGATCGCGGCGATATCGACCAGCCGCATGTTGGGGTTCGCGGGCGTCTCGAAATAGACCACCTTGACCTTGTCGTTCATCGCCGCGGCCAGCGCCGCCGGATCGGTCAGATCGACATGCGTCACCTTGACCCCGAAGCGGGCAAGGCCGTGGCGGAAGAAAGCGAAGGTGCAGCCATAGAGCGTGCGGTCGGTAATGATCTCGTCACCCGCCTCCAGCAGGCTCCACATAACCGCGGTGATCGCGCCCATGCCGCTGGCGGTGGCAACGCCTGCCTCTGCGCCTTCCAGTGTGGCGATGCGCTGTTC
>CBFGON010000149.1:0-5515 GCA_965650395.1 uncultured Qipengyuania sp. | reverse complement strand
GCGACGAAACAGGAAAGGGCGGTCCTTCGGGGCCGCCCTTTTCGTTTGCAGGTGGCGGGCCTTGGTCGCTTCGACTATGCAAGGTGCCGCATGGACGCCGAAGCCGAGACCAGATTCAGCGCAACCAGGAAGCGACCCAATGGCTGGGTCATCCTGCTTATCGTGCTGCTCCATATCGGTATTTTCTATGGCCTGATCCGCGCACTTGCCCCCACTGTCGTCGCGGGGGTCGAGGAAAGCGTGGTCGCCGCCTTCACCGTCACGGTTACCGCGCCGCCCGAGGAAGTGCCCGAGGTCGAGCCAGCACCCGATGAAGGCGCACAGGGCGATCCCGGCAAGGAAGCCGTGCCCAAGCCGGTTACGGCCCCAACGCCAAAGGTGCGCGTGCGCGAGGACAGACCGGCCCCACGCGCCTCATCGACGGGATCGGCAGACACTTCGGGCGCAACCGATTCAGGCGCAGGCACGGGAGCGGCGGGAAGCGGGCTCGGCACGGGCGCAGGCCGCGGCGGTGGTGGCCAGGGCGGTGTCGCCGCGACCAAGCCGGTGCTGACCCGTGCAATCACCGATTCGAGCGCCTTCCCGATCCCGCCGGGCGGGCGCGAAGCGCGGATCGGCAAATCGGTGGTAGTCAAATTGTCTGTGTCAGCCGAAGGCCGCGTGACAGGCTGTTCGGTCTATCGCCCCAGTCCCTTCCCGGAAACCGACGCCACGGTCTGCCGTCTTGCCTATGATCAGGTTCGTTTCGAGCCCGCTCGCGATTCCAATGGCAATCCGGTGGCCTCGACCTTCTATTACCAGCAACGCTTCTTCAACTGACAGCGCGTCAAAGCGGCGTTATGCTGTAAAGTGCAGAACAGTTTGCGGGGGTTCATGACGCAGATACAACCGGTTATCCTGTGCGGAGGCAGCGGCACGCGGTTATGGCCGCGCAGCCGGGCGTCCATGCCCAAACCCTTTATTCCGCTGCTTGGCGAACGCACCCTTTTCCAGCAGGCGCTTGACCGGGTGTCAGATACCGGACGCTTTGCTCCACCGGTGATTGTGGCTGGCGAAGTCCATGCGCCCTACATTGCCGCACAGGCAGGCGCGCACGAGCTCATACTTGAACCGGTGGGGCGCAATACCGCCCCAGCCATCGCGCTTGCAGCTAACCGGCTTCCTGCCGAAACGGTGATGCTGGTGTGCCCCAGCGACCATTACATCGCCGACCAGAACGCATTCCTTGCCGGTGTGGAGCGGGGAGCAGCATTGGCGCGGGACGGTGCTCTGGTGGCGTTCGGCATCGAACCTGACCACCCGGAAACCGGCTATGGCTACATCGAGCGGGGCGAGCCGATCAGCGGCGGCCATCGAGTGGCGCGATTCGTCGAAAAGCCCGATTTGGAAACCGCGCGGCGTTTCCTCACCGATGGGGGCTTCGTGTGGAACGGAGGCATCTTCCTGTTCCGCGCCGGCAGTTTCCTCGAGGAGCTGGAGCGACACCGCTCGACCATGGCCGAACAGGTGGCGGCTGCAGTCTCGCAGGGCATTGCTGACGGACACAGTTTCCACCCCGCACTGGAGCATTTCTCAGCAATCGAAGGCGAAAGCGTGGACTATGCCGTAATGGAAAACACCAGCCACGCGGCCGTGGTCGCCGCTGACATGGGTTGGTCAGACATCGGCAATTGGGATGCATTGATGGCTGCGCGTGGCACCGACGGCGATGGCAATGTGCTGCAAGGTCGCGTCGATCTGATCGATTCGCGCGGCGTGATGGTGGACAGCGACGGTCCGCGGGTTTCGGTTGTCGGGCTCGACGACGTCGTCGTCGTCGTCGATGGCGACGAAGTACTGGTCATGTCGCGCTTTGCGGCGCAGGCGGTCGGGCGCTTGCCGGGGGCGACAGGAACGTGAGCGGCGGATTGCTCGATACGCGCCGCGTGCTGAAGGTCTGGGGGCGGACCGATCTGCCCGTGCCTTTTGACGGGACCGAGAACGAGCCTGTCGGCGAAATCTGGTTCGAACCGCCACCAGCGCTTGATACCGTTCTCGCAAAATATCTCTTCACCAGCGAGAAACTGTCGGTGCAGGTTCATCCGCATGCCGCTGCCAGCCCTACAGGGAGCGGCAAGGAAGAATGCTGGCTGGTCGTCGAAGCTGAACCCAAAGCTAGCCTGGCGGTCGGGTTCCGCGAAGAAATCTCGCCCGAAGCGATGCGCGCAGCAGCGCTGGACGGAAGCATCGAAGGGCTTCTGGCCTGGCACGAAGTTGTTGCCGGGGATTTCCTCTACATCCCGGTCGGCACTGTCCACGCCATCGGGCCCGGCCTTACGTTGGTGGAAGTGCAGCAGAACAGCCCGATCACCTTCCGGCTTTATGATTACGGACGGCCGCGCGAATTGCATCTCGATGAAGCAATCGGGGTCGCCGTCGGCGCGCCCCATGATCCTGCGCTGCGCAGGCATGTAGATCCGGCGCAGGAGACCTTGCTGGTCGATGGCCCCTATTTCCGCTTCGCGCAATTGAACGGCGTGCCCAGCGAAACGATACGCGATCGTTTCGATGGTGCGGTGCAATTGCTGCCTTTGTCGGGATCAGTCGCAATTGACGGTCTGCTGGTGGAAGCAGGGCGCTCGGGCTGGGCATCCAGCCTCGGCGGTGTAGATTTTTCCGCATCGCAGCGCTGCCTCATCGCAGCGGCTGCGTAATACAGAGCTGCTTCAATCGTCGGGCCGTGACGGGCTGGGCTTCGCTTCGAGCAGCTTCTGGCCCTTGCTCCTGATCGCGCCTGCAATAATCGGCTCGACGAAACCCAGAGCCATTGGCAGATCGACTTCGAAGATGATCTGCGTTTCCTCGATCAGCACCCGGCCGCGGACATTCTGGCCCATGGTGCCGATATCGAGTGTCATTGTGTCCTCGTCCGGCCAGCCGGTGACGACATCCGCTACACCGCCCGGGATTGCGTCCCCGATTTCGTGACTGCGGCTTTTGAGCCTGCGGCGGACTTCTTCCTTGCCGAGCGTATGGGGCAGAGGCACGCGCATCAGCTTTTGTCTCCGAAGTCAGTCGTCGCATCGGCACCGCTGCCGAATTTGTAGTCGAGATAGCGGCTCTTGATCGCCAGATCGTCGAGCGACCCTTCGGCCAGTTGGCGGGTGATGCTGTCAATCTCGCCGCTGATCTTGGCCAGGCTATCGGTCAGTTGTTCGTCCGGAGTGGCGCCGGCACGCTTTTCGCCGCGCAGATGCGCCGGAATACGGCGATAGCTATCGACCATCTCGGGCAATTGCTCGCCCACCAGGCTGCGGATTTCCTGCGCCTTGGGATGGTTCTGGTCGATCCCGTCGAGCTGGTAACCCAGCCCGTCGAGCTGCACGCCGATCTGGTCGACCAGATTGACCGCAGGCGCAGGCAGGGCAGGGCGCTGGGCTTCCAGCCACAATTCGGTGCGGCCGACCATCTGCTGGACATTGCCCTTGTTGATGTCGGCACGCTTGGGCGGCTTCAGTTTGGGATAATTGCCCAGCACTGCAATCGCAACCACGCTGGCAACCAGCACGGCCATAACGCCTGCAAAACCGATCCCGTCGATGATGATCCCGGCGATACCGGCGGCCACCCAGATACCGAACAATGCGATCAGTATGTTGCGCACCTTGCGCAGCCAGAACGATTGCTTGATCTTCGCCGAACCCGCCCCGATCGAAGGTGAGCGGCGATGGCGCCCGCCCGAACGATTGTCGTCCCGGACAATACGCGCGCTCTGGATGATCCGTTCGCTATCGCGGGTGAGATCCGTGCCCATATCAGCCTTCGACGCTCAGCAGCGCGCTTTCGCCGATCTGCTTCTGCGCCTGCGACTGGCCTTCAGCGCGGGCGATATAGCCCTTGGACTTCTCGACCTCGTTGCTGAGCAGATTGACCGTCTGCTTCATGCTGTCGAGCGCACGCAGCTTGAAGGCGTCGACCTCGTCCATTGTATCATAGATGTTCTGGAAGGCGCGCTGCAGCGTTTCCAGCGGAATGGTGCTGGCGGCGGCCTGTTCGTGGATCTTGCCGGTCTGTTCGCGCAGCATGGCGCTGGTGCTGTCGATGATCCCGGCCGTGGTCTGGTTGAGCGCGGTTATCTGGCCCAGCACCAGCCGCTGGTTGGTCATTGCTTCGGCCACCGTCACAGCCGTGCGCAGCGCGCCGACGGTGGTGGTGCTGGCACGATCGACGCCCTTCACCAGCTCGACATTGTTTTTCTTCACCAGATCAAGCGCGAGATAGCCTTGCACGCTCACCGCCATCTGGGTGAGCAAGTCCTGCGTGCGCTGGCGGACATAGAACAGCGCGGTTTCGCGCACGGCCTTGGCCTTTGCCGGATCGATGGAATCGAGCTCGAGCGCCTTTTCTTCCAGTTTCGCGTCGAGCGTATTGGAGATGTGGATCATCTGCTCGAGATTGCCCATCGCTTCCCACAGCTTCTGCCGTTCGACGTCGATCGCGGCATTGTCCATGATCAGCTCGTCCTTGCCGCTGGCGAGGTTGAGCAGGATCGACTGGATATGCGTCTGCGCGCTCTGGTAGCTGCGGAAGTAATTGGTCAGCTTGTTGCCGAAAGGAATAATGCCGAGGAACTTGCGCGTGCCTGACAGCTTTCCGCGCTTGCCCGGGTCGAGATCTTCCACCACCCGGCGCAGCTCCGCCAGGTTGGCGCCGACACCTTCATCCTTGTCCATCGCGCGCACCGGGCGGTCGAGGAAGCGGTTGGACATGCCGGCAGCCGCCATGATTTCCTTGCGGCCCATATTGGTCAGCTGATCGACCTTCTTGCCGAATTCGGGCGAGTTCGAATCCTGCGCGATCAGATCGGCCACGAAGCCATCGACCTTGGTTTCCAGCTTGCTCTTCACCTCGTCGGTGACCGGAACCAGCCCGGCTGCCTTTTCAGGCGCGATAGCGGGCACCGGATCGGGCGGCGTCAGGTCGAAATCGACAGCGGTGGCGGTCTGGGTCTTGGTCTCGCTCATGGTTGCCCGGATCTCCCATCTGGCAGGCGCATTGCATTCGTCCGACCTGTATTAAGAGCGTAAGACACGATCTTCAAGGTGGGACTATGCATGTTCGTCTGCGCCGAGCGGGCGCGCAAGACCTTTCGTCGAAACGGGGTCTTGCGTCAGGCCGCCAGATCGAGTGGCTGTATTTCACCTGAAAGATACAGCCGCTTGGCCTTGGCGCGGCTGAGCTTGCCCGAGCTGGTGCGAGGCAGCGTGCGCGGCGGGACCAGTTCAACCACGCAGCTCATCCCGGTGACGCCGCGGACCTTGTCGGCGATCTGCTCGCGCAGCTTGATCCGCTCGTCCGGGTCCGAAACGCGGCAATGGACCAGCACGGCGGGAGCTTCCTCGCCATTTTCAGTATCGACCGAGAAAGCGGCGATATCGCCGTGGTTGAAGCCGGGCAGCTGCTCGACGGCCCATTCAATGTCCTGCGGCCACAGGTTCTTGCCGTTGATGATGATCATGTCCTTCGCCCGGCCGAC
>CBFGON010000148.1:0-5563 GCA_965650395.1 uncultured Qipengyuania sp. | reverse complement strand
GAAATAGACCACCTTGACCTTGTCGTTCATCGCCGCTGCCAGCGCCGCAGGATCGGTCAGATCGACATGCGTCACCTTGACCCCGAAGCGGGCGAGGCCGTGGCGGAAGAAGGCGAAGGTGCAGCCATAGAGCGTGCGGTCGGTAATGATCTCGTCACCGGCCTCCAGCAGGCTCCACATTACTGCGGTGATCGCGCCCATGCCGCTGGCGGTGGCAACGCCGGCCTCTGCGCCTTCCAGTGTGGCGATGCGCTGTTCCAGCAGGTCGAGCGTGGGGTTGGAAATGCGGCTGTAGAAATAGCCCGGCTGTTCGCCTGCAAAGATCGCGCCACCCTGTTCGGCGCTTTCAAAAGCGAAGGTGGAGGCAAGATGCATCGGCGGGGTCAGCGCGCCCTGGTTTTCGGCCGGATCGTAACCGTGGTGGATGGCGCGGCTGGAGAAACCGGTCAGCGTGCTCTTGCTCATGATATGCCTCTCAAATTGGATAGGAGGCCATCATAGCGCCGATGCACTGGCATTTCCCTGCGAAGTCTGCCACTCAGGACGAGGATATTGGCATAATCTGCCAATCGGGGAGGGGATATGGACGCCAAGGACCGCCAGATCCTGCGCGAATTGCAGCGCGACGGGCGCCTGACCAATGCCGAACTGGCCGAGCGGGTGAACCTTTCGCCGTCGCCGTGCCTCAGGCGCGTGCGCAATCTCGAGACATCGGGCGTGATCGACCGCTATGTCGCCATCGTCGACCGTGAGGCTGCAGGCTATTCGGTCACCGCCTTCGTACAGGTCACGCTGGCACGGCATGATCGCGAAGTGGTGGACGCATTTGAAGCGCGCGTGCGCGAAACGCCGCAGATCCTGACCTGTCACCTGATGACCGGCGCGTCGGATTATTTGCTGCAGATCGTCGTCGCCGGGCTAGATTCCTACGAAGCCTTCATGCGCGACACGCTGCACACCACGCCGGGCATCGCAACAATCAACACCAGCTTCGTTTACGGTACGATCAAGGACACCGCCGAATTGCCCTAGCGGCGGGGCGTCGACCGGCTGTTGTCGCGGTCGATAGCCATGATGATGCCGATCGACAGCATCACCGTCATCATCGCCGAACCACCGTGGCTCACCAGCGGCAGCGGCATCCCCATCACCGGCGTCAATCCGGTGGCAGTCAGCACATTCATGGCGATGTAGAAGAAGATGGTCGCCGTCAGCCCCATCGCGGTCAGCCGGCCAAAGCGGTTGTTCGATTTCATCGCCACGCCCACACACCAGCGCAGCAGCAGGAAATAGGCGAACAGCAGCAGCAGCCCGCCGACAAGGCCCCATTCCTCTGCCAGAGTGGCAAAGACGAGGTCGGTGTGATGTTCTGGAAGATAGGCCAGATGCGATTGCGACCCGTTGAGGAAGCCCTTGCCGAACAAGCCGCCCGAACCGATGGCGATCTTTGACTGGATAACATGGTAGCCCGCGCCCAGCGGATCGGATTCGGGCGAAAGGAAGCTGGTCAGGCGGGTCTGCTGGTAAGGTTCCAGCAGGAAGAAATAGGCGAAAGGCGCCACCACCGCTGTCACCCCCGCAACCGCGCCGAAGATGATCATCGGCAGACCGGCGAGGAACATGATGACGATGCCGCCCGCGACCAGCACCACCGCCGCGTCAAGATCGGGCTGGATCAGCACCAGTGCGGCGGGCAGGGCCATCACCACCAGTGGCGGCACCACTGCGCGCCAGGTCCGGGTCATGCCGGTTGGCAGCTGCTCGTAAAAGCGCGCCAGCAGGATGACGATGGCGATCTTCATCAGCTCGGACGGCTGGATAGTGATGAAGCCGAGGTTGAGCCAGCGCTGGCTACCCCCGCCGATCTGCCCGATTACCTCCACCAGAATGAGCAGGGCCAGGCAGGCAATATAGGCAGGCAGCGACATCACGCGCATGAAATCGAGCGGCAGGCGGCGAACCACCACCAGTATGCCCACCAGCAGCACGGTAAACCGCATCATGTGAGGCATCGCCCAGGGCTGCATCGACCCGTTAGCCGCCGAATAAAGAACCAGCCCGCCGAAGGTCGCTATCGCAACCATCAGGAAAATGATCCGCCACGGCATTTCAGCGACTTGAGGGGGGGCAAGATTGCGCATGGGTAAGCGGCGGCGATACTATCTGAAGCTACAAGGGCAGGGCAGCGCGGGCAGAATCAGGACCGGGTCACATCCTGTGAATTTGCAGCTTGCGATTTGGTGCTGTCATCGCTGGCAATCTGCTTCTGTTCCTCGGCCATGCCCGATTTGAAGCTTTTGATGCCCTTGCCGAATTCGCCCATGGTTTCGGAAATCCGGCCGCGCCCGAACAGTACGAGCACGACGATACCGACGATGATCCAGTGGGCGAGGGAAAAGCTTCCCATATTTCTGTCTCCAGCAATTGCGCAGACCGCGTTGAAAGGGGAATCCGGTCTGCGAGATGCGCTCCTACCCCTTGCGCGGCTGTCACGCCAGTGGTGAACATTCGGGTGAGCGCTCTGCAAGCGCGGGATATGGCAAATTTTGACCAGCAACGGCCTTCGCAAGCCCCGGTAAGTCTGCTAATGCGAATGTTTAGCAAGAAGGAATGATTGACCAATGCGTAAATTTGTAATTGCCGCCGCTCTCACTGGCACTGCGCTGGCGCTGGCCGCCTGCTCGGGCAAGACGGAAGAAGCGACTGCCGAAGCTGAAGCGACGGCAAGCGCCACCGATACCGCTGCCGAAGCACCGGCAACCACTGTACTGAACGCCAGCACTGCCACCGCAGAACAGCTTGCCGGTGTCGAAGGCGTCACGCCCGAACTGGCTGCCGCGATTGTCGCTGGCCAGCCTTATGCCAATGTCGTGGCTTTCAACGCCAAGCTGCTTGAAACGCTGACCGCAGAACAGGCCGCAGCCGTGCTCGTCGGCGCGTTCGTTCCGGTCAATCTCAACACCGGCACCGAAGAAGAAATCAAACTGATCCCCGGCATGACCCCCAAGATGGTCCATGAGTTCGAGGAATACCGCCCCTATGCAGACATGGGCGTGTTCGACAAGGAAATCGGCAAATATGTCGATGCTGCCGAAGTCGCCCGCTTCCGCAATTACGTCACTCTCTGACGGTACTGCAGGTACACTCTGACCAGCTCGATCGCGGCCAGTATCCCGATGTGGATCCAGGCCGTGGTCGGGTCAAATGCTGACAGTACCCAATGCAGGAAAGTCAGCACGGCTGCCGGATAGACGAGCCGGTGCAATGTCTTCCATGACCGCTTGAGCGCGCGCATCGATGCATCGTTCGATGTGACCGCAAGCGGCACGAACAGCACAAACGCCAGCCAGCCCGCCAGCACATAGGGTGTCGAAACCTCCGCCCAGATGATCGCCGGATCGGCCTTGCGCAGCAGGTAAATCACCGTGTGGCCCAGGGCATAGGCGAAGCTTGCCACCCCCAGATCGCGCCGATGCCGCAGCAGATATTGAGCCCATGCCTGCCGTCGGAACAGCAGCCGCACCGGCGTGACCGCCAGCGTCACCATCAGCAGCCACGCGGCCCAATCGCCGCTGTCGCCAATGATCTGGCCGTAAGAATACTCATCCGGCGTCATCGCATAGTGCCACAGCATCCACAGGCCGGGCAGGGCAAGGACGAGCCACAGAAAGGGGCGGGATTTCAGTGCGGATTTCATAGCTCGTTGTACATCACCAGCGCATCGACAAAACCCTGCTGCGGATGGTCGAAGGCATTGGGCAAGGTGCCGACAACCTGGAACCCCATGCCCTGCCACAGCCGCACCGCGCGCTCATTGGTGCTGACGACAAAATTGAACTGCATCGCCTTGTAGCCGCGCGCCTTGGCGTGTTCGATCGAATGGGCGCACATCTGCCGCGCCACGCCTTTGCCCGCCGCCGCAGCGCCGGTCATATAGCCGCAATTGCAGACATGGTTGCCGCCGCCCTGCTGGTTGGTGCGCAGATAATAGGTGCCCAGGATTTCGCCGCCATCCTCGGCAACGAAAGTCTCCCTGTCCGCGCCCATCCAGTAATCCAGCGCATCTGCCTCGCTCATATCTGCATCCAGCGCATAGGTGGTCCCATCGCGGATCACGGGCAGGATGATGGCGCTGATGGCGGGCGCGTCGGTTGCTTGGGCTGGTCTGATGATCATGGCGTCCCGGCAGGGTTATCGTTGAAATTGCATCTGAACGGGATGCAGCCGCGCAAACTTTCCTACTGCACCCGTGCCATGCCATCAAAGCGGCATGGCATATTCCGGCACAAGAAATTCAATCGCAAAGCCAGCGCTGTCTTGCCGCGCGCATCAGGTTCTTTTTCTTCATCTGGACAGTGTAACAGGTGTAACACTTTGCAGCCTCGCAAAGAGAAAGCTGAACGGGGTTAAGCCCTTCGCACTTGCAACAAGGGCGCGACTCGGCAAGAGCCTGCAGCCATGACCGAACAGTCCCTCATCGAAGCCGCTCGTGTGTCCAAGGCCTGGCCGTTCCTGGAAGCGCAGAAGCTGCTCAGGCGTTATCCCGACGGGGTCAAGCCTGACGGCTCGCCGGTGCTGTTCGAAACCGGCTACGGCCCAAGCGGCCTGCCGCATATCGGCACCTTTCAGGAAGTGCTGCGCACAACGCTTGTGCGCCGCGCCTTCGAAGCGATGATCGGTGCGAAGCCCGAAGACGGCAAGACCCGGCTGGTCGCCTTCAGCGACGATATGGACGGCTTGCGCAAGGTGCCCGACAATATCGAGAACAAGGCCGTGTTGACGGCCAATCTTGGCAAGCCGCTGACGCGCATTCCCGATCCTTTCGGGACGCATGACAGCTTTGCTGCGCACAACAATGCCATGCTGCGCGCGTTTCTCGACCGTTTCGGCTTCGAGTATGAATTCATCTCGTCGAGCGATGCCTATAACTCGGGCAGTTTCGACGATGCGCTGCGGCAGGTTTTGCGCAAGAACGGCGAGATTCTCGACATCATGCTGCCGACCCTGCGCGAAGAACGCCGCCAGACCTATTCGCCCATACTGCCGATCAGCCCGACCAGCGGGATCGTGTTGCAGGTTCCGGTCGAAGTGGTCGATGCCGAAGCGGGTTTGGTGCGCTTCACCGACGAGGATGGCAGCATGGTCGAACAATCTGCGCTGGGCGGCATGTCCAAGCTGCAGTGGAAGGTCGACTGGGCGATGCGCTGGTATGCACTGGGTGTCGATTACGAAATGTGCGGCAAGGATCTGACCGACAGCGTCACGCAATCGGGCCGGATCGTTCAGGTGCTTGGCGGTCGCAAGCCCGAAGGGCTGATCTACGAGCTGTTCCTGGACGAGAAGGGCGAGAAGATTTCCAAGTCCAAGGGCAATGGACTGACTATCGAGCAATGGCTCGACTATGGCAGCGAAGAGAGCCTGGGCTTCTACATCTTCCCCAATCCCAAGAGCGCCAAGCAGCTCCATGTCGGCGTGATCCCGCGCGCGGTGGACGATTACTGGCAGTTCCGCGAACGCCTCAGCGAACAGGAGCTGGACAAGCAGCTGGGCAATCCGGTGTGGC
>CBFGON010000147.1:0-5617 GCA_965650395.1 uncultured Qipengyuania sp. | reverse complement strand
GTTTCACGGACCGAAGGCGAGGACGGCAAGACCTCGACCACGGTCCGTGAAACCATCGTTGCATTGCCCGAAGGTGTCTCGACCGATTTCATCGTGTCGGTGGTGGTGGTCGATACCGGTGCGCCATCGGCATCGGTTGTCGTTGTTGTGGTCGCGGTCGTCTCATGAGTCACCGTGGCACCCTGGCCATTGGCCGTGGGGACTTCGGTGGTCACTTCGGTTTCGACCGTGGCATCTGCCGGCGGGACTTCCTGCGCGGCCACCGAAACGGCGTTGAGCGCCAGGAACGAGCCACTCGCAATCAGAAGAATATTTCGCTTCATTTCATACTCCAGCAATCCGGCAACGGGGGGTGTTGCCTTGTGCGGGAAGCGGGTTCGAACCCGTCACCTTTCAGCCGGATTAACGCGATTTCGGCTCGCCGCGCGGAGTAAACGGAGTACCGGCGAACCGTTCGGGAATGACCCCGAACCGTGCCGGAAAATCAGTCGGGAAAGCCGACGAAGCGTACCGCTTCAGCCACTTCCTTGCGATTCGACACCACTGCGTTGGCCGGGAAATCCTCATCCGGCCAACCCATTGCGACACAGATCATGATCACCTGATCATCAGCAATCCCGGCGTGTTCGCGCACTACGGGCGATTGCATGATCCCTTGCGAATTGATCACGCAGCCGAGCCCGCGCGACCAGGCAGCATTGACCAGCGCATTGGTTACCGCGCCGCAATCGAAGGGAGCGATGTCGCTGCCCAGCAGCACGCGGTCATAGGTTACGACCACGCTGACCGGCGCATCGAACTGGCGGAAGCCGCGCAACACCCAGTCCTGCCGCCCGTCCTTGTCCTCGCGCTCGATCCCCATGGCACCGAACAATTGCTTGGCTATCTCGATCTGGCGGCCACGATGGAGGTCGGGCACTGTGTCGAAGCGGCGGAATTCGCGGCTGTCGGGATTTCCGGCAAGGATGCCGTCGGTATTGCCCTGACGGATCGCATCGAGCGGCGCGCCGGTGACGACGGTAAAATTCCAGCACTGGTTGTTGAAGCTGGAAGGCGCACGCATCGCCAGTTCCAGCACTTCGGCAATCAGTTCGCGCGGGACCGGCTTGTCCAGAAAACCGCGGATCGAACGGCGTCCGCTTACCACTTCATCGAATCCGGGCATACCTCACCTCTCGCTGTCTGTGCGAGGATTAGCGCGACCAAGCGCTGCGGCAAAATACGCTACGGCCGCGCGTTCGGCAGACAACTGGCACCGGCGGGTGCGGTGAACAGGCGGCAGTCGAGATACACCGTTTCGGCATTGCCTTGCCGTTCGGGCAGGAAGCTGAAGCGCAGCTGGCGGCGGGCATCGGCCGGGAGCGGCAGTTTGGCGGGAATCGCTTCGGCTTCGCTCCAGCCATAGACCTGGCAATAACGGTCACCGGGGCAGAGCGCGCGGGCACGGTCGATCAGGGCAGCGGGCGAATCGCCGCTTGATACCAGCACGAAATGGACGCCGGGCGCGGGCGAGGTGGGGCCGGTAGTGGTGGCGACAGTCTCGCTGGGCGTGGCTTCGGCAATGATGCTGTGGACCGCTTCTCCGCTCTGAAGCAGTGTTGGCAGCGGATTGGCTGCGGTAACCGCTTCTGCCGTGTTCTGGAGCGCCATCGGGTCGGGCTCGCCGCCGCCATAGCGGGCCGAAAGCGCATTGCGGCTGCCCCACTGGCCGCGCCAGCGGAAGAAGATATGCGCGCCAACCTTGGCCACCTTGTCGAGCTGGTCGCTCCACCACGGATAGACATAGTCGGCGTGGAAATGGGTGGCATTGCCGACCGGCGCATAGGTCGCGCCACCCAGCAACTCGTCAGCACGGCGGCGCGAGGCTTCCCACAGCGCGGCGGAATAGCGCCGCGCGAGCGACCCGTCGCAGGTGAAGCTGAACTGGCAGCCGATGGCGCGCTGCGACCCTTCGAACACCACGCCGCAGACTGTCTTGGCGAAAGCCGGGTGGCGCACGCGGTTGAGAATCACCTGCATCACTGCGCGCTGGTCGCCATCGCCCGATCCCGCTTCGGCCATGCCTGCCAGTGCAAGGCAATCGCGCGCGCGGCTACGGTCGGCGGAATTGCCGCGAAAATCGAACGGACGGGCATTGCCGGGGCCGATGGCGGCAAAACCAACCGCGGCATTGCGGGCCTGCGCGTCTTCGGGCGCGAGTTCGGACAGGACAACCGTGTCCTTTCCGGTGGCGGGCAGGGTGCCGAGGTCAGGTGCGGCGGTCTTTGCCGGGCTGGCACCGGTTTGCGCCAATTGCGGCCGGTCCACCTCTGCCTTGCCGCCAAACAGCGCCAGTGCGGCTAAGGTGCACAGCAGCACCAGCCCCACCGCATAGAGCGGGAAATTGTCGCGCAGGGATCTCGGCATCCGGTCAGTCACGGCGACTATTTAGGGGTGCAGGCGCGCAGGCGCATCCCCCCATCTGCAAACGACCGTCAGGCCTCGACCCATTTGCGCGCGGATTCGCGGCGGTGGGGGCAGCCGGGCCAGCAGCAGGGGCGCTTCTTGCCCTCGAGCACTTCCTCATGCAGCCGCGCGCGGCGCTTGACGCGGGTGGCTTCCTGTTTGGCCGAGATGGTCCAGCAGATCCATTCATTGCGGGCGAGCGGGGTCAGCGCCTGCCATTTGGTGGCGAGCGCCGGGTCGCTGTCGAGCAGGGCATTGAGTTCGGGCGGCGTATCGTGCCGGAAATCGGGATCGGCGGATTGAGCCACTGCTGGCGGATCAGGCTGCCTTGCGCAGTTCCAGTTCGAGCCGGTCCCAGATCTCGACCAGCGCGCCGACCAGCTCGTCCATCATCGCTTCGCTATGGGCCGGGCCCGGAGTGAAGCGGAGCCGTTCCGTCCCGCGCGGCACGGTGGGGAAATTGATCGGCTGCACATAGACGCCATATTCGGCCAGCAATATGTCGCTGATCTTCTTGGCGCGCACCGGATCGCCCACCATCAGCGGCACGATATGCGTGGTGCTGTCCATCACCGGAAGGCCCGCGTCGCGCATCTTCTGCTTGAGCAGCGCGGCGGCGGCCTGCTGGCCATCGCGTTCCTCGCTCGATTCTTTCAGATGGCGCACAGCCGCCAGCACACCCGCAACCAGCACCGGGCTGAGCGAGGTGGTGAAGATGAAGCCGGGGGCATAGGACCGGATGCAGTCGATCACGCGGGTATCGGCCGCGATATAGCCGCCCATCACGCCGAACGCCTTGCCCAGCGTGCCTTCGATGATGTCGATCCGATGCGCAGCTTCGTCACGTTCGGAAATGCCGCCACCGCGCTTGCCATACATGCCAACCGCGTGGACCTCGTCGATATAGGTCAGCGCATTGTATTTCTCGGCCAGGTCGCAGATCGCGTGGATCGGGGCGACATCGCCATCCATCGAATAGACGCTTTCAAAGGCGATCAGCTTGGGCGTTTCGGGATCTTCCGCCTCGAGCAGCATTTCGAGATGCGCCACGTCATTATGGCGCCACACGCGCTTTTCGCAGCCCGAATTGCGGATGCCTGCGATCATGCTGGCGTGGTTCAGCTCGTCCGAAAAGATCACGCAGCCGGGCAGCAGTTTGGCCAGTGTGGAAAGCGTGGCATCGTTCGAGACATAGCCGCTGGTAAACAGCAGCGCGCCATCCTTGCCGTGAAGATCGGCCAGTTCCTGTTCCAGCTCGACGTGGAAATGGGTGTTACCGCCGATATTGCGTGTGCCGCCCGAACCGGCGCCCACATCGTGCAGCGCTTCTTCCATAGCGGCGATGACCTTGGGATGCTGGCCCATGGCGAGATAGTCGTTCGAGCACCACACCGTGATCGGCTTCGGGCCATTATGGCCGTGGAAGCAGCGCGCGTTCGGGAAAGCCCCCTTGTTGCGCATGATGTCGATGAACACGCGATAGCGGCCTTCCGAATGGAGCCGTCCGATCGCTTCGTCGAATATCTGGTCGTAGTTCACGCAGGGTTGCCCATCTGCACCGCCCGTCCGCGGCCGAATATGCGCATCCCATAGGCAAAAGGGTTGCGATTTGCCACCGCGATCTTTGCGAGTGGTTCTTAAGTATTAGAAGGCGCGCAGGTCGCAAATTCCATAGGCTGCAAAGGATTGCCCGAGTTTCGTGAAATCATCGAGCGAACCGGTGGTGACGGCGAAATCGCCTTGAGCGCGTTCGAATGGCTGGCCTTCCGTCAGGAAAGCGACGCGGCGGGCGATTCCCTCTGCCCCGTGAACGAAGGCGACATCGCGCCCGATGGCAGCGCGCAATTCGTCTTCCAGCAGCGGGAAATGGGTGCAGGCAAGCACCAGTGTGTCGATTTCATCGCCGCCGGGCTGGGTGACGAGCCCTTCGATCTCTGCCGCGACATCCTCCACCCGCACAGTCTCGCCGCGCAATTTGGCTTCGGCGAGGGGAACCAGCCCCTTAGCGCCATAGCGCAGCAGGCGCTTGCCCTGTGCGAACTCGCGTTCGAGATTGTCGACATAGGCCTGGCGCACCGTGGCTTCGGTGCCGAGCAGGCCGAATGTGCCGGTGCGGGTGAGCGCCGCGGCGGGTTTGATTGCGGGCACGGTGCCGACAATCGGCGTTTCCAGCACATCGCGCACCATCCCCAGCGCGATGGTGCTGGCGGTGTTGCAGGCGATGCAGATCAGCCGCGGCTGGTAGCGTTCGGCCATCCGGCCCAGCAGGCCCGCGACGCGCGCGGCCACCTCTGCCTCGCTCTTCGTGCCATAGGGCAGGCCGGCCATGTCGGCGGCGTAGATCACCGGCGCTTGCGGCAGCGTCTTGCGCACTTCGCCCAGCACGGTCAGCCCGCCGACGCCGGAATCGAACAGCAGAATGGGTGAGGATGGATCGGTAATGGCGCTTTTCCGGCTGGCTGAACTTGTCGTGCAGCCGCTTTTTCGCCATCTGGCTGAAAAGACAAGGCCGCATTGCATTGCGGGCGGTTGAGCCAAGGATGCGACACGCATGACCGATTTCACCATCAACGTGCTGTGGGCTGCGCTGCTCGGCTATGCCTTCGGTTCAATTCCCTTCGGCCTGATTCTGGCGAAACTGGCGGGGCAGGGCGATATCCGCAAGATCGGCAGCGGCAATATCGGCGCCACCAACGTGCTGCGTACAGGCAACAAGGGGCTGGCTGCGGCCGTGCTCCTGCTCGATCTGGCCAAGGGGCTGGTTCCGGTGCTGATTGCGAAAAGCGTGTTTCCGACCGACGAAGGCTGGACGGCATTGTTCGCGGTGATCGGGCACTGCTTCCCCGTGTGGCTGGGCTTCAAGGGGGGCAAGGGTGTGGCGACCAATGCGGGCGTCAGCTTCGGCCTCGCCTGGCCGCTGGGCGTGGCCTATGCGCTGGTGTGGATCGGGATGCTGGCGATCACGCGGATCAGCTCGCTTGCGGGGATGAGCGCGGTGGTGGCGGCCGCAGTGGCCGCCTTTGTGCTGGACATACCGACCTATGCCCGCGTGCTGGCGATCATCGCCGTACTGGTGCTCTGGCTCCATCGCGAGAATATCCGGCGGCTGATGGCCGGGACCGAACCGAAAGTCGGCAGCAAGGGGTGAATGCGCCCGCCCATCCGGTATTGT
>CBFGON010000146.1:0-5618 GCA_965650395.1 uncultured Qipengyuania sp. | reverse complement strand
GGTTGCGCAGCGCAACCGATTCTGCGGGAGAGAGACCATGATCAAGACCTATGCCAACCTCATTGATGGCGAGTTGGTGACGACGTCGAAGACGATGGAAGTCGTCAATCCGGCGAATGAGGAAGTGGTCGGCCTTGTTCCTTCCAGCAGCAAGGACGAGCTTGATCGTGCAGTCGCAGCTGCGCGGCGCGCATTCACCACTTGGCGCAAGACCCCGGCAGAAGAACGTCAGAAAGTAGTTCAGGGCATCGCCGCTGCTATCAAGGACAATGCGGACGAGCTCTATCGCCTGCTCACCACAGAACAGGGCAAGCCGCATCATCAGGCACAGATGGAGATCTATGGCGCAGCGGGGCTGGCGGCCGCGCAGGCGACGTTGACGCTGGACGATGTAATCAATCAGGATGACGATGAACGCCTCAGTCGCACCCGGCGCGTGCCGGTGGGTGTGGTTGGCGGGATCGTTCCGTGGAACTTCCCCGTCATGATGGCGGTGCAGAAGATCGTGCCCGCGCTGATCTCGGGCTGCACCATTGTGCTGAAACCTTCGCCTTTTACTCCGCTGACCACGCTCAGGATTGCCGAACTGATCAAGGATGTGGTGCCGGCCGGAACTGTCAATATCATTACGGGTGAAGACAGCCTCGGCCCGCTGATTACCGAGCATGCCGATATTGACAAGGTGACCTTCACAGGCTCGACCGCGACGGGCAAGAAGATCATGGAAGGTGCCTCGAAGGATCTGAAGCGCATCACGCTTGAACTTGGTGGCAATGATGCGTCGATCGTGCTGCCCGATGCCGATGTGGAGAAGGTGGCCGAGCAGTTGTTCTGGTCAAGCTTCACCAATGCCGGGCAGATCTGTGTAGCCGCCAAGCGCATCTATATCCATGAGGATATCTATGACGATCTGTCGAAGGCGATTGCCGAATACGCCAAAGGTGTGACTGTAGGTGACGGTTCGCAGCAGGGCACGGGCGTTGGTCCAGTGCAGAACCGCAAGCAGTACGAGCGCGTGCTGGAGCTGATTCAGGATGCCAAGGACAATGGCTACAAGTTCCTGACTGGCGGCCCAAATGATGCTAACGGGGCGGATCCATCGGGCACGGGCTATTACGTGCCAATCACCATCCTCGACAATCCGCCCGAAGATGCGCGGATCGTGGCAGAGGAGCAGTTCGGCCCTGTCATGCCGCTGATGAAATTCGCCAGCGTCGATGAAGTGATCGAGCGCGCCAATGCCTCCGACTATGGCCTTGCCGGGGCGGTATGGACCAAGGATGCGGACAAGGGTGTGGAGATTGCCGAGCAGCTCGAAACGGGCACGGTCTGGGTCAATGAGTTCCTCCACATCAATCCGCTGGCTCCATTTGGGGGGCACAAGCAATCGGGCTTCGGCTCGGAATACGGCCTCGATGGCTTGAAGGAATTCACCTATGCACAGGTGATCACCGTCAAGCGCAACGCCGAGGTCTGATCCGTACTTGCATGGGTCTCGCGCGTGCCTAGTGTGCGCGCGATGACCGACACAGCCGCCACATGGCGCTTCGCGATCGATCGCGGGGGAACCTTTACTGATGTAGTCGCCACCACGCCGCAGGGGCGGCTGGTGACCGACAAACTGCTGTCCGAAAATCCCGAACGCTATGCCGATGCGGCGAGCGAGGCGGTGCGCCGGCTGATGGCGCAGCATGGCGGGGGGCCGATTGCCGAATTGCGCATCGGGACAACGGTGGCGACCAATGCCCTGCTCGAACGCAAGGGCGAACGGTTGGCGCTGCTCATCACGCGCGGCTTCGGCGATGCCTTGCGTATCGGCACGCAGGCACGGCCGGAGATTTTCGCGCGGCATATCGTGCTGCCCGAACAATTGCCCGCACGCGTGGTCGAGGTGGAGGAACGCGTTAGCGTCGATGGCAAGGTGCTGGTACCGCTCGATGAAGCGTCGGCACAGCTGCAGCTGGACGACTTGCGCAGCGATGGTTTCGATGCGCTGGCCATCGTGCTGATGCACGGTTGGAAATATCGCCAGCATGAAGAACGGCTGGCCGCAATGGCGCGCGAAATCGGCTTTGCGCAAGTCAGCGTCAGTCACGACGTCGCGCCGCTGATCCGGCTGGTCCCGCGCGGCGATACCACAGTGGTCGACGCCTATCTCTCGCCGGTGCTGCGGCGCTATACCGATGGCTTGCAGGCCGAACTGCCCGAGGCGGGGCGGCTGCGCTTCATGCAGTCGAACGGCGGGCTTGCCGAGGTCGGCGCGTTTCGCGGCAAGGATGCGATCCTGTCCGGCCCTGCAGGCGGGGTGGTGGGCATGGTCGCTGCCTCTGCGCCGCTCGGCCACACCCGCCTGATCGGCTTCGACATGGGCGGAACCAGCACAGATGTCGCCCATTATTCAGGGGGTTACGAGTTGACCGGCGACAGCGTGGTGGCGGGGGTGCGGGTCGCGGCGCCGATGATGCAGATCCATACGGTGGCGGCGGGCGGCGGGTCGATCTGCCGGTTCGACGGGTCGCGGTTTCGCGTGGGGCCGGAGAGTGCGGGGGCCAATCCGGGGCCTGCCTGCTATCGCAAGGGCGGGCCGCTGACGGTGACCGATTGCAACCTCTTCCTCGGGCGGATCGACCCGGCTTTTTTTCCTGCGGTTTTCGGCCCGGACGGTGACGAACCGCTCGATGCAGCAGCCTCGCGGGCGCGGCTGGAGGAGGTCGCCGCCTGCCTGCCCAAGCCCAAGTCTCTGGAGGAAATTGCCGAGGGATTTCTGGCAATTGCGGTCGACAGCATGGCCAATGCCATCCGCAAGATTTCGGTCGCGCGCGGGCATGATGTTACCGCCTATGCGCTCGCCTGTTTTGGCGGGGCGGGCGGGCAGCATGCGTGCAAGGTGGCGGATGAGCTGGGAATCGAGACTGTGCTGGTGCATCCGCTGGCCGGGATCC
This sequence comes from uncultured Qipengyuania sp., assembly GCA_965650395.1. Lineage (GTDB taxonomy): Bacteria > Pseudomonadota > Alphaproteobacteria > Sphingomonadales > Sphingomonadaceae > Qipengyuania. Next base: position 2,676 of record CBFGON010000146.1, on the reverse strand, counting down.
TTTCCGCCTATGGCATCGGGCTTGCTCCGGTGAAGGCGATCCGCGAGGTCAGCCTGGGCCGCAGGCTGGGTGAAAACTACGACGAAGCACTGCGGTCACTGGTCAATGAAGCGCTTGATTTGCTCACCGAACAGGGGATTTCACATTCCGATGCCTCGATGGAGTGTCGTGCGCGGCTGCGCTTTGACGGTAGCGACAGTGTGATCGCAGTGGAATGCGGCGATGTGGCGGAAATGGATGCCGCATTCCGCACGCTCCACCGCCAGCGCTTCGGCTATTCGGATGACGCTGCGGCAATTGTGATCGAGGCGCTTAGCGTCGAAGCCAGCGGCACTTCGGGTGGTCTGGAACAGCTGGTCGGTCTGCCCGACACACTGGCCGATGCCAATGGTATCCTGCCCGGTTCGTGGCCGGTACTGTCGCGCCATGCGCTCGATCCGGGCGGAAGCGTTGCTGGCCCGGCTCTGGTGATCGATCCCGGCTCCACCACGGTGGTCGAAGCGGGCTGGCAGGCGCGGCTGGCGGAGGAAGGCAGCCTGGTTCTCACCCGCACCACCCCGCTCGAACGGCAACGCGCGGCGGGCACGGCGGTCGACCCGGTGCGGCTGGAGATCTTCAACAATTTCTTCATGGCGATTGCCGAGGAAATGGGCGTGGTGCTGCAATCCACCGCCACGTCGGTCAACATCAAGGAGCGGCTCGATTTCTCCTGCGCGCTGTTCGACGCGCAGGGCGCGCTGATCGCCAATGCGCCGCATATCCCGGTCCATCTGGGCAGCATGGGTGACAGCATCGCGCGGGTGATCGAGGCGCGCGGCGGGGCGAAGGACGGGCGTGGCTTCCGGTGCGGCGATGCCTATGTGCTCAACGATCCCTATCGCGGCGGCACGCATCTGCCCGACATTACCGTGATCATGCCGGTGTTCTATGACGGAGAGAACGCCGATAGTGCCGAGCCCGATGCCTTCGTCGCCGCGCGTGGGCACCATGCCGATATCGGCGGGATCGCCCCCGGATCGATGCCGCCTGAAAGCCGGACCATCGAGGAAGAAGGCGTGCTGATCGACAATGCGCTGCTGGTCGACGAGGGGCGCTTCTGCGAGGTGGAGATGCGCGCCATCCTTGCCGATGCTCAATGGCCCGCCCGCGCGCCCGGCCGTAATCTGTCCGACCTGCGCGCCCAGCTGGCCGCCTGCACCCGCGGCGCGGAACTGTTACAGGGCGCCGCCCGCGATCAGGACAGCGCCCTAATCGCCGCCTATATGGGCCACGTCCTCGCCAATGCGGAGGAAAGCGTGCGCCGCCTGCTCGACCGGCTGGAAGATGGCAGCTTCGCCTATGCAATGGACAATGGGGCCGAGGTTCGCGTGGCGATCCGCATCGACCGCGCGGCGCGTTCCGCCGTGTTCGATTTCACCGGCACCAGCGCGCAATTGCCCGGCAATTTCAACGCCCCGCGTTCGATCACCCGCGCCGCCGCGCTCTATGTCCTGCGCACGCTGATCGACGATGAGATCCCGATGAACGATGGCTGCCTGCGCCCGGTCGAACTGGTCGTGCCCAAAGGCTCGATGCTCGATCCGCAGCCCGGCGCGGCGGTGGTCGCGGGCAATGTCGAAACCAGCCAGGTGGTCACCGATACGCTGTTTGCCGCCACCGGTCGCCTTGCGCCCAGTCAGGGGACGATGAACAATTTCACCTTCGGCAACGCGCACCACCAATATTACGAGACGATCTGCGGCGGTTCGGGCGCGGGGGTGGACCATGACGGCACCAGCGCGGTGCAGACGCATATGACCAACAGCCGCCTGACCGATCCCGAAATCCTCGAAACCCGCCTGCCGGTGCGGCTCGAAACCTTTGCCATAAGGCGCGGTTCGGGCGGCGCGGGTGCATACAAGGGCGGCGACGGGGTGGAGCGGCGGGTGACCTTCCTCGAACCGATGCGCGCCAACATGCTCGCCAACCGCCGCATGGTTGCGCCGCGCGGCATTGCCGGCGGCGGCGATGCGCAGCCGGGCCGCAACTGGGTGGAACGCAAGGACGGTACGCGCGAGGAATTGAGCGCCACCGCTTCGGCCGAAATGCAGCCGGGCGATACATTCGTGATCCTGACGCCGGGCGGCGGGGGATACGGGAAAGGGACGGAATGAATTACTGGCCGCTTCTGGGCATCGCCATCGTCGTGGCGGGGTTTGCGCTGCGCTTCAATCCGCTGCTGGTGGTGGTCAGCGCGGCGCTGGCGACAGGCGTGCTGGCCGGGCTCGACCTGGTTGCCGTGATCGAGGCGTTGGGCAAGGCGTTCAACGACAACCGCTATATCAGCGTCACCTGGATCATCCTGCCGGTGATCGGCCTGCTCGAACGCTATGGCCTGCAGCAACGCGCGCGCGGGCTGATCGAAAGCGTGCGCGGTGCGACCATGGGCAAGCTGCTGGTGATCTATCTCGGCTTTCGCCAGCTGACCGCCGCGCTGGGGATGAAGGATATCGGCGGCCACCCGCAGGCGGTGCGCCCGCTGGTCGCACCGATGGCCGAAGCGGCGGCAGAGAAGTCGCACGGCACGCTGGCAGAGAATGACCGCCAGAAAGTGTTGGCCATGGCGGCGGCGACCGACAATGTCGGGCTGTTCTTTGGCGAGGATATCTTCTTCGCCATCGCATCGATCCTGCTGAT
>CBFGON010000145.1:0-5620 GCA_965650395.1 uncultured Qipengyuania sp. | reverse complement strand
GTGCCGGTCGGATCGCCGCCCTGCGCCATGAAACCGTCGATCACGCGGTGGAACACCACGCCATCGTAGAAGCCTTCATTGGCGAGTTCGGTGATGCGCGCCACATGGCCGGGGGCCAGATCGGGGCGCAGCTTGATTACCACGTCCTTGTTTTCGCCGTCGCCGGTGTCGAGGGTGAAGGTGAGTGTATCGGCCATCTGGCAAGTCTCCTGTGGATTGGTTGGCGCCTACATAGGCGCTGGCGCGCTGATGTCACCCTCTGCTTGCTTTTGGCGGCTGTGTGCCTAGAGCGTGCCGCATGGCGGAGGACGAGCGCCCCCTTGACGATGCAGAGCTGAAGCTGGCCGAAACGCCGGAGGAAGGCGCGCGCCCGGACGACCGCATCGATGACGAGCGGATGGACGAGGAGAACACGCTCAAGAAGGAATATGTCGAACGTATCCAGGATGCGCTGGAGGATGGCGACAAGCAGCGCGTCTATGACCTCGTCGAACCGCTCCACCCGGCCGACGTCGCCGACCTTCTCGAACTGCTCCAGAAGGACGAACGGTTCCAGCTGATCGGCGCGATCACCGATCTGATGACCTCCGATGTCGTTGCCGAACTCAACGACTATGTCCGCGAGGAGATGATGGAGGCGCTGCCTGCCGATGCGGTGGCGCAGATTGCCGAGCAGCTTGATACCGATGATGCTGTCCAGCTGATCGAGGATCTGGACGAGGAAGACCAGCAGGCCATCCTTGCCGAACTCGATCCCGAAGACCGGATCGCGATCCAGACCGCGCTCGCTTACCCCGAGGAGACAGCGGGCCGGTTGATGAGCCGCGAATTCGTCGCGGTGCCCGAACATATAACTATCGGCGATCTGATCGATTTCCTGCGCGATGAACGCGATCTGCCGGAAGACTTCCTCGAAGTCTTCGTGGTCGACCAGCGGCATCACCCCGTCGGCACCTGCAGCCTCTCGTGGATCCTGCGCACGCCGCGCAGCGTGGCACTGGGCGATGTGATGAAGCGCGACCAGACGCTGATCCCGGCCACGCTCGACCAGGAAGAGGTCGCGCTGATGTTCCAGAAATACGGCCTGATCAGCGCCGCCGTGGTCGATGACGACGGGCGGCTGGTCGGCCAGATGACGGTGGACGATGTGGTCCACATCATCGCCGAGGAAGCGGGCGAGGACGCCCTGCTGATGAGCGGTGCGGGCGAAGGCGACATCAACGAACCGATCCGCGAAGCCTATTCCAGCCGCGTGCGCTGGCTGGTCGCCAATCTCGGCACGGCGCTGGTCGCCAGTTTCATCATCGCCATGTTCGGTGCTGCAATAGAACAGCTGGTGGCGCTGGCCGTGCTGATGCCGATTGTCGCCAGCATCGGCGGCAATGCCGGAACGCAGACCATGGCGGTGACCGTCCGCGCCATCGCGATGAACCAGCTGACCCGCAGCAACACGCGGCGCATATTATGGCGCGAATTTCGCGTCGCCCTGCTCAATGGCGCGACCATAGCGGTGCTGATCGGCATCGGCACGGCGCTGATCTTCACGCCGCAACTGGGCGCGGTGATCGCGGCGGCGATGATCATCAACGTCATGGTCGCCGGTCTTGCGGGGGTGCTGGTACCGGTGGCGTTCGACCGGCTCGATCAGGACCCGGCCGTGGCCAGCAGCGTGTTCGTGACCATGATCACCGATTCGATGGGCTTTTTCGCCTTCCTCAGCCTTGCCGTGGCCAGCGGGATTGCCGGTTGACGGTTGAGCGGCGCAGGGAAATCCCTACATCGCTACCCATGCCGCTCCACATGACCAAGATCGCGTTCGGCGCGAAGAGTTACGCCGAACTCGAAAGCTGGTTCGACAATCGCGAACGCTTCCTGATGACTACGCGCTACCTGCCCAAGCGCCATGCGGAAATGGTGGGCGGCTCGCTCTATTGGGTGCTCAACCACGCGCTGGTCGCCCGTTCGCCGATTCTCGGCTTTCCGCAGGCGCAGGACGGGCGCTGGCATATCGACCTCGAACCGCGGCTTATCCGCGTCCATCCGATACCCAAGCGCGCGCATCAGGGCTGGCGCTATCTCACGCAGGACAAGGCCCCGCGCGATCTGGCCGAGGGCGAGGATATCGGCGATGCGCTGCCTGGGAAGCTGGCCGGCAAGCTGGAACGGCTGGGGCTGATCTGACGATGGAAGGAATGATTGCTTGAGCGACACGACGCAAATGCCCGCCCTGTTTATCGGCCACGGCAGCCCGATGAACACGCTCGAACGCAATCTTTATACCGATCAATGGCGGCGGATCGGGGAATCGCTGCCCCGCCCGCGCGCGATCCTGTGCATTTCCGCCCATTGGTATTTCGGCGCGACCGCGGTCACCGCCATGCCCAACCCGCGCACCATCCACGATTTCTACGGCTTTCCGGAAGAGCTGTTCGCCTTCGAATATCCCGCTCCCGGCCTGCCCGAACTGGCTGCCGAGGTCGCCGAAGTGGTCAAGCCGCACTGGGTCGGCGCGGACCGCGACCAATGGGGCCTCGATCACGGGACATGGAGCGTGCTGGCGCATCTCTTTCCCGAAGCCGATGTCCCGGTGGTGCAGCTATCCATCAATTCGCTGCGGCCGATCGAATATCATTTTCAGTTGGGCGCAGCGCTGGCCGAACTGCGGCGGCGCGGCGTGCTGATCCTGGGCAGCGGCAATGTGGTGCATAATCTTGGCAAGCTGAACTGGAAGGATCCCGACGGCGGCGAGCTCTGGGCACGCCGGTTCGACGAAGCTGCACGCGCGCAGATGGCCGATGCGCCCGAAGATATCCTCAAGCTGCTGGAACATCCCGATTACGCGTTGGCGGTGCCGACGCCGGAGCATCTCCTGCCGCTGCTCTATCTGGCCGGGCTGGCGGCCGCCGACAGCAGCAAGCCCGAAACGCTGATCGAAGGCTATTCGATGGGTTCGCTGTCGATGACGAGCTACGGCCTGTGCACCGATGTGCCGTGCGAGGCGATCAAGGGCGATGCGGCGTCACTGCCCGCAGGTGTGCCGCCGGACCAGACGAATATGTGAGCGCGCGGCCGGTTTTGGGGTTGCTGCCTGATAATCGCGGAAAGTCTGCTTTGGGGTGGAGGGCGGTCGGTCTGTTTTCAGCGAAGAACGAAATCGAAAGCTGCCGCCCCACCACCGTTACCAGTCGTCGACCCTCGCGAGGACAAATCCATCCCATCCCTTCTCGCCTACCGTTTGGATAGCGGTAGCCGTCAGGCGCGGCTCAGCAGCGATGACCTCCAAGAAGGAGCGGACACCTCGGACGTTCGCGTCGGTGCTGCTCCCATCCACGACCGCTCCGCCTCGCACCACGTTGTCGCCGACGATTACCGTTCCCGGACGGGACAGGTCGAGCGCCCAGCGTATGTAGTTCGGGTTGTTGGGCTTGTCGGCATCAATGAAAATGAGGTCGAAGGGGCCGGTGAGCGTCGGCAGAACATCGAGCGCCTTGCCGACATGCAGCTCGATTCGATCGGCCATGCCCGACTGATCGATATTGCTCTTGGCGACGATCGCATGATGCTCGTCGGCTTCGATAGTCGTTACTAAGCCGCCCAGCGGCAGAGCACGAGCGATGCGGATGGTGCTGTAGGCGCCAAGCGTTCCGATCTCCAAGATGCGCCGGGCTCCGGTGATCGAGACAAGAAGCGCCAGCATCTGCCCTTGCAGGGCCGAAACGTCGTGGGCTGGCAGACCCGCTTCGGTGTTGGCCGTCAGGGCCTGTTTCAGTGCGTCGTCGTCGGGCGCAAGCAGTTCGGCAAAGTAGGTATCGACCGCATTCCAACGCTCGGCATCGGCGGATGGGTAATCTGGCTGACGCATGATGAGTACCCTCCTTATGGACGCAGACAACGCAACCGGCGTCCGCTTCTCGGCCAGATCGGTGCGGGCTGCAACGACTTAGAATAGGGTCGTCAGCAGAAAGTCCGCTTACCCGGCCACAGCCGCCTTCGCCGCAACTCGCCGCAGAATGTCGACATAACCCTCTGCCGGTTGCGCGCCCGGCACCATGAATTTGCGTTCGATCACCATCGCCGGGACGCCGGTGATGTTCATGTCCCACGCGGTGCGTTCTTCGGCGCGGGTGCGCTGGGCCACTTCCTCGCTGTCGAGCGCCTGAGCAGCAGCATCGCGCGGCAGGCCTGATTCCTCGGCAATATCGAGCAGCACATTGCGTTGGCCGATTTTGCGGCGGTGGTTGAAATGGGCGCGGAACAGCGCGAGTTTTAGCCTTGTCTGCACCCCTGCCCCATGCGCTTCGCCCGCCCAGGTCAGCAGCTTATGCGCTTCAAATGTGTTCCACATCATGGCGGGCGGTTCGGGATCGGACCCTTCGTAATCGAGGCTGACCTTGGCCGCTTCGGCTGCACCACGCATCTGGCCCTGAACCTCGCGCGATTGTTCCAGCGTGCGCCCATATTTGCGCGCGATATGCGCGGTGCGTTCCTCGCCGTCCTCGGCCATGTCGGGATTGAGTTCGAAGGCGTGCCAGCGCACCTCCGCTTCGATCTCGCCCTCCAGCGTATCGAGCGCCTGGCGCAGATTGCCCCACCCGACGAGGCACCACGGGCACATCACGTCGGACCAGATATCGATGCTGAGTTTCGTCGGCTGGGTCATTTGGCAATCCACCATTGCAGCAGGTGATGGGCAATCGCATGGGGTGGCGGGGCAATGAAGGGGCCACTGCCGGCCAGCGCCGCAACCACTTCGTCGCGCGTGTACCAATTGATTTCGGCCATCTCGGTTTCGTCGATGGTCAGTTCGCTGCTGTCGGCATGAGCGTTACAGCCGATCATCAGCTGGCTGGGGAACGGCCAGGGCTGGCTGGCGACATAGGTGACATCGCGCACGCGCACACCGGCTTCCTCGAACACTTCGCGCGCCACCGCTTCTTCGATACTCTCGCCCGGCTCGACAAAGCCCGCCAGTGCGGAAAAGCGCCCCTCGGGCCAACCCAGCCCGCGGCCCAGCATCAGCTTGCCTGCGTGCTCAACCAGCATGATTGTGACCGGGTCGGTGCGCGGAAAATGCTGTGCGCCACACTGTGTGCAGTCGCGCTGCCAGCCGCCCTTGGCGATCCGCGTCGCGCCGCCGCAAGCCGCGCAGAAGCGGTGCCGCGCGTGCCAATCCGCAACGCTGCGCGCGCCGCCGTAAAGCGCCAGATCGTCCGGAGCGAGGCTGGCCATAAGTGACCACAATTGCGGATTCGCCATCCGCGGGCTTGCATCGCCCGCTGGCGGCACGGCCGCAAAACACGCCTTGCCATCATCCAGGCCGAGAAAAATCAGCTCGGCATCGTCGGCGGCGTCGGCCAGCGTGCCCCACACCAGCCGCCCGTCATCGCCGATAGCAGGCATCAGCCCGTCAAGCGCGAGCAGCCGCGCCTTCCAGTTCATGTACCCCGCCAGCGCCTGCGGATCTGCCCGGACATTGTCGGCGCGGTCGAGCCGCGAGCCGGTGAAGGCCAGCACTATGCCCTCACCCTTCCTGCATTGCGGCAAGATCGGCCAGCACTGCCTTGGGGAAATCGCCATGCACCGGATAGGCTTCTGACGGCATGTATTGCGTATAGAGCGA
>CBFGON010000144.1:0-5652 GCA_965650395.1 uncultured Qipengyuania sp. | reverse complement strand
GCACGCGCCTGCCGCTGACGGATGAGCTTGCGGATCACGGCGGCATCGGGCAGGCGCGGGCGCGCCTCGCCAGCGACGACATAGTCATCGCCCTGCTGCTTCCACGTCTGCTTCGCTGCTTCGAACCGGAACGCCCCGCCGCCGGCACGCTGCCCGGGAGAGAGCTTCTCGATCCGCTCGGCAATCTGGCCGACCTGTTCGGTCAGCCGCAGCAGCATCAGCCGGTCTTCTTCAGCCAGTTCGCGCAGCCGCATATTGGGGATATGCGCCAGCACGCGGCCTATGGCGATCACCCGTTCTGCCCGGCCGGGATCGACAAGGATTTGCGCGCCCGACATGGCAAAACAGCCGAACACGGCATCAAGTGCGTCCATCGTGGTCGAAACCACCAGCTGCGCCCCCGCCTTGTCCGCGCGCATGTCGAGCCGCGAAAGCAGCGCCATCGCCGCCGCATCAGCCTCTGCGCAATCGACCAGCACCAGATCGCCCAACGCCCCCAGCGGCCCGCTGCCGAACTCTTCCAGGCTGCAGCATTCGAGCACGCGAAAGCCCGCGCCCGCCGCATCATCGCGCATCTGCGCACGCAGTGCATCGCGATCCGCCAGAACGGTAACCGCCAGTTGGAACCCGGCCCCGTCACGCACAGGCTCATAGGAAAAATCGGCCTGCATCGAATCACGCTCCATCCCTCAGTTCAAGAGAACATAATAGGAACAAATGGGTATTTGTCAAGGAAAAGCAGCCGATGTCGATTTCGGTTGAACCATTTCAGCCTTCGCTGCGACTAAGGAAGCATGACGGGACCGAAACGCCAGATGCCCCAGGCAGCAGAGCTGTTCGACGAGCTGCTGGTGACGCTGGTCCAGTCAGGCGAAAGGCGCGCGATCGAACGGCTGGCGGTGCGCTGGCAGCCGCGCCTGGCGCGCACGGCACGGCGGCTGCTGCGTGATGAGGAACAGGCACGGGCTGCAGTGCAGGAGACATGGCTGTCGATCCTGCGCGGCATCGGCTCGCTGCGCGATGCTTCGCGCTTCGCGCCCTGGGCTTTCGGCATCCTGCGGCGGCGCTGTGCCGACCGGATCAGGACCGAGCAGGCACGGCGTGCGCAGACCGGCGAGATCGGGAGTGAACCCGCATTCGCTCCGCAAGCCGACGATGCATTGGCGCTGGATCAGGCCTTTGCCGCCTTGCCAGCCGACCAGCGGTTCGCCGCGCAACTCTACTTCGTCGAGGGGCTGACCCTTGCCGAAATTGCCGAAGTCCAGCGTGTGCCGGCAGGCACCGCCAAGACAAGGCTGTTCCATGCCCGCCGCAAATTGAAGGCGGCACTTTCAGGAGGTGTCATATGACACAAATCGATGATCGCATCCGCGCTGCGCTGGACGAGGACGACAAGGCTTTTCTCGCAAGTCTCGAATCGGATCGGGGCCTGTTCCGGCAGCTCGGCGACAGCTGGCAGGGGCCGATGGGCGGCTGGGCGAAGTTTGCCTTTGCCATTTCCGTGGTGTTCGGCGCGCTGATGCTGGGGGCCATCTGGAAGGTTGTTCACACCAGCAACGCGGTCGAACACACATTGTGGGCCATCGCTTTGCTCGCCGTGCTGATGATGCTCGGCTTCCTCAAGCAATGGATGTTCGAGCGGATGAACATGCTCACCATCCTGCGCGAAGTGAAGCGGCTGCAGGTGCAGGTGGCGATGCTTCAGGAAGAGCGGGAAACCAAGGCCGACTAGGGCCGGATCTCGATCGGCGTGCCGTTGGGGACAAGGCTCCATAGCTCGGTAATCTCGGCATTGGAGAGCGCGATGCAGCCGTCGGTCCAGTCACCCGGTACGCGGGCGTTGAAGGGCATGCCATTGGGCTGGCCGTGGATGAAGATCAAACCGCCGGGGCTGCGCCCGCGCGCCTTGGCATAGGCACGGTCTGCCGCGTTAGGGTAATTGATGTGCAGGCTGAGGTAATAGCTCGACTGCTCGTTGCCATAGTCGATGGTGTAGCGGCCTTCGGGTGTCTTCTCGTCACCTTCGAAGCGCTTGTGACCTACCGGCGCATCGCCATATTGCAGCCCTGTGTAGCGGCGGATGACTTTGCCATTCTGGCGGACTTCCAGCCACCGCTCCGACTTGTCGATCAGCACGAAATCGGCACGCTCGCCTTCGCGGGCTTGCTGTGCCCGTGCCTCTGGAACTGCAGGCGAGCAGGAGCCGAGCAGGATCGGGAAAAGGAGCAGCAGAAACCGCATAGCGGGCATCCTGCCACTCCTTGCCATATCAGTCCATGAACGGGTCGCGCATCAGGATCGTGTCTTCACGCTCGGGGCTGGTCGAAACCAACGCCACCGGCGTTTCGATCAATTCCTGAATGCGCTGGATATATTTCACTGCATTGGCAGGCAGATCGGCATAGCTGCGCGCGCCGGCAGTCGATTCCTTCCACCCGTCCATCGTCTCGTAGATCGGTTCCACCGCGGCCTGATCTGCGGCGTGCGAAGGGAAATAGTCGAGGATCTTGCCGTGCAGGCGATAGCCGGTGCAGATCTTCACTTCGTCGATCCCGTCAAGCACATCGATCTTGGTCAGCGCGATGCCGGTCACGCCGCTGATGGCGCAGCTCTGGCGCACCAGCACGGCATCGAACCAGCCGACGCGGCGCTGACGGCCGGTGACGGTGCCGAATTCATGCCCGCGCTCGCCCAGCCCCTGACCGATCTCGTCTTCCAGCTCGGTCGGGAACGGGCCGCTGCCGACGCGGGTGGTGTAAGCCTTGACGATGCCCAGCACATAGCCGGTGGCATTGGGACCAAGGCCCGAACCGCTGGCCGCCGTTCCGCTGACGGTGTTCGAGCTGGTGACGAAGGGATAGGTGCCGTGATCGACATCGAGCAGCACGCCTTGCGCGCCTTCGAACAGGATCTTGGCGCCCGCCTTGCGGACCTTTTTCAGCCGCTTCCACACCGGCTGGGCGAATTGGAGCACGAAAGGCGCGATTTCGCGCAGGTCGTTCAGCAAGCGTTCCCGGTCGACCGGCGGTTCGCCAAATCCGGCGCGCAGCGCATCATGGTGTGCGCAGAGACGGTCAAGCTGCGGCTCGAGATGGTCGAGATGCGCCAGATCGCATACGCGGATCGCACGGCGTCCAACCTTGTCCTCGTAAGCCGGGCCGATACCGCGCCCGGTGGTGCCAATCTTGCCCGAACCGGCCGCAGTTTCACGCAGACCATCCAGATCGCGATGGATTGGCAGGATCAGCGGGCAATTGTCCGCAATCGCGAAGTTTTCCGGATTGATGGTGACGCCCTGCCCTTCGAGCTTTTCGACCTCGGCCTTAAGGTGCCACGGATCGAGCACCACGCCATTGCCGACGATGCTGAGCGTGCCGGTGACGATACCGCTGGGCAGCAGGCTGAGCTTATACACCTTGTCGCCCACCACCAGCGTGTGACCGGCATTGTGGCCGCCCTGGAAACGCACGACAGCATCGGCGCGACTGGCCAGCCAGTCGACGATCTTGCCCTTGCCCTCATCGCCCCACTGGGCGCCGATAACGGTTACGTTGGCCATGCTTGCAATTGTCCCCCTGCCCGGAAATGTCCGCAAGGTCCTTCGACAGGACTCGACCAGGGGACGTGGATGGCGCAAGCCCGATACGGCTCGCGATGCGCGGCGCGGACTAGAGACAGCGCGCCAGCGGGTCAAGCTGCCATTCAGCAAGAAATGGCAAACATGCTTTGCACAGCGGGTCGCAATTCTTCGTGCTGATGGAGAATCCCGATGAAGCGCAGCATTCTGCTTTCGATCCTTGCCTCTGCAGTGCTTGCTGCCAGCGCCGTGCAGGCGGGACGGGGCGCAGCGAACGAACAGACTATCACCTATGGCACCGACCCTTTGCAGCAGCTCGATTTTCACAGCGCGCGCGGCGTGCGGGGTGACGCGCCGCTGGTGGTTTTTGTCCATGGCGGCGGGTGGAAGCGTGGCGACAAGGACAATGCCACGGGCAGCTACAAGGCGCCGCATTACACCGCGCAAGGCTATCACTTCGCCAGCATCAATTACCGCCTCGTGCCCGATGCGACAGTAGAGCAGCAGGGCGAGGACGTGGCGAACGCGCTGGCCGAATTGCTCAAGCAGGCCGACAGCCTCGGCATAGATCGCCACCGCGTGGTGCTGATGGGCCACAGCGCGGGGGCGCATCTGGTGGCGCTGGTGGGGACCGATCCGCGCTATCTGCGCATGGCCGGCCTGTCACCGCAGGACGTTGCTGGCGTTATTCCGATCGATGGTGCGGCCTATGATGTGCCCGCCCAGATGGAGCAGGCGGGGCGCTTCATGCTCAAGACCTATCGTGGAGCCTTTGGCACCGACCCTGCGCGACAGGCGGCGCTGTCGCCAGTGAACCACGCCGAGCGGCCCAACGCCCCCGCCTTCCTCATCCTGCACGTAGAACGTGAGGACGGCACCTTGCAGTCGAAAGAACTTGAGCGCGCGCTCGCGGCCACAGGTACAAAAGTCGAGCGGCGCGAATTTCCCGGCAAGGGGCTCAAGGGGCATGGCGAAATCAACCGCAGGCTGGGCGATCCCGACTATCCGGCAACCTCCGTGGTCGACGAGTGGCTCAAGCGCCAGTTCGGCTAGAGCGTAACCGCCTCGGCCCCGCGCAAAATGTGGGTGCAGCCAAGCGCCGCGGCATCTTCCTCGCCCGAAATAGCCGCAACGGTGCGCCAGCCGTCGTTGCGCAGGCGGGCGGCGGCGGCGCGGTCGTGGCCCAGTGGCAGGAATAGCGTCCTGCGCGCTTCCGCCGCGCCGCGACCAAGCACTTCGAGCAGCGGTTCCATATAGAGCGAAAAGCCGGTCGCCGCTTCCTCGCTGCCCTTGATAGCATAGGCACCGCCCCGCCCCAGCGCTCCGCGCGCGCCCTTGGCGTGAAGCGTGAAGCCGAACCAGCTCTGATATTCGAAGCCATGCCGTTCTGATGGGTCGAGAGTGAGGCGCGCACGATTGCCGGCGATTGCGGCAATCTCGCGCAAGGCCAGGATGCGGCTGGCGAGCACGCCGCCTGCATCGATGGCAGCCAGCCGATCGACCGCCTGGTCGAACGGGCCAGTGGCATAAAGCAGTGGCAGGTAAGCCTCGCCGCCAGCCGCCTTCAGCCCGCCGGCATCCTTCATATCGAGCGCTCGCCGAACAGCATTCCGCTGTTCAGGGGCCAAATCAAGCGCTTCATCGGCAAGCATGTCAACAAGGTCAGGCAAGGTAAAATCGACCGACAGGCCGGTGACGCCCGCTGCCTCCAGCGCATCAAGCGCCACGGAAACCGTCTCGCTCACCGCCGCCACACTGTCGCTGCCGACCAGTTCCGCACCCAATTGCAGGCGCTGGCGGGCCGGATCGAGCTGGTCCGCCTTGATGGTCGCCACCTCGCCCGCATAGCACAGCCGCAAGGGCCGCGGCGCTTCGGCAAGGCTGGTCGCGGCAATCCGCCCGACCTGCACCGTCATGTCGCTGCGCAGCGCCAAAGTGCGCAGGCTTTCGGGATCGGTGAAGCGGATCATCCGGCGCGTCGCCACGCCTTCCATCCGCCCGGCCAGCGATGCCTCGAACTCGACCAAAGGAGGGCGCACACGGTCATAGCCATGTGCATCCATCGCATCGAGAAC
>CBFGON010000143.1:0-5724 GCA_965650395.1 uncultured Qipengyuania sp. | reverse complement strand
TCGGGCTGTTCTTTGGCGAGGATATCTTCTTCGCCATCGCATCGATCCTGCTGATCCAGGGCGTGTTCGAAAGCGCGGGCTATCCGCTCACCCCCTTGCAACTCTCGGTCTGGGCGATCCCCACCGCGATCTGTGCCTTCATCATTCACGGCTGGCGGATCAGGGCGCTTGACCGGCGCATCGGCCTCAACGCGAAGGGGTCGGGCGCATGATTACCTATGAATGGCTGTATGTGCTGGCGGGCATTATCTTTGCCATCTGGTCGGCGCTCAGCCTGCGTGACGGACGCTGGGGCAATGCCGGGTTCTGGGGGCTGCTTTCGGCCAGCTTCCTGCTGGGCAGCCATCTCTCGGACCTTGCCAACGGGCTGCTGGTGCTGGCCATGGTAGGCATTGCGGGGATCGGGGCGCTGAAGCGCAGCGATCCGCCGACGACGACCATCGAGGAACGGCTGGAGAGCGCGCGTGCGCTGGGCAACCGGCTGTTCGTGCCCGCGCTGATCGTGCCGTTCACGGCCGTGGTCGGCACGCTGCTGTATAACTTCACGCCGCTGGGCGCGACGGGCCTGTTCGAGGAACGGCGTGAGACGCTGATCCTGTTCGGCGTGGGCGTGCTGGTGGCGCTGGTGGTGGCGGTGGTGTGGCTGCGCCCGCCGCTGGCCGCGCCCGCGCAGGAAGGGCGGCGGTTGCTCGATTCGATCGGCTGGGCGGCAATCCTGCCGCAGATGCTCGCCGCGCTGGGTGCGGTGTTCGCGCTGGCCGGCGTGGGCGATATCATCGGCGGGCTGGCGGGCGAAGTGATCCCGAAGGGCAGCGTGTTCCTGACCGTGGTGGTCTTCGCGCTGGGCATGGCGCTGTTCACCATGATCATGGGCAATGCCTTTGCCGCTTTCCCGGTGATGGCGGCGGCTATCGGCATCCCGCTGCTGGTCGAAGGCTATGGCGGCAATCCGGCGGTGATCGGCGCAGTTGGAATGCTGGCGGGCTTCTGCGGCACGCTGATGACCCCGATGGCGGCGAACTTCAACATCGTGCCTGCCGCGCTGCTGGAGCTGAAGGACCAGAACGGCGTGATCCGCCAGCAGATCGGCACGGCGGTCCCGCTGTGGGTGTGCAATGTCATCATCATCTATGTCGCAGGGTTCTGGCTGTGGAACTGACCGAAGATATCGCCCGCAATTTCGCCCGCATCGCGCTGGGCCATGTGGCAAAGCCCTATCCCTACAAGGACGATCATGTGTTCGAGGGCGAAGGCGATGTGCGCGCCCCGCAGAAGGCGCATCCGGTATTCTTCGGCAGTTTCGACTGGCACAGCTGTGTGCATGGCTGGTGGACGCTGCTGACGCTGCGGCGGCTCTATCCCGATATGCCCGAAACGGCGCAGATTGCCGCGCTGGCGGACAGCACCTTCACGCCGGAGAAGCTGGCGCTGGAGCTGGCCTATCTGGGCCGGCCATCGTCACGCGGGTTCGAGCGACCTTATGGCTGGGGCTGGCTGCTCTATCTGCATCACGAAGCCGAGCGGCATGGCGACCGGGATTGGGGCGCACGGCTGGAACCGCTGGCGCGCGCCTTTGCCGCCCGGATGCGCGGCTATCTCGAGGTGCTGACCTATCCGATTACCGTGGGGACGCATTTCAACACCGCTTTCGCGCTGGTGCTGGCGCACGAATGGGCGATGCACCGCGATCCCGAATTGCTGCTGGCGATAGAGCAATGGGCGGAAGCCGCCTTTGCCGGGCGCCGCGATTACGCCGGATGGGAGCCGGGCGGGGACGAGTTTCTTTCGCCCGCGCTGACCGCAGCCTTGTTGATGAGCCGGGTGCGAGGGCGCGGCGACTTCACGCCGTGGTTCGAGGAGCTGGTGCTCGACAATGGCTGGCTCGACCGCCAGTGCGAGCCGGTTTTCGTTTCCGACCGCAGCGATGGCAAGATCGCTCATCTCGACGGGCTCAACCTAAGCCGGGCATGGTGCCTGCGGGTGATCGGGCGCAAGATTGCTCCTCATCCGCGCAGCGATCTGCTGGGGGCGCTGGCGACCATGCACCTCGATGCCGCCATGCCGCATGTTGCGGGCGATTATATGGGCGAACACTGGCTGGCGAGCTTCGCGCTGCTGGCGCTGCTCGCGGGCGAGAGTTGACCCTCAGGCGCTGCGCAGGCCGAACCCGGCGGCCGGGGACAGCGGCGCACCGGCCATGGCACGTGCGATTGGTGCCGGGAGCACGATCTCGCCGCCCAGACCGCGCTGCGAACTGAGGCCAAGCAAAATGTCGAACCGGCCTTCCTCGACGCGGAAACGACCGTCTTCGAGATATTCGCCGATCTCGTTTGCGCCGATCTCGAAGGTCAGCGTCTCGCGCTGGCCCGGGCGCAGCGGCACGCGCTGAAAAGCGGCCAGGTGCATCCTGCGTGCCACATGCCCGTCGCGATAACGGCGGATATAGAGCTGCACTGTCTCGATGCCTTCGAAGTCGCCGACATTGCGCAGATCGGCAAAGGCGAAAATGCGGTCACGCCCCAGCTCCAGCGCGAAATCGGTCAGTGCGAAATCGGCGTAGCTCAAGCCGTGGCCAAAGGGCAGGCCACGGTCGCCGTCATGCGCGGGAATGGCGATCGGCAACTTGCCCGAAGGCACCGCTTCACCGGCGATGACTTCAGCGATTGCATGGCCGCTCATCGTGCCCAGCTGGCCCGCGTGGAGCAGGCCGGCGAGTGGTTGTCCGCCGATTTGCGGATCGACATGGCGCGCGCCCAGCGTGACCAGCACTATCCGTTCGGTGATCGACCGAAGCGACGCGAGCAGTTGCAATTGCGCTTCGCCCAGTCCGCCCTCGGCGGTTTCGCCCAGCACCACGAGGATGGTCTGCGCGCGTTTGGCGGCTTCGCAGGCCATGCCGATGGCCATGCGGTCTGCCTCGATCATGCGTCCGGGAACGGTGCCGCCTTCGCGCAGCGCCAGGCCGGGAACGAATTTATGCGGGATTCCGAGCTGCTCGAACCCGTCAATCACGCTCGATGCAATGCCATCGGCCATGCCCATCGGCATGCGCCGGTCGTTGGCTGCCGAACCTACCACCAGCACATCGCCCGAATCGATCCCCAGCGGCAACAATTCGGGTTCGTTGCGCAGCAGGATGATCGAGCGACGCGCCAGATTGAGCGCCACTTCGCGGTTATAGACGGGTGTGGGCAGCGATCCGCGACGCCGTACGGCATCGTCCGACAGTGGCGCACTGAACAGGCCGATGCGGTATTTGGCCCGCAACACACGCGCCACCGCATCATCAACCTGGGCCAGCGGGATCCGGCCGTCTTCTACTGCAGCGACCAGCGCTTCGACCGGCATCGCGTGGTGCGATCCGCCGGTGTCGTTGCTGCGTGCCTGCGCGGAAAGCCGCTCCCATTCCGACAGAAGGATGCCGTCAAAGCCGCCGGGTGCCTTGAGGAAGGCAATGGTCCGGTCGAGTACCTGGCGGTTTTCGCCAGCCAGTCCGTCAAAGCCGATGCTGCCGACCTTGCTGTCGCCAATCACCGCTGCGGCAATGGCCATGGCGTCGGTCGAACGCCGGTCGGAACGGGCGGCTTCGCGCCGCGTCGTTACCGCCAGCGTGGCTGAAAGGTCGAGGCAGGCGAGCATCGAGGGATTTGTAGAGCCGCCCGCCACCTGCAGTCCGCGGACCCGCGCGGCGGCGATGCGCGATACCAGGTGCAATTGCTCGCCGCTGCTGTTTGCCGGGGTGACATCATCGGCACCCGAGAAGCGGATTTCGGGAGCAAGCGCCCAATTGGCGCCGCGTTCCTCGGCTTCCTGCGCGACAACGCGTTCGGCATGCTCGATCGCGTCGAGGTCCCAGCTTGCCGCGGCAGCCAGCGGGGAGGGGAGGATGGTCGCCAGGCCCGATCCGGTCTCGAGCGGGAACAGCAGCGGGATACCGACCCGCGATTCCTCGATCGCGATCTGTTGCAAGGCTTCGGCCTGTTCGCGCGAGGCGATCCCGCTGACTGCGCCGATCCGGCCGTCACGCAGGGCACGGGTGAAACTTTCGGATTCGCTGCGGTCTTCGGCGCGCGGTGCGGCGCGAACCACCAGCTGTCCTGCCTTCTCGACCAGCGTCATATAGGCAAGCAGGTCCGTGACGACGCGTTCGCATTCGATATCGGCGGCGGAGGAGATCATGCTCCGCCCTCCCGCTCGCCGCCTTGTGGGCGGGCGCAGGCCGGGAGCCTCCGACTATGCACGAACTCGAACATTCAACCTCCCGCTGCGGGGCAAGAAAACGCGCGGGAACGGTCCCGCCTGCTTCAAAGGCTGCACGACGCGATGGGTGTGCCGCCTGAGTGCAGTGGTGGAGAGAAATGGTAAATTTCCCGTTAGTGGCCGGACGAAACGGGCTTTTTGTGCGCCGAAGCAAAGCTATCGTCCGCCCAATTTACAGATATAAAAATATCTTTATATGTATCCGGACGATGCGAACCGAAGCCATCTTCCGCGCCCTTGCCGACCCGACGCGCCTGCGCATCCTGCGTCTGCTGGACTCGATGGAGCTGGCGGTGGGCGAAGTTGCGCAGGTGCTGGGCCAGAGCCAGCCGCGTGTCTCGCGCCACATCGGCATCTTGTGCGACTCTGGTCTTGCCGAAAGGCGGCGCGAAGGCAGCTGGATATTCCTGCGTGCCAGCAGCGATGCAGCGGGCGCGGCTACATTGCTGTCCGATGTAACGCGTATGCTTGCCCGCGCGGAAAGTGCCGATGAGTCGTTCGGCAGCCAGTGCGCGGCTGACCGCCGCAAGCTCGCGGAAATCCGCGATGCGCGCGAAACGCAGGCGCAGGAATATTTCGCAGAGAACGCGCATGACTGGGACGAGTTGCGCCGCCTCCATTCGTCGGACGAGGAGGTGGAGGCCGCTCTGGCCCGCGCGCTGGGCGATACCAGGCTGGGCAAATTGCTCGATATCGGCACCGGTACCGGCCGCATGGCCGAATTGTTCGCGCAATCCGCCGATCAGATCGTTGCGCTCGACAAGAGCCTCGCCATGCTGCGCGTCGCGCGCGCCAAGCTGCACCATTTGCCCACCGAACGGGTCGAGCTGGTGCAGGGCGATTTCGCCAGCTTGCCCTTCGCGCCCGAAAGTTTCGACACGGTACTGTTCCACCAGGTGCTGCATTTCGCACAGAGTCCGGCTTCGGTGCTATACGAGGCAGCGCGTGTGACGCGCGGCGGCGGGCGTATCGCCATCGTCGATTTCGCCGCGCACCAGCGCGAGGAACTGCGCGAGCGCCATGCCCATGCGCGGCTGGGCTTTGCTGACCCCCAGATGCACGAATTGCTCGATGATGCGGGCTACGAACCGCAAGCGCCGCTAACGCTCGAAGATGGAGAACTGGCCGTGAAGATCTGGGTTGCCGAGAGGCGCAGTATTGCCGCGAGGAGCGCGCTGTGAGCCCGACGATCGACCAGATGCGCGAAGCCCAGCGCGCGCTTGACGCGCCGCTGTTTTCCGGTCTTGCGGGCGATATCGAAGTGAGCTTCGAATTCTTCCCGCCCAAGACCGAGAAGATGGGAGAAACCCTGTGGCAAAGCGTCGAGACGCTCGCACCGCTTGGGCCTCGTTTCGCCAGTGTTACCTATGGCGCGGGCGGCTCCACGCGCGAACGCACCCACCAGCAGGTCGTGCGAATCCAGAACGAGGCGGGTATTCCCGCCGCCGCACATCTCACCTGTGT
>CBFGON010000142.1:0-5744 GCA_965650395.1 uncultured Qipengyuania sp. | reverse complement strand
TAGGGCGCGCTTTCGGCCGAGGTGGCGCTCGGCGCGCTGGCCGATGGCGGCTATGCCGTGCGGCATCTTCCAGGGCAGGGGCTGGGTCATGCCTTGCGCATTACCATTGGCACGGCAGAGCAGATGGACGCGATCGCCGCCCTGTTGCGCAAGGCGGCGGAGGATGTGCGATGAGCGTGGCCAATGTCACCATCATCGGGCTGGGGCTGATCGGCGGGTCGGTCGGTCTGGCAGTGCGCGAGAGCCTGCCCGATGTCGCCACGCGCGGCTGGGATGCGGATCCCGCCGTGCGCCTGCGTGCCGCCGAACGCGGGTTGGTGGCCGAAGTGTGCGAGACCGCGGCTCAGGCGGTCGCCAAGGCTGATCTGGTGATCTTCTGCGTACCTGTGGGTGCGATGGAAGAGGCGGCGCGGGCGATAGCCGATGCGCTTCCCGATGGTGTCATTGTCAGCGATGTCGGCTCGTCCAAAGCCAGCGTCGGCACGGCACTGGCGCGGGCCTTGCCCGGCGTCACGGTGATCCCGGCGCATCCGGTTGCGGGCACCGAAAAGAGCGGCCCCGATGCCGGCTTTGCCGAGCTGTTCCGCCATCGCTGGTGCATCATCACCCCGTCGCAGGACGCACCGCCCGAAGCGGTGAAGCGGCTGTCGGGCTTCTGGGAAGCGCTGGGCGCGAAGGTCGAGATCATGGATGCCGCGCATCACGATCTCGTGCTCGCGGTGACCAGCCATATCCCGCACCTGATTGCCTACACCATTGTTGGCACAGCTTCTGACCTTGAGGATGTGACGCAGGGCGAGGTGATCAAATATTCCGCCGGCGGGTTCCGCGATTTTACCCGCATCGCGGCCAGTGACCCGACCATGTGGCGCGATGTCTTCCTGACCAATCGCGATGCCGTGCTCGAAGTGCTGGGCCGCTTTACCGAAGATCTCACCTCGCTCCAGCGCGCGATCCGCAATGGCGATGGCGAGAAACTGTTCGACCTGTTTGAACGCACCCGCGCGATCCGGCGGCAGGTAATCGAACAGGGCCAGGATGACGCGAGGCCCGACTTCGGGCGCAAGGATCACTGAGGCGACTGCCAGGGGCGCTGCCAGTGTTACACGCAGATACGGCTTTTGCAGAATTGCGCTGGGCAAAAATGCTGATATTTTACAACGAAATATCCGGATATCGGGTATCCACCATGTCACCTTCCGTTTTGCGCGGTTGCTCTGCGTCGCGGGCAGGGCGGCCAAGGTGAGGCAATCGTCCATCCGCCAGTGTCTGGCAGGTTAGTCGCGTGTAGGAAAACAGGTTGGCGGAGGCTGGATTGGAATGTGGACCGGACGTTAGTAGTTGCTTTCGATAAGCCCGAAAATCTTTAGGCAGAAAAATCGCAAAATGCAGCCAAAGATCGCCATCAATGGGGCAACCCAGAGTGTTTGCGGGTCTGCGTTCCAACCCAGTGCGAATGCCCAATCAAGAGCCGCACAAAGCCAGAACAACATCAAGCCAACCGTAATGAGTCCAAATAGAAAATTGACTGCATTGCGCTGCTGCGAAACGAAATCTTTCGTGCTCATGCGTAACAGGTGACAGACAATCAAAACGTCCGCAATCGGACCGATAGCCGACCAGCCCCCCCAATAGCAGCAACTCACCCGTTCAGCGCATTGATCGCGTCCAGCACCCGCTCTTCGACCTCGTCGCGCGG
Organism: uncultured Qipengyuania sp.; assembly: GCA_965650395.1. Lineage (GTDB taxonomy): Bacteria > Pseudomonadota > Alphaproteobacteria > Sphingomonadales > Sphingomonadaceae > Qipengyuania. Next base: position 4,045 of record CBFGON010000142.1, on the reverse strand, counting down.
CAGGCCGGGCGGGATGGTCTCGCCGAATTTGTAGGTGATCGTGCCACCGCGCTTCAGGCGACGGTGATAGAGCGGGCCGCTGTTCACCGCCACCGGCACCACCGGCAAGCCAAGCATCTTGTAGAGCCCAGCGAAGCCCGCCTGCAGCGCGCGCCGCTCGCCATGTGGCACGCGGGTGCCTTCGGGGAAGATCACCAGCGGGCGGCCTTCGGCGGACAGGGCCTTGGCCGAGCGGATCATCTTCATCAGCGCCTTCGCGCCTTCGTCGCGCGCCACCGGCACCAGGCCATAGGCCGAAGCCGCGCGGCCCCAGAGCGGAATGTCGAACAGCTCCTGCTTGGCGAAGACCGAGGGCGTGTTCAGCAGCCGCGGCGCGTCGATGGCCTCAAAGAAACTCTCGTGCTTGATCGCATAGAGCACCGGCTCGTCCACCGACGCACCGTCGAGCACCACATCGATACCGAGGAACCATTTGAGACATTTGCGCTGCCAGCTCGGCCAGTCACGCACCCGCCGCCGGAATGCGTCTAGCGAAAAGGGATAGCTCGCCAGCGCCGACGAAGTGATAAGGATCGAGCCGATGTAGAACGCCACATAGAAGGCGATATTGCGCAGCAGGTTCATCGCCTCAACCCGGCAGGCCTTGCGACAATTCGGCAGCCAGCAGCTTGTTATACTCTAGAAACAGCGTCGCCAGGCGGGGGTGTGAAGGTACGGCATCCTGCACTATCCTGGTGCCGGGCGGCAGCGTATCCTCCAGCTCGGAAAGGGCGCGGGCCATGTGCCAGTCTGTCGTCACCAGTCGCGCGGATGTGAAGCCCTTGTCCTTCATCCATTGCGCCACCTCGCCCGCATTGCTGCGTGTATCGACCGCGAGGAAACCCAGTGTGACGCAGCATTTCATCACCCGCGACGGGACATCGAATTCCTCTGCAAACTCGCGCGGCTTGACCTCTGGATCGACGCCCGAGACGAACATTTCCTGCGCCAGATCGGTATGCACCACTTCCAGCCCGCGCGCGATGCGGCCCGGGCCGCCGGTCAGCACGATCACCGCGTCGGTCTTGGCCTCGGGCGCGGGGCCGGGCAGCGACACGGCAAAGGCCAGGAAGCCGAAAGCGTAGATCAGTACGATCGCAGCGATGAAGCGCAGGATCACAGCATTTTCCGCAAGGATGAGATCACCGTCATGCGCGCCGTGTAGACGGCAATTCCCACAGCGAAAAGCGGGACCATCGCCAGTATCGCCCAATCGAGCGGAAGGAGTGACCCGCCTGCAACCATCCCCGAATCGAGCGCCGCGAAACGGTTGCCCATCAGCAGGATTGCCGTCGCACCGAGCACGAGGCCAAGCACCCCGCCAACTGCCGCATCGAGCAGGATCGAGCGCTGGAAAACGCGTGCGATCTGATCGTCGCTGCCGCCAAGCAGATGGACAATCTCGATCGTATCGCGATTGCTGCCCAGCGCGTTGCGTGCCGCCAGCCAGACCGCCGCAATTCCGGTCATTGCAAGCAGCATGATCAGGGCGATGGCCATGAGCTTGAGCGAATCCAGCGCTGAAACGACTGGTGCCAGCCAATCCTCCTGCGCGTCCAGCCTTGCGCCGGGTGCGGCTGCAATGATCGCGCCCTCTATCCGGGCGAGCGCCTGATCGAAGGACGATGTTCGCAATTGCAAGTCGATCAAAGCCGGCAACGGCACAGCGTCCATGCCTTCGCCGCCGCCCAGCCAGGGCTCGAGCAATTCCGCGATCTCTTCCTGTGGCACCACGCGCACGTCGGCGACAGCAGGATCCTGCGTCAGGATTTCGGCCACGCGCTTCGCCTGTGCATCGCGCAGGGCGGGATCGGCTTCAATGATCTGCACCGTCGCTGCCCCGGCAAGCTCGCCGCGTGCACCGGCGGTCATGTTGGATAGCGCAAGTGCTCCTCCTGCTGCGAGAACGGTCAGCGCAACCATGATCGCAATCACCCAGGGCATCGGCCCTCCCAGCCGTGCCCGCGGCAGCAAATGCGCGGCACGCTGACCGCGAAACGGCGCAAGGCCGCGGTCGACCGCCATGCCCAGTGCGGGCGGGCGCTTCATTGGATGCCCTCGTTCGGGCCGGACCGCCGCGGCGGATAGCGCAGCGCGCCAGTAGGATCGGCCAGCATGCCCTTGTCGAGCCGCATGATCAGGCTATCGGGCACCTTGCGCAGCAGGTGAACGTCATGGGTCGCCACGACCACGGTGGTTCCCAGCCGGTTGAGGGCCTCGAACAGGCGCAACAGTTTGAGCGCCATTTCCGGATCGACGTTACCGGTGGGTTCGTCGGCGACGAGGACATCGGGCCGGCCGATAACGGCGCGCGCAATGGCAACGCGCTGCTGCTCGCCGCCCGAAAGCGTTGCAGGGAGTGCGAGAGAGCGATGTGTCAGCCCGACCCACTCGAGCATGTCGCTGACCGGCCCCATCAGATCTGCCTCGCGCACCCCTGATACGCGGAGCGGCAGAGCGACATTGTCGAATGCCGAAAGATGTTCGACCAGACGGAAATCCTGGAACACCACGCCCAACCGGCGGCGATAGGCAGGCAGCCGGTCACGCGGCAGGGTAATCACATCCTTGCCGAACATGCGGATCGCACCCCGCGACGGACGCTGGGCAAGATAGAGCAGCTTCAAAAGCGAGGTCTTTCCCGCGCCGCTCGCGCCGGTGAGAAAATAGAATCGCCCCGGAAATAGCGTGAACGAAATGTTCGACAGCACTTCCCTCTCGGTGCCGTAACGCAGGCCGACATTGTCGAACTGGACGAACTCGGTCTCGCTCATCGGCGAAATTCCGCCGTGCATACAGGATGGATTTGGGCCTTCATCGTCCGTTTGAGGCCTATAACCGTCCTTCGATGTGGAAAAAAGGCGCTTGGGGCTTTCGCGCACAGCTGTGCCGCTTGTCGTGATTCGCAGGGGTCGATAAGCCTTGTTCACCATGATTATTGCCTGTCCGGCCTGCAATACCCGCTATGTCGTGCCCGACAGCGCCATTGGCGTGGATGGCCGGACGGTGCGCTGCGCCAAGTGCAAGCATTCCTGGTTTCAGGACGGGCCTTCGGCCGAACGTGTTGCAGCCAGTGAAGCAGTGCCCGTTCAGGCACCTGCTCCTGTGCAGGCTCCAGCCCCCCGTCCTGCTCCCGCTCCCGTTCCTGCAGGTTCGGCGGCCGGCCCGGATTTCTCCTACAGCGGCAATGCGCCTGCGTCCGTGTCCGAAACTGCGCCGCAAGCGCGTGAAACGGTTCCGGCTGCCGCCCCGGCGATCGAGGAGGGTCCGGATTTCGACGAGACGCCTCCGCCCTCTTATGGTGCAGAAGAGCTTTCGCAGCCCCAACCGGCTGCCGATTTCGACGAAGACGAACTTGTCTCGCGGTTTGATCATTCACCTCCCTTTCGCCCGCGCCGCAACATGCTCAAATTGTGGACCTGGGCGGCGGCGATCTTCGCAGTGCTGGCGGCTGGCGCGCTGTTCGCCATGCAGCGTTATGGCACGCCTGACTGGTGGCCGATGGAAAAGCCGCTGTTCGGCGCGGCGCAACCGGATCTCGAACTGGCCTTCCCTGCCGAAGCGCAGAGCTGGCGCGAACTGGAAAACAAGACCTACCTGTTCAGTGCGCGGATCGAAGTCACCAATACGGCGCGCGAAAGCCGCAAACTGCCTCCGGTACTGATCGTGATGCGTGACCAGCGGGAACGCCAGGTCTACAGTTGGGTCGTCCAGCCGCCGCAGGCTACACTTGCCCCCGGCGAAAGCGTCACCATCGATGAGGCGCGCACAGATGTACCGCGCAGCGCGGTCTTCGCCGACGTCGGTTGGGCGCCGCTCTGACTATCGCAAAATAGGTGCTTGCCGGTCCGCATGGCCGCTGCTAGTGGCGCGCTCCTACCGACGGGAGCCAGCCGTCTCACGCAGTTGAGATAAGCTTCCGATGCAGACTGTGTGCGGTCGTGGCGGAATTGGTAGACGCGCAACGTTGAGGTCGTTGTGGGCGAAAGCCCGTGGAAGTTCGAGT
>CBFGON010000141.1:0-5770 GCA_965650395.1 uncultured Qipengyuania sp. | reverse complement strand
GTGGTCATGAACCTTGCCTGGTATGGCCATCTCAAGGCGCCGCATCGCGCGCTGTGGATCGCGGTGCTGGTCAGCTGGGGCGTGGCGCTGTTCGAATATATGCTGGTCGTGCCGGCAAATCGCATCGGCGTGCAAGCCTGGTCGCTGGCAGAATTGAAGACGATGGCCGAGATATTCTCGCTGGTCGGCTTTGTACTGGTGGCCTGGATGCTGTTCGGGTTGAAGCCGGGGATCAACCAGCTGATCGGCTTTACACTGATCGGCATCGGCGCGGTGTTTGTGTTTCGCGGGCCTTTCGCCTCGTGAGGGTTCTTCTGCCACTCTTTGCGCTGTGTGTCGCGGCTTGCCAGCCTGCGCCTCCGCCGCGTGAGGAGGCGCCGAAAATCGCGCCGATTGCGGGCTGGCCGCAAATACCTGCCGATGCGGTGTTCGGGCAGGTCAGCGCGGTCGATGTCGACAGCCACGGCCATGTCTTCGTGCTCCACCGCGCGGGCAGGGAATGGGAAGAACCGTTCCCTGCTGCGCCAATTGCCGAGCCGACCGTGTTCATGTTCGACGGTGAAAGCGGAAAACTGCTCGCGCGTTGGGGCGCGGTGCAATTCGTCATGCCGCACGGCCTTTCGGTCGATGGGCAAGATGCAGTGTGGATCACCGATGTCGGGCGCGAGCAGGTATTCCGCTTCAGCCATGACGGTACAGAGGAGCTGGTTCTGGGCACGCGCGGCGTAACGGGATCGGATGCAAAGCATTTCGGGCGGCCTTCGGACATTGCCTTTGCCGGTGATGAGGTGCTGGTCTCCGATGGCTATGTGAACACCCGAGTGGCGCGCTTCACCCGCGATGGGCGCTTCCTTGGCCAATGGGGCAGCGAAGGCGGGGGTGAGGGGCAGTTCCGCCTGCCGCACGCAGTGGCCTATGACGGGCAGCAGGTCTTCGTTGCCGACCGCGAAAATGCGCGGGTGCAGGGCTTCGATTCTGCGGGAGCATTCCGCGCACAATGGCGCGAGCCGGACGGGGCGCATCCCTATAGTCTCAAGCCCATGGGTGACGGACGCCTGCTGGTGGTGGAGGCGCGCGACGGTGCGGACCGCTTCGGCGCTATGCTGCGCATCTACCGGCCCGATGGCACCATCGAGCGCAGTTATGACGCCGGATTGCCGGGCGACAACGCCAGTCTGGGCCATGACCTTGCAATTGCGCCGGACGGGGCAATCTATCTCGCCGATGTATATGGCAACCGGGTGGTCAAGTTCCGCCTCGATCAGGATGACGTGAAGTAATGGAAACGAGAGCCGGCGATCCGGGCGCATTCGCGCATTTCGACCTGTCGCGCGTAACCTCGCCCGCTTTTGTGGTTGATGCCGCCAAGCTGCGCGCAAACTGTCAGGTGCTGGCCGATATCCGCGATGCGGCGGATATCAAGGTGCTGGCCGCGCTCAAGGCGTTTTCGATGTGGAGCGCGGCGCCGATTATCGGCGAATATCTCGACGGCGTGTGCACTTCCGGCCTGTGGGAGGCGCGGCTGGCAAGCGAGTTCTACGATGGCGAGATCGCCACCTATTCCGCCGCATATAAGCCCGAGGAGCTGGAAGAGGTCTGCCGGTTGTCGGACCATGTGATCTTCAATTCGCCCGGCCAGATAGAACGCGCGGCGTTGATCCTTGAGGCTGCGCGCGCAGCGGGGCAGGATTTCGACGTGGGGCTGCGGATCAATCCGCTCAGCCCGCAAGGCGACGTGCCGCGCTATGACCCTTCAAGCCCGGGTAGCCGTCTGGGCTTCCCCATCGACCAGCTGACGCCGGAAATCATGGAGCAGGTCGACGGGATCCACTTCCACAATCTGTGCGAACAGGATTTCGAACCGCTGCTGGCCACCTGGGACACGGTGTTCGACGCGATCGAGCCGTGGTTCGGGCAATTGAAGTGGATCAATATGGGCGGCGGCCACCACATTACCCGCGCCGATTACCAGCGCGAGGAACTGGTGGAATTCCTGCGCGATGCGAAGGAAGATACCGGCGCCGAAATCTATCTCGAACCGGGCGAGGCGGTGGCGCTCGATGCGGGCATTCTGGTCGGCACCGTGCTCGACACCGGCTTCAACGGCGTGCCGGTGGCGGTGGCGGATATTTCGGCAACCTGCCACATGCCCGATGTGATCGAAGCGCCCTATCGCCCCGCCATGCTGGGCGAGGAGCAGGGAGGCGATCGGCCCGAAGTGCGAATCGGCGGGCCGTCCTGCCTGGCTGGCGACATCATCGGCGATTACCGCATTCCCGGCGGCGCGGAGGTGGGGCGGCGCTTCGCCTTTCTCGACCAGGCGCATTATTCGATGGTCAAGACCAACACCTTCAACGGCGTACAATTGCCGTCGATCTGGATGTGGGACAGCGACACGGACCAGCTCGAGCTGGTGAAGGAATTCGGTTACGAAGCCTTCCGTGACCGGCTGAGCTGAAGCTCGGCTTCGGCGAGCTCGGTAAGCGACGCAAGTTCGGGCCGGCTGACGCCTTGCGGCCCATCGAAGCACAGCTGGTTCCGCCCGCCGAGCTTGGCGGCGTAGAGCAAACGGTCGGCATCACTATAGCATTGCTCGACTGAAACCCCCGCACATTGCGCGATGCCTGCGCTGGCCGTGACGATCTGGTCCATCCCCGGCAGGGCATGGTCAACTTCGCCCGGGATGCGCGCACGGACCTGGTTCAGTGCCAGCGCCGCCGTTTCAATGCTGCCTGCCTCCAGCGCCACGGCAAATTCCTCGCCGCCGATGCGCCAGGCGGAAAGCAATGTGCCCTTGGCCACGGCATCGGAGAGCACATGCGAAACGGTGCGCAGCACCTCGTCGCCGGCAGCATGGCCGTAATCATCGTTGATCGACTTGAAATGGTCGAGATCGAGCAGCGCCATCATCTGACCGTCTGCCCATTCCCAGTTCTCGTAATCGCGGCGGTTGGGCAGGCCGGTGAGATGATCGAGCCGCGCTTCGACGGCGAGGCGCTTCTGCCGCGCCAGCGCTTCGTCACGCTCGGTCTGCAGCGAACGCAGGCGCCAGGCGAGTGCTACGGTCATGGCTGCGGCTTCCAGTGCCAGGGCCGGATAAAGCGAGAAATCGAACAGGGTAGGCAATTCGTACAGGCCCAGCGAGCGCAACACGCGCTCGACCAGAAACAGGAACGGCACCGACCATACCCACACAAATGTACTTGCAAACCGGCTGCCGCGTGCCAGCCCCATCGAAGCGACGATGATGGTGGCGATAATTGCCGGGATGAAGGCGAGGTGGAATGCGGCGCGCAGATTGATGCCCAGCGCTTCGCCCAGCGGCAGGAGGAATCCCGCCGAGAACGCCAGAATACCGGTCATGACGATCAGCCTGCGCATCAGCGGCGTCATTGCATCGCGTTCGAAGAACTCCAGCGTGAAGGGGGCAATGATCCCCACAGCCCATGCCAGCGAAGCGTAGGAAATGACCGCACGCTGGAACAAGGTCAGTTCGGGAAAGACGAGGAACAGCAATGACCCCGACGAGCAGACATATGTCAGCAGCGCCGCCGAATAGCCGACATGGTACCAGGCCGCCCGACTGCGCAGCGTAATGGCGAGAAACAGGCCCGCGAAAACAGTGAGCACCATCATGCCCAGCACCGCACCCAGCAAAAGCAACGTCGAGCGCCTTTGCAAATCAGCGTCGGCAAGCGATTCGACACGCAGATTGCTCACCACTTCAGGGCCAAGCGGGCGATCCACCTGGATGCTGAGCGTGCGGATCTGGTCACCACGCACTTCGAGCGGCCATTCGAATCGCGTACCTGTGGTCCAGTGACTGGCGATGGCGCGCGGGGTGAGGCGATGTTGCAGCAGGCTGCCATCGTGCTTTTCGATGACCAGCTCGATCCCGTCGACGGGAACGGCTTCGCCAATCAGCGCAACTTTTCCTTCGGGCAGGGCAGAACCAGGCACACGCAGCCAGCCATTTGCGCCGATATCTTCGAGACTCGGGGAGCAGTTCCACCCCGGTGCGAGGCGTGACGCGCCGAACTCCACCGGCGTTTCTGTGGCAAGCAGGCAACCGTGCCGGAAAATGTCGCGCGCGTGGGCCGGCGTTGCCGCAAAAGCGGGCAAAAGAACCAGCAACAGGGCCGCAATCAGTTTCCGCAGCGAATACACGGAAGCGGGCTTAGCGCGTGAACCTTAAATCGATGTAAAGCAATCACTTGCCTATTTCACAGAGTGGCAGAACCCGATGACGCTCCAGACTTGCAGGCGTAGAGGCACCGTCAGGCTCGATCCGCCGCATCGTGGCCCCGCCACATCCCGCCAAATCTTGCGCATTTTTGCCGCATATTCACTTGCGTTTCATGACCTGCGTTTTATATGCGCCGCTCCCGCTGCCCCAAGGGGACTTCCTAACCGCAAGGCAGCTTGTCGTTTCATGGTTCGCAAGAACTGTTTAGGGGGTCCCTTGAGTTGCAGCATTACCCTGACGCAAGTTACGTAGACGCACGGGCCGTAGTTCGCGCTCTCGCGCCTGACGAACCCGTTATTCTCAACCGCCCGCACGCCGCTGCGCGCGCTGCCCGCTTCTTTGTCGAGAAGTTTCCGGGCAAGTCGCTCTATGCGGTGAAGGCGAATCCCTCGCCCGATCTGATCCAGATCCTGTGGGACAATGGTGTGACGCATTACGACGTCGCCTCCATCGCCGAAGTGCGCATGGTGCGCAGCGTGCTGCCCGAAGCGGTGCTGTGCTTCATGCATCCGGTGAAGGCACCCGGTGCGATCCGCGAAGCCTATTTCCAGCATGGCGTGAAAACCTTCAGCCTCGATTCGGTCGAGGAACTGGAGAAGATCGTCCTCGCCACACGCGACGAAGCCGGCAATGACGCCGCCGATCTGCGCCTGTGCGTGCGCCTGCGCGTGTCGAGCGAATATTCGGAGCTGTCGCTGGCCAGCAAATTCGGCTGTGACCTTACCGAAGCCCCGCTGCTGCTACAGCAGACCCGGCAGTATGCTGACTGGCTGGGCGTGTGTTTCCATGTCGGCAGCCAGGCAATGACGCCCTTCGCCTATGTCCAGGCGCTCGACCGTACCCGTGCAGCGATTGCCGAGGCATCGGTGGTGATCGACATGATCGATGTCGGTGGCGGCTTCCCTTCGGTCTATCCGGGGATGGAGCCTCCGCCGCTGGAAGATTATTTCAACATCATCCACCAGCACTTCTACGCGCTGCCGATCGCCTATAACGCCGAACTGTGGTGCGAGCCCGGCCGCGCGCTGTGCGCCGAATATTCGTCGCTTATCGTCAAGGTCGAGAAGCGCCGGGGCGAGGAACTCTACATCAATGACGGCGCCTATGGCGCGCTGTTCGATGCCGCGCATGTGGACTGGAAATTCCCTGTCCGCGCGCTGGAGGACGACCTCATCAAGCCGGCGATGGATTTCGCCTTCTACGGCCCGACCTGCGACGATGCCGATTACATGCCTGGTCCTTTCGCCCTGCCGGAAGACATCCAGGCCGGCGATTACATCGAGATCGGCATGCTGGGCGCCTATGGCGCGGCGATGAAGACCGACTTCAACGGCTTTGGCGCGGCGACACGGATCATCGTCACGGACGAGCCGATGGCGAGCCTTTATGACGGCAGCCGCAAGCGCGCGGCATCGTCGGACAATGTGGTGAGCCTGCGCTGATTTCAGCGCGGCTCGACACATCTCCCTGACCAGAACGGAAAGCGGCCCGCGCAGGGGATGCGCGGGCCGCAAGCCGGTGTGC
>CBFGON010000140.1:0-5797 GCA_965650395.1 uncultured Qipengyuania sp. | reverse complement strand
CAAGTTTGGCGAGGACTCCTTTCGCACGACCGACGACCGCTGGCTCATCCCCACGTCCGAGGTCAGCCTGACCAATTCGGTGCGCGAGCAGATCCTCGACGAGGTCGCCCTGCCCATGCGCCTCACCGCGCAGACGCCCTGCTTCCGCTCCGAAGCCGGTTCCGCCGGGCGCGACACGCGTGGCTTCATCCGCCAGCACCAGTTCACCAAGGTCGAGATGGTCACCATATGCCGTCCCGAGGACTGGGAAACCGAGCACGAGCACATGGTCGAAAGCGCCGAGCTAATCCTGCAAGCACTCGATCTGCCCTATCGCAAGGTGCTGCTATGCACCGGCGACATGGGCGCGACCGCAAAGAAAACCTATGATCTCGAAGTCTGGCTGCCCGGCCAGGGTGCCTATCGCGAGATCAGTTCGGTCAGCTGGTGCGGCGATTATCAGGCGCGGCGGATGAACACGCGCTATCGCCCAGAAGGCGAAAAGAAAAATGTGTTCGTCCACACGCTCAACGGCTCTGGCCTCGCCGTTGGCCGCACGCTGGTGGCAGTGCTGGAAAATTATCAGCAGGAAGACGGGAGCGTCGCCGTCCCCGAGGCGTTGCTGCCCTATATGGGCGGAATTGCCAAACTGGAGCCGCAGGGCTGATGCGCATCCTGCTGACCAATGACGACGGCATTCGCGCGCCGGGGCTCGAAGTACTGGAAGCCATCGCGCGCCAGTTTTCTGACGACATCTGGATCTGTGCGCCGGACGAGGAACAGTCGGGCATGGGTCATGCGCTCACCCTCACCCGACCGATCCGCATGCGCCAGCATGGCGAGCGGCGCTTCTCGGTCACCGGCACGCCAACTGATGCCGTGACAATGGGGCTGCGTAAGGTTGTTGATGCTGCTCCCGATGTGATCCTCTCGGGCGTCAACCGCGGCGCAAATCTGGCCGATGACATCACCTATTCGGGCACCGTCTCCGCCGCCATAGAAGGAGCCTTGGCGGGCATCCGCTCGATCGCGCTGAGCCAGGTCTATGCCCGCGAGGGCATGGGCAACAACGTTCCTTTCGACGCGGCCGTGGAATGGGGAGCAAAAGTGCTCGCCCCGCTGCTCGATACCCCGCTTCCCCGACGCACGCTGGTCAATGTCAACTTCCCTGCCCGCCCGGCAAGCGAAGTGAAAGGCATCCGCGTCACGCGGCAGGGCTTCCACGATTATTCGCGCGGCACGGTGGTCGAAGGCCGCGATCCGCGCGGATTTAAGTATTACTGGTTCGGGCTGGAAGCGATCGAGCACACTCTCGACCACGGTTCGGATCTCGAAGCGATAGAGGAAGGCTATGTGTCGGTGACCCCGCTGCAGCTCGACCTCACGCATCATTCCTCGCTCGGAGCACTTGGGGAGCGTTACGCCGAATGAAGAAGCCGCTGATCGCCATATTCGCATTCGTCCTGATCGCAGCAGGCGACCCCGCGACCGAGACTGAACACAAGGTCAAGGCTGGCGAGACGCTGAAAGGGATCGCAAACCGCGCAGAAGTGCCGCTGACGGTCATCGCCGCCGCGAACGGCCTTGTCGAACCCTATGACGTGAAAGTCGGCCAGGTGCTGACTATCCCGCGTCAGCGCGTCCATCGCGTCAAAGCGGGCGAAAGCGGCACTGGCATTGCCGAAAAATATGGTGTGCCGTTCTCGCTCTTTGCGGCGGCTAACGGACTGGAGCCGCCTTATGTCGTGAAGGCCGGGCAAAAACTGATAATTCCTTCAGTGGTCGAGAATACGACCCCGACAATGACGAGCCAGCCCAACCGCCCGTTTTTTCGGGTCCCGCATGATGGCAAAATATTGCTCGGTTATGCGCGACGCGGCGATGGCGGGGGACATGAAGGCATCGATTATGCCGTGAACGGCGGCGACATGGTCCGCGCGGCATCAAGCGGCCGGGTGGTCTTTGCAGATAAGGATTCCGGTCGCTTCGGGCGCATTGTGGTGCTCGACCACGGCAATGGCTGGCGCACCCGATATGGCCATCTCACCCGCGTTACGGTGAAACTGGGCGAACAGGTCAAGACTGGCGAGAGGATCGGCATCGCCGGCAAGGCTGGCGAAGCGACCCGGCCCGAACTGCACTTCGAAATCGTCCGCGACGGCAACCCCATTGACCCCAGGCCCCTGCTCGCCGACAACCCGGGGCAATGAGCGAGAGGACACATTCGGGCAGGGGCGGCCCGCGATTCCAGCCCTTGAGGCGCGCGGTTCGTATTCCTGTCTGGGGTGATATCGGGATCAGGCTGGGCCTTGCGCTAGGGCTGATCTTCCTCGTCATCATGATCCATTGGTGGGACCGCGAAGGGCTGGTCGACAATCTCGATGGCGAGGTCAGCTTCCTCGACGTCGTCTATTTCACCATGATATCGATCACCACCACCGGCTTTGGCGACATCGCGCCGATTTCGGACCGTGCGCGCCTGGTGGAGGCGGTGATTGTCACCCCGGTCCGTTTCGCGGTCCTCTTCATTTTTGTGGGCACCGCCTACAACTTCCTCATCAAACGCACATGGGAGCAATGGCGGATGGCCCGCATCCAGGAGCAACTCAGCAATCACATCGTCGTGCTCGGCTACGGCATTTCTGGATCCGAGGCCGTCGCAGAACTGATCGAACGCGGTACCGACCCAAGCACCATTGTAGTAATCGACCCAAGCGCGGACCGGCTAACCGAAGCCGAAGCGCTGGGCTGCAATGTCATGGCAGGCGATGCGACGCGCGACGAGACGCTGAAAGCAGTGCGGATCGCCGAAGCGCAGAATGTGCTGATATCGGCCGGTCGTGACGATACGACAATTCTGATTACGCTTACCGCGCGCTCGCTCGCGCCGAAGGTCCCGATCAGCGTGGTGGTTCGCGCAGATGACAATGAATCGCTCGCACGGCAGGCCGGCGCAAACAATGTCATCAACCCCGTGCGTTTCACCGGCCTGTTGCTGGCCGGAAGCGCCAAGGGCGAACATATTGCCGATTATCTGGCCGACCTGGCATCCATTTCGGGCCGGGTACAGCTGATCGAACGTGCCGTGAAGCCGGAAGAAGTCGGCAGATCGATTTCCGAACTCGACAGCGGCGGCAGGGGCTTGCGAGTGTATCGCCAGGGCCGCGTGGTCGGTTTCTGGGAAGACGAATGCCAGCAGTTGCAGGCAGGCGATACGGTGGTCGAAATCGTCCCTACGATCAACGGGGAAACCCGCGGCGACGGTCATCGTCGCGATGATAAGAGCAAATGAGCCACGCCGAGGTGGCTGATACCGCCCCGGCGCAGGTCGTTTCCGTTACAAATTCCGCCTGCCGCGTTGCTTCATCGCAGGTAAGCGTGCACCGCCCCCATCGCGATGTAGAACAGCAGCCAGTAACCGGCGTCGATCAAGAACAGCGCTTTCGACTTCTGGCTGAACAGATAGTTTGTGCCGATCGCAGGCACGATGAAACCCAGTGCCACACCGAATGACGTCATTACCTTGACCGGGATCGACAAATCCTGCGCATAGGTTGCGAAAGTGTGCGCCAGCGTCCAGCTGGCCAAGAGCGAGAAGGCGAAGGCACCACCATAGATCACGCCCATATTGCCTTGCTTGATCTGTTCTTCGGACAGACCGACCGCGCCCATCCATTTCTTTCCCATGACCGGCCCGTACCAGATTCCGCCGACCACAAAGCCCGCAAGCGCCGCCAGCACCACCGCCAACCAGTTGACATCGAACATGTTTACCTCCCCCAAAGGCAACCCTGCCGGGAGGGATAGCGCAAACACGCACACTGGTGTAGAGGCGCGCGCACTTTCACGGACTTTGGCATGACCACCGCAACATCCCCGATCCCCGACCAGAAGAAGGTCGGCATGGTTTCCCTTGGGTGCCCCAAGGCGCTCGTCGATTCAGAGCGTATCCTTACGCGGCTGCGTGCCGATGGCTATGCTATGAGTCCTGATTACGCGGGTGCCGATGTGGTGCTGGTCAACACCTGCGGCTTCCTCGATTCCGCCAAGGAAGAAAGCCTGCAGGCTATCGGCGAAGCCATTGCCGAAAATGGCCGCGTGATCGTGACCGGCTGCATGGGTGAGGAAGCCGATGTGATCCGCGCTGCGCACCCCAGCGTGCTCGCGGTAACCGGTGCGCATCAGTATGAGCAGGTGGTTGAAGCGGTGCACATTTATGCGCCGCCAAGTCAGGGTCCGTTCGTCGACCTGATCCCGCAGCCCGATGTGAAGCTCACCCCGCGCCACTACAGCTATCTGAAGATTTCGGAAGGCTGCAATCATTCCTGCGCTTTCTGCATCATCCCGCAATTGCGGGGCAAGCTGGCCAGCCGCCGGATCGATGCAGTGCTGCGCGAGGCAGAAAAGCTGGTGGCGGCAGGCACCAAGGAACTGCTGGTCATCAGCCAGGACACCAGCGCCTATGGCGTGGATACGCGACATGAAGAGCGCATGTGGAAAGACCGCATGGTCCGCGCGCATATGACCGACATGGCGCGCGAACTGGGCCAGTTGCGCACGGCGGAAGGCACCGCGCCCTGGGTGCGGCTGCATTATGTCTATCCCTACCCCCACGTCGATGCGGTCATCCCGCTGATGGCTGAAGGGTTGTTGACCCCCTATCTCGACATTCCGTTCCAGCATGCTTCTCCCAGCGTGCTGCGTGCGATGAAACGCCCGGCGAATGAAGCCAGGGTGCTCGAGCGGCTCAAGGGCTGGCGCGAAATCTGCCCCGATATCGCCATTCGCTCGAGCTTCGTGGTCGGCTTTCCGGGCGAAACCGAAGACGATTTTAAATATCTGCTCGACTGGCTGGAACAAGCCCAGCTCGACCGCGTGGGCGCATTCCGGTTCGAGCCGGTCGAAGGTGCGGCAGCCAACGCCCTGCCCGATCCCGTGCCCGAGGAGATAAAGGAAGAGCGTTTCGCCCGTATCATGGAAGTGACCGAGCGCATCAGTGCCGCCAAGCTGGCAGCGAAGATCGGAAAGACTATTCCGGTGATCATCGACGATGTCGGCGATCCTGACGAAGATGGCGATATTGGTGCCACCGGTCGCAGCCAGGCGGATGCTCCCGAAATCGACGGCTCGGTGTATCTGCGTAATGTTCCGGCAGATACTACCGCGGGTGACATTGTATTTGTTGCCGTCGAAGACGCAGATGAGCACGATCTTTTCGGAATCATCGCCTGAAGGCACGTCGGCGGCAACCCGAGAAGGCCGTTAACCCTTTTTCGCAGCCGATTATTTCTCACGTCATACATCTGTATTTGAAGGGTTTTTTAACAACCAAATGGATGGATGCAGATAGTTCAAGCGAAAAATCGTTCACTATTTCCCCTTAACCGGCCTTAACCATCGCATTGCGCGGAAATCCTTCGCTCTCCGGAAAAATCTGCGGCGGCGTCAAAACTTTCTTAAACCTAATGCGCCCATAAGTGGTCGCAATGACCGACGATCGCGCCTCGTCAATTGCGCGCGTGCCTTCCGCAACGCAGGCTCACGGCCTCACGCGGAACACGATCGAGCGCTTGCGACACCTGCTTTATGCGGGCGCGATTTCGTTCGTCCTTCTGTATTTCACTATCCTCAGCCCGCTCGATCAATTCAACTGGGTGTTCCAGTCGAAGCTGCATCACCCTTCACCTTCAGGCGATATTATCTTCGTCGGCACCGAACGTGATCTCGTTGATCCCAAGATGGGCCATCGGCGCGTCGAACTCGCCGAAGCCCTCGACGAATTGGAGCGACAGGGTGTCGGCAAGGTCTTCATCGACAT